>NZ_JBWKKH010000004.1:0-341203 GCF_056431645.1 Saccharopolyspora sp. NPDC045839
GGTCCCATTCCGAACCCGGTAGCTAAGCTCCCCAGCGCTGATGGTACTGCACTCGACAGGGTGTGGGAGAGTAAGACACCGCCGACACATTATTTGAGAAGGGTCCCTTCTCTTCCGGTTACCCGGAAGAGAAGGGACCCTTTCTCCATTTGTCGTGAAGTGCGAACCGAGCCCGAAAGGCCGTAGGCGGCCGTGGTGTCGGCACGTACGCTCACGGGCATGGGTGGTGTGCGGATTCTCGTTGTCCAACCGTCGAAGTTGGATCCGCCGGGCGAGCTCGGCGAGTGGCTGCTCGCCGCCGGCGCGGAACTCGACGTCGTGCTTCCGGCGGAGCAGGAGCTCCCGGCCGGCTTCGACGATCACCAGGGCGTGGTCGTGCTCGGCGGCGAGATGGGCGTGTACGACGACGCGGAACACCCTTGGCTGGCCGGGCTTCGCGCCCTGCTGAGCAAGGCCGTTGGTGAGCGGGTGCCGGTGTTGGCGGTATGCCTCGGTGCTCAGCTGCTCGCGGTCGCTACCGGCGGCCAGGTGCGTCCAGCTCGCAAGGGGCCGGAGGCCGGGACCTTGTTGGTGGCGAAGCGGGATGCCGCGGCGGAGGATCCGCTGCTCGGCCCGGTTCCGTTGACCCCTGATGTGCTGCAGTTCCACACCGACGAGATCTCTTCCCTGCCGCCGTCGGCGCAACTGCTCGCTTCTTCCCCGAAGTGCGACAACCAAGCGTTCCGGGTCGGGGACTGCGCTTACGGGTTGCAGTTCCACATCGAGACGACGCCGGACATGGTGTTGGAGTGGGCCAGGCTGTCGCCCGAGGTCGCGGAGACGGTGCGGCCGGGGCAGCTGGAGGTCGAGCATCTGCGGCAGTTCCACGCCGACCTCGCCGAAACCTGGCAGCCGGTCGCCGAGCGCTTCGTCCGGCTGGTCGCCACGCCGCCGGAGGAGCGGACCACCAGCAGGTTCCTGCCGTTGGCATGATTGTCGTCAGGTGGGGTCTCCAACGGGATTCGATGCGGACTACGGTTCGAACATGGCGAACAGCAACTCGTCCCGATCGGGTTCGGTGCCGTCCACCGCGCGTTACGGATTCAGCGACGCGTCGCGGGCCGGGGACCAGTTGAGGCGAGTTGGCTGGTGGTCGGACACCGGCCCGGGGGAATCCGAGCCGATCGTCGCCGCGTTGTCCCGCACGCCGGACCCGGATCTCGCGCTGCTGTCGCTCGACCGGATTCGGGAAGCCGTCGGCTCGGGCTGGGCGGAGTTGTCGCGGTCGCTCGGGGACGACATCGGGCTGCGCGGGCGCTTGTTCGGTGTGCTCGGCGATTCCACGGCGTTCGCCGATCATCTCGTGGCGAATCCCGGTGATTGGCGCCGTTTGCGCTCCGACACCGTTCAGCCGAGCACCCTCCAGGAACGTACCGCGGTGCTGCTGGCGTCAGTGGGGGCGGACGGAGACGGGGTGCCGGGAACAGCGCGCGGCCCGGTTGCGAGTTTGCACGGACCGGAGGCGGTCAGTGCTTTGCGGAGTACCTATCGCGGCTTGCTGCTGGATGTTGCCGGCAATGACATGGCTAGCGTCGCGGAGCCTTCGCTGCCCACGTTGCCGTACGAGAGCGTCGCGGCGAACCTCTCCGACGTCGCGGTGGCTGCGCTTCGCGCGGCCCTGTCGGTCGCCGTCGCCGAATTGCAGCGGTCCGGCGTGGACGAGGTGCCTCGGCTCGCGGTGATCGCGATGGGCAAGTGCGGCGGCCGGGAGTTGAACTACGTCAGCGACGTCGACGTCGTGTTCGTCGCGCACAGCGAATCGGAGATCCCGGCGGCGACCCGGTTGGCCAGCCTCATGATGCGCGTCGCGGGCCCGGCCTTCTTCGAGGTCGATGCCGCGTTGCGGCCGGAGGGCAAGGCCGGCGCGCTGGTGCGGACGCTCGACGGGCACCTCAGCTACTACCGCAGGTGGGCTCGTACCTGGGAGTTCCAGGCGTTGTTGAAGGCGCGGCCGGTGGCCGGCGACGAAGAGCTCGGCGACCGCTACCTGGAGGCCGTGCAGCCGTTGGTGTGGACCGCCGCGGAGCGCGAGGGATTCGTCGTGGACGTGCGGTCCATGCGGCGGCGGGTCGAGGAGCACGTCCCCTCGGAGTTGGTGGAGCGTGAGCTGAAACTCGGCCGCGGCGGTCTGCGGGACGTGGAGTTCGCCGTGCAGCTGTTGCAGATGGTGCACGGCCGCAGCGACGGCTCGCTCCGTTCGAAATCCACATTGGACGCTTTGCTGGCGTTGGGCGACGGCGGCTACGTGGCCCGCGCGGACGCGGCCGACCTCGTGGACTCCTACCGGTTCTTGCGCACCGTGGAACACCGGTTGCAGCTGCGGCAATTGCGGCGCACCCACCTCTTCCCGCCGTTCGACGACGCCGATGCGCTGACGGTGCTGGCCCGCGCGGTCGGTTTGCGCTCCAGCGGCCGGAACACCGCGGCTCAGGCCCTGGTGGGCGAGTTCCGCCGGCACGGCAACAGGGTTCGCCGACTGCACGAGAAGCTCTTCTACCGTCCGCTGCTGGAGGCGGTCGCGAAGGTGCCCACCGCGGCGCTGCGGTTGACCACCTCGGCGGCCGTCGAGCGGCTGGCCGCGCTCGGCTACACCTCGCCGGAAGGCGCGTTGCGGCACATCGGGGCGTTGACGTCCGGGATGTCGCGGCGGGCCAGCATCCAGGGCACCCTGCTGCCGATGCTGCTGGATCTGCTGGCGAACACGCCCGATCCCGACGGCGGTCTGCTGGCCTACCGCAAGGTTTCCGAGGCGTTGGCCGAAACCCCTTGGTACCTGCGGCTGCTGCGCGACGAGGGCGTGGTCGCCGAGCGGTTGGCCCAGCTGCTGGGCACTTCGAAGCTGGTGCCGGAACTGCTGGTGCGGGCACCGGAGGTGCTGCGGCTGCTCTCGGACACTTCGGCTCTCGCCGAACGAGATCCGATGGAGGCAGCGGTTTCGCTGCGCAGCGCGGTGGCGCGGTACTCGGAGCCGCAGCGGGCGGTGTCCGCGGCTCGTTCGTTGCGGCGGCACGAGCTGCTGCGCATCGCGTGCGGCGACCTGCTCGGCCTGATGGAACCGACCACGGTGTTCGGGGCCCTGTCGAACATCTGGGTCGCCGTGCTGGAATCCGCGCTGGATGTCGCCGTGCGGGACGTGGCCAGCCGGTCCGATGGCGGGATCCCGGCGCGGATCGCCGTCATCGGGATGGGGCGCCTGGGCGGCAACGAGCTGGGTTACGGCTCCGATGCCGACGTGATGTTCGTGTGCGAGCCCGTCGGCGAGGCCGATGAGCGTTCGGCCGTCCGGTTCGCCACTTCCGTCGTGGAGCAGGTCCGGCGGCTGCTCGGTGCGCCGAGCCAGGATCCGCCGCTGGAGGTCGACATCGACCTGCGGCCGGAGGGACGGCAGGGGGCGCTGGTCCGGACCCTGGATTCCTACCTGGCGTACTACCGGCGTTGGGGCGAGGCATGGGAGGCGCAGGCCCTGCTCCGGGCGCGCGCCGTCGCCGGCGACCGAGACCTGGGCGAGCGGTTCTGCCACGCGATCGACCCGATCCGGTATCCGCAGGGCGGGCTGGACGAGGCCAAGGTCAGGGAGATCCGGCGCATCAAGGCGCGGGTGGATTCCGAGCGGCTGCCGCGAGGCGCCGACCCGGCCACGCACACCAAGCTCGGGCGCGGCGGCCTGGCCGACGTGGAGTGGACGCTGCAGCTGCTGCAGCTGCTGCACGCGCACGAGTTTCCCGAGCTGCGAACCACTTCGACCGTGACCGGGCTGCGCACCGCGGCGGCCGTCGGTGTCATGGAGGCCGGTGATGCCGACGAGCTCATCGAGGCGTGGACGTTGGCGATGCGCGTGCGCAACGCCGTGATGCTGGTGCGCGGCAAGCCCGATGACCAGCTTCCCAAGCACACCTGGGAGCTGAGCGCGGTCGCCGCCGCGTTGGGCTATCCGGCCGGAGTGGACACCGGTGAGGTCGTCGACGACTACCTCCGGGTCACGCGGCATGCCCGCGCCGTCGTCGAACGCGTCTTTTACGGTTCCTGATCACGACGCCTAGGGTGGCGAACATGACTGATCTGCTTCGCCAGGCGGAAGAGCACGATCACCAGCGGATCGTGGCGGCGATCGAGTCGTGGTGGACGGATTCCCGCAGCCCCGCCGCCGCTAGGGAATTGTCGCTGCTGGTGCCGCGATTGTTCCTGCAGCATTTCTCCGGCACCAGCTTCGTGGCCGATCGGGATGGCCTAATGACCGGTTTCCTGATCGGATTCCTGTCCGCCGACCGCGCCGAGGACGCCTACATCCACTTCGTCGGCGTCGATCCGGCGCTGCGTCGAAGCGGGCTCGCTCGCGCGCTATATGCCACATTCTTCGATGCCGCTTCTCGGGCCGGGCGTCGCCGCGTCCACTGCATCACGTCCCCGGCCAACTCCGGGTCGATCGCGTTCCACCGGCGCATGGGATTCGAGCTCGTTCCCGGCGAGACCGAGGCCGACGGGGTGCCCGTGCACCGGGATTACGACGGCCGGGGGCACGACCGGGTTTGTTTCGTCCGGGACGTTTCCGGGCTGTGACCGGCGATCGTGCAACGTGGACCATTCGGGCAGGCGGCCGGTGAAATTGTTCCCTCGCGCGCAATTGCGGTAGTCGAATAGGCCGGATGGTGCATCGAGGCTCCGGCGTCCCCATTGGACCATTTTCGGGAAACCCCGGTCGGCGGTCCCGAATTGCCGAATTCACCAGTAGCCTCGGCGATCGAGTGCGGGCGTGTTTCGGGATGGGAGAGGTCGATGTCCGAGGACTTCGAGCTGCTCGTCGACCGGCAGGCGCTGTGCGGGACGAGCCCGCTGTGGATGCCGGCGCTCAATTGCGTGTATTGGGTGGACCTGATGCGCCGCGAATTGCACACCTATCACCGGGATTCCGGTGTCGACGAGGTGCGGGTGCTGCCGGGCGCGGTGACCGCGCTGGGCGCGACCCGGCACGGGCAGTTGATCGCCGCCGCGGGGAACGGTTTCGCGCGGGTGTACCTGGGCCGCGCCGCGCTGGAGCCGGTCGTGCAGGTGCGCAACGGCGACAGGATGAGCGTCGGAGCGTGCGATCCGGCGGGGCGGTTCGTGGCCGGCACGCTGACGCACGCCCGCGACGTCCGCGCTAGCGCGCTGTTCGTCCTCGACGGCGACCGCGCGCGGCTGCTGGTCGAGGGGGTGACCGGCGCCGGTGGGCTGGCCTGGAGCCCGGACGGCACGCGGATGTACGTGGTCGACACTCGCGCGATCTGGGTCTACGACTACGACGTGGAGCGGGCCCGGGCGTTGTCCGGTCGGCAGTGGGTGGCGTGCGCGGAGTCGGAGGGCAGCCCGGAGGGCGTCGCGGTGGACGCCGAGGGCTGCGTGTGGGTCGCGATGCACTGGACCGGGCGGATCCACCGGTACGCCCCGAGCGGGGACCTCGAAACCGTGCTGTGGGCGCCGACCCGGCGGATCACCAGCCTGGCCTTCGGTGGATCGCGGCTGGAGGAGATGTACGTGACGTCGGCGTGCTTCGGCTACGACGAGCCCGGGCTGCTCGCCGATCCCTGCGCCGGTGCGCTGCTGCGCTTCAAGCCCGGCACGGTCGGCGCCCCGTTGGCGCCGTGGCAGGGCATCTGATCAGCAATGCGAAAGCGGGGTGGGGACCGAAGTCCCCACCCCGCTGATGCATCGCTCAGCCGATCACACGTCGAAGTACAGCGAGAACTCGTGCGGGTGCGGGCGGAGGCGGATCGGGTCGATCTCGTCTTCCCGCTTCAGGCTGATCCAGGTCTCGATCAGGTCGGGGGTGAACACGCCACCCTCGAGCAGGAAGTCGTGGTCGGCTTCCAGGTTGTCGATGACCTTCGACAGGCTGTCCGGCACGGTCGGCACGTTCTTGGCCTCTTCGGGCGGCAGCTCGTAGAGGTCCTTGTCGATCGGCTCGGCCGGCTCGATCTTGTTCTTGATGCCGTCCAGACCGGCCATCATCATCGCGGCGAACGCCAGGTACGGGTTGCCGGACGGGTCCGGGCAGCGGAACTCGACGCGCTTGGCCTTCGGGTTCGCACCGGTGATCGGGATCCGCATGCAGGCGGAGCGGTTGCGCTGCGAGTACACCAGGTTCACCGGGGCCTCGTAGCCCGGCACCAGGCGGTGGTAGGAGTTCACCGTCGGGTTGGTGAAGGCCAGCAGGCTCGGCGCGTGGTGCAGGATGCCGCCGATGTAGTGGCGCGCCATGTCCGACAGGCCGGCGTAACCGGACTCGTCGTAGAACAGCGGGCTGCCGTCCTTCCACAGCGACATGTGGCTGTGCATGCCGGAACCGTTGTCACCGAACAGCGGCTTGGGCATGAACGTCACGGTCTTGCCGTGCTGCCAGGCGGTGTTCTTGATGACGTACTTGAACAGCTGCAAGTCGTCCGCCGCGTGCAGCAGCGTGTTGAACCTGTAGTTGATCTCGGCCTGGCCGCCGGTGCCGACCTCGTGGTGCGCCCGCTCGATGGTGAAGCCCGAGCCGATCAGCTGCTTGACCATCTGGTCGCGCAGGTCCGCGAAGTGGTCGTACGGGGAGACCGGGAAGTAGCCGCCCTTCATCCGGGTCTTGTAGCCCCGGTTGCCGCCTTCCTCGTCGCGGCCGGTGTTCCACCAGCCCTCGACCGAGTCGACCTCGGCGAAGGTCTTGTTGGCGGCCTCGCCGAACTTGACCGAGTCGAAGATGTAGAACTCGGCCTCGGCGCCGAAGAACGCGGTGTCGGCGATGCCGGACTCGTTCAGGTACTGCTCCGCCTTGCGCGCGATGTTGCGCGGGTCGCGGCTGTAGGGCTCCAGCGTGAACGGGTCGTGCACGAAGAAGTTGAGGATCAGCGTCTTCTCGGCGCGGAACGGGTCGATGCGAGCGGTGTACGGGTCCGGCAGCAGCAGCATGTCGGACTCGTGGATCGACTGGAAGCCGCGCACCGACGAGCCGTCGAAGGCCAGCCCCTCGGTGAAAGCGTCCTGGTCGAACGCGGTCGCGGGCACCGTGAAGTGCTGCATCACGCCCGGCAGGTCGCAGAACCGGACATCGACGAACTTCACGTCCTCATCGGCGATGAAGCGCAGGACCTCGTCAGGATTCTTGAACAACCTCGGTGGCTCCTAACCGCACTCGTACAGCTCACCGACCGCCATGCCATGGGGTTCCGCCGCCGGCTCGTAGCCAACGTTATGTCAGGGGTGTTGCCCCGTCGTCACCCGAATGTTTCGCGGGCGTTAACTGCCGCCTGTTCGGGTGGTAGGGGTTGCGCGCAGTGGCCGAACGTGATGCTCCGACAGCGCCAGCGCGGGCGGCACGTACCCTGGGTGACGTGCGAAAAGCCGGATCGTGGCTGGACGGCCCGAAGAACGCATTCAAACAGGCGCGCGAGCAGGCGAACGAGACCCGGCCCGAGTGGCGGGGCCAGCAGCTGGGGCTGCCCGAGAGCGGGCCCGGCGCGGCGGCGCCGGTGGGCCGGCGGATGGCGGCGTTCCTCATCGACATCGTGCTGGCCGCGCTGGTCGCCGCGTTGTTCACCGCGCCGGACTACCCCCAGAACTGGAGCCTGGTGGCCTGGGTGGTCATCACCGTGGTCCCGGTGACCTTCTTCGGGGCCACGCCGGGCATGGCGGCGATGCGGATCTGGGTCGCGCGGGTCGACGGCGCGGTCATGGTGGGGCCGTGGCGGGCCGCGGTGCGCTGCGTCCTGACGGCGCTGATCATCCCGGCCGTGGTGTGGAACTTCGACGGCCGCTCCTGGCACGACCGGCTCACCGGCACCATCGTCCTCCGCCGCTGAAGGATCGCGATGCGAAAGAAGCGGGCCCGGGTTCTCCGACCCGGGCCCGCTTCGTCGTTCTCGTCGCTTCCTACTTCGCGCGGCGAACGGCGCGCGACACGTTCCGCATCTTGGCGCCCTGCGGCATGGGACCCTTGGGCAGCGCGTTGCCCCGGCTGGCGAGCGCCGCCAGCCGGTTCTCGATCGCGTCGATCTGGGCGGGGCCGATGTTGCGCGGCAGCTTCGTGATGCGCTGCTGCAGCTTGCTCAGCGGCACCTGGTCCTTCTCGTGGCCGACGGTGATCTCGTAGATCGGGGTTTCGCCGACGAGCCGGGAGATCCGCTTCTTCTCCTGCGACATCAGCGACTTGACCCGGTGCGGCGAGCCCTCGCCGACCAGCACGATCCCCGGGCGGCCGATGAGCCGGTGCACGGCGTCGAGCTGGGCGGTGCCCGACACGGCCTGGGTCAGCACCCAGCGGCCGCGCAGGTTGTCCAGGGCCCATCCGGCGGCGCCGGGCTGGCCGTCCGCCTTGCGGTAGACGGTCGACTGCACGCGCCGACCGAAGATGATCACCGCGGCCAGCAGCCCGAAGGCCAGGCCGACCGGGAGGAACACCCAGTGCAGGCTCCAGATCATGCCCAGCAGGAACACCACGGCGGTCACGCCGAGGAACGCCCCGAGCATCAGCGGGAGGAGGAGCTTGTCCTCCCGGCGTTGCATCTTGAACGCCTCGAAGATCTGCTTGATCCGGCCCCGTGTTGCCTGGCGCCTTGCTTTGGCCGCCGCTTTCTTGGCGGCCTTGTCCTGCTTGGCCATGGTTTTCAGGATACGGCCCGGTCCGCGCCGGGTGCAGGTGCGGTCCGAGATGCGTGACCGACCCGTGAACTCCGACCTGAAAACACGGTCGGATGAACGGCGAAAGGCACCGCGGAGCGGCGTGGCCGCCCGGCGGTGCCCTTCACGCGGAAAGCGTCAGCGGTTGAGGAGGCTGGTGGCCTCCTGGGCCGCGGTGCCGGCCTTGGCCAGGTGGGACAGGTTCTCCGGCAGCGGCATGCCGCGGTGCACCGTGGCCTTGGCGTACAGGCGGCCGGCGCGGTAGCTGGATCGCACCAGCGGGCCCGCCATGACACCGGGGAAGCCGATCTCCTCGGCGGCCTTGGTGTGCTCGACGAACTCCTCCGGCTTGGCCCAGCGGTCCACCGGGTGGTGCCGCGGGCTGGGGCGCAGGTACTGGGTGATGGTGATGATGTCGCAACCCGCGTCGTGCAGGTCCTGCAGCGCCGGGCGCACCTCGTCGGGCGTCTCGCCCATGCCGAGGATCAGGTTCGACTTGGTCACCAGGCCGGCGTCGCGGGCCATGGTGATCACCTTCAGCGACCGCTCGTAGCGGAAGCCCGGCCGGATCCGCCGGAACACGCTCGGCACGGTCTCCAGGTTGTGCGCGAGCACCTCCGGGCGTGAACCGAACACCTCGGCCAGCTGGTCCGGGTCGGCGTTGAAGTCCGGGATCAGCAGCTCGACGCCGGTGCCCGGGTTCATCGCGTGGATCTGCCGGACCGTCTCGGCGTACAGCCACGCGCCGCCGTCGGGCAGGTCGTCGCGGGCGACACCGGTGACCGTCGAGTAGCGCAGGCCCATCGCCTGCACCGACTCCGCCACCCGGCGCGGCTCCTCGACGTCCAGCTCGGCCGGCTTACCGGTGTCGATCTGGCAGAAGTCGCATCGGCGGGTGCACTGGTCCCCGCCGATGAGGAACGTCGCCTCGCGGTCCTCCCAACACTCGAAGATGTTGGGGCACCCCGCTTCCTCGCAGACGGTGTGCAGGCCCTCGCGGCGGACGAGGCCCTTCAGCTCCTGGTACTCGGGGCCCATCCGTGCGCGGGTCTTGATCCACGACGGCTTCTTCTCGATAGGCGTCTGGCTGTTGCGGGCTTCCAGCCGCAGCAGCTTCCGGCCCTCCGGCGCGACAGTCACGACGACAGGCTACGCCCCCGACACAACCGGTTCGAGAAGGTGGGAGGGGTCACTACCAGGCGCTACGGGTTCGCGTGATCCCGCGCGTCATACTGCACAGTCGTGTCGACAACCTCTTGGGCAGTTCGCCTCAGATGGGCGCCGTGGTCCCGCGTCGTGCGGCTGCACTTCGCCGGGGATCGCTGGCCGCGGCTGAGCGAAGGACCGATCTCGGTGGCGCTCCGGCTGGCCTGGCTCCTGCTGCTCGTGCCCGTGCTGCTGGGCTGCTGGCTGGAGCTGCTGCTCGTCCTGGTGCTGCTGCCGTTCGCGCTGATCGTGCGGGCCGCCGGGACGGGATGGCGGCTGGAGGTCAGCAGCCGGGGTTGCCGCGCGGGGGTGATCCGGGTGGGCAGCCTGGCCGCGGCTCGCCGGCTGCGCCGGGCCCTGCGCGAGCATCTGGGCACCAATCCGGGGTTGGACGACGCGCGTGCCCTGCTGGCGGCCGAGGAGGCCGAGCTCCAGCCGGTGGAGATCAGCGCGCGGCGGTGGCGGCTGGTTTCCCACCAGCTCAGCCCCTACGGGCGTCGCCGCTGGTTCCTGTGGCGTCGCAGGCTTTCGTTCGAGGACGCGATGGACAGCCTGCCCAGCGGTCTCGGCGACGACCCGATCTCGGCGATCATCGCCATCCCGTTCGTGCTCTGGTTCGCGGTGCTGTTCACCGGCGCGACGCTGGAGCTGCTCGCGGAGATCGCGGTGCTGCCGGTGGTGTTCCTGCTCAAGCTCTGCCACGTGCTGCCGTGGCCGGTGGAGCTCGTGCGGAAGGGCTCGGTCGAGCCGCAGGCCCAGGTGCGGGGCATGATCGCGTCGGTGCGTGCCCGGCGGGCGCTGACCGCCGGGCACGCGGTCCGGTTGCCGCTGCCCAGCCTGGTGCGACGGGTGCCGCAGCCGGTCAGCTGAGCTCGTGGGCGGCGGGCCGGTGGTGGACGTACTCGATCACCGTGCCGTCCGGGTGGCGGACCGTGAAGCCCTCGCCGACCGGGGCGCGGAACCGCCGCTGGACGAATTCGAGCCCGTCTTCCCGGAACCGCTTCTCGTACGGGGCGATGTCGGGGACCAGCAGGGTGCCGACGGTCCGGCGGAAGGGGGCCAGCGACTCGTCGGTGCCCGCGATGATCAGGAAGCCGCCGACAGCGGTCAGTGCGAGGTCCTTCTCCGGGTACGGCATGACCATGTCGCGTTCGACGCCGAGCAGCCGCTCGTACCAGGCGGTGGTCGGTTCGAGCTGTTCCGCGGCGACGAACACCCGCACGAACGTCCGGGGCGCCGGCAGGTTCGAGGAGTCGGGGTCGCGGCGCCGAAGTTGTTGGGGCACGGGCTGTTCCTTTCGGTTCCGGGTGGGTGCGCCCCAGCCTGTCCGGCTGCCGGGATCCCATCCAGGAGCCGGTTCATGCGGTGATCCCAGGTCATAGGCTGGCGACGTGAGCACCGCAGCGGACCCCCGGCGCCGGGAGCTCGGCGCGTTCCTGCGCGCGAGCCGGGAGCGGCTCGATCCGGCTGATTTCGGGCTGCCCGCGACCGGGCGGCGGCGGACGCCGGGGCTGCGTCGCGAGGAGGTCGCGGCGGCCTCCGGGGTCGGCCTGGCCTGGTACACGTGGCTGGAACAGGGGAGGGTGCGGACTTCGCGCGAGGTGCTGCAGGCCCTCGCCGGCACCCTGCGGATGGGGCGCGACGAGCGGCGGCACCTGTTGGCGCTGGGCGGTTTCGTGTCCGACGACGCCGACGACGGCGGGGTTGTCGAGCGGCTGCGGCCGATGCTGGACAGCTGGCCGCTGACGCCGGCGCTCGTGCTGAACCACCGGTTCGACGTCCTGGCGGGCAACGACGCGTACGCGGCGGTGTGGCCGGAACCGGAGTTGTCCGGCCGCCCGAACCTGCTGCTGGCCTTCGCCGGGAGCAAGCGGCTGCAGGACCTGCTGGTGCCGGAGGAGCGGTTCCTCTACGAGCTCTTCCTCCGTTTCCGGGCGCGCGCCGACCGGTTCCCGGGCGACGACGTCGTGGACCGGTTGCAGGAGCTGCGCCCGGACCTCGCGCACTGGTGGAGTTGCCGGGCGGTCCGCGAGTTCGGCGGCTGGCCGGTCACGGTGGCGGTCGACGACCGGCGGCTGCGCTTCGAGTGCTCGCTGCTGCAGCCGGACGGCTCCGCGCTGCTGCTGGTGCAGGCTCCGGCGGATGCGGAGACCCGCCAGTGGATGCGGCTCCGCGCCTGATCGCTGGGGAGCCTGCTTCGGTGGCCGTGGAGGCTGTCCGGGAACGCGGTCTGTGCGCCGTTTTCGCGCGAAAACGGCGCCTCGCGACCGGCTACCGCATCTCCGCAGCATCGCCTCCGCAGCGCTGCTTCGTGATCAGGCGGAGCGTTCGCCCCGGGCGGTCAGAAGCTGGGGATCAGCTTCCTGAGCCGGCCGCCGATGCACTGCGGGGACGGCTCCGGGGTGATGCGCACCAGCTGCAGGAACGCGCGGCCGACGCGGGCCACGTCATCGGCCGGTTCGGTGTGCTCGGCGAGCCCGGCGGCGATGGCGAGCAGCCGGTGCTCGCGGGCCATGTCGTCGCGCAGCACCGGATCCGGTTCGTGCCGGTCCAGCAGGTCGCGGAGCACCGGGTTGGCCTCTGCGGTGCGCCGCCACGCGGCGGTGACGGCCTGGACCCGGTCGGCGTGCGGGGCGTCATCGGTTTCGGACAGCGCGACGCCGATGCGGCCGGTCAGCTGCTGGGTCCACTTGTACTGCAGGGCGCGCAGCGCATCGGTGGCGTCGAGGAAGGGCGCGGGCACCTGGGTGAGGGCCTCGGACGGGTTTCGGCTCGCGTCGTCGAGCACCGTCTGGATCGCCTGTTGCCGCCGGCGGAAGTCGTTCCAACTCATCTTCGCTCTCCGGGATCGGGCCCGGGGTGATACCCCAGGTGTGCGGCATACCGAGAGTATGTTGGTGTACCGACGGTACCACGAGTCCATACCGCCGGTATGTCATAGGGTCGTGAGCATGGCGACAGCTCGACCACGACGCGTGGAGTACTCGGAAAGCACCAGGCAGGCGCTGGTGGACTCCGCCATCGAGCTGTTCACCGAGCACGGCTACGCGGGTACCTCGCTGGACGAGATCGCCAAACGCGCCCGGGTCACCAAGGGCGCGCTCTACCACCACTTCGGCGGGAAGCAGGCGCTGTTCGAGGCGGCCTTCGACGCGGTGGAGACGAGCGTGGTGGCCCGCCTCGCCGAGGTCATCTCCACCGGCAGCCCCTGGGAGGCCACCCGGTCCGGGCTGCGGGCCTTCCTGGAGGTCTGCCTGGAGCCGTCCTACCAGCGCATCGTCGTGCAGGACGGGCCCGCGGTGATGGGCTGGGAGCGGTGGCGGGCGGCCGAGGAGGCCTACACCTTCGGCGTCGTCCGGGGCGTGGTCGGGACGCTGGTCGAGTCGGGGGAGATCGTCCCGCTGCCGGTCGAGGCCCTGGCCCGCGTGGTGTTCGGCTCGCTGTCGGCGGGCGCCACCGCGATCGCCGGCTCGAAGTCGCCCAAGCAGGCCCGCGCCGACATCGGCGAGTGCGTCGAGCGGGTCCTCGACGGGCTGCGGAACACGTGATCGGGCGGCGGTCGGCGCGGGCGGAACCCCGCTACTAGCCTCGGGGATCGTGAGCGAACACTTCAAGTTGCGGATCTTCACCGAGCCCCAGCAGGGCGCGACCTACGACGACTTGCTGCGCGTGGCCAAGCACGCGGAAGCCACCGGCTACGACGCGTTCTTCCGCTCCGACCACTACCTCAAGATGGGGGCGGTGTCCGGCGAGCCCGGCCCGACCGACGCCTGGGTGACGCTGGCCGGGTTGGCCCGCGAGACCAGCCGGGTGCGGCTCGGCACGCTGATGACGGCCGGCACCTTCCGGCTGCCCGGGCCGTTGGCGATCTCGGTCGCGCAGGTCGACCAGATGTCCGGCGGGCGCATCGAGTTCGGCCTCGGCACCGGCTGGTACGAGGAGGAGCACACCGCCTACGGCATCCCGTTCCCGCCGCTGAAGGAGCGGTTCGACCGCTACGCCGAGCAGTTGGAGATCATCACCGGGCTGTGGGGCACCCCGGCGGGCGAGCACTTCAACTACGACGGCCGGTACTACCGGATCGAGGAGTCGCCGGGGCTGCCCAAGCCGGTGCAGCAGCCGCGGCCGCCGCTGCTGATC
The DNA here is from genome assembly GCF_056431645.1 of Saccharopolyspora sp. NPDC045839. Taxonomy (NCBI): domain Bacteria; kingdom Bacillati; phylum Actinomycetota; class Actinomycetes; order Pseudonocardiales; family Pseudonocardiaceae; genus Saccharopolyspora; species Saccharopolyspora sp. NPDC045839. The sequence continues at coordinate 14,014 of NZ_JBWKKH010000004.1, forward strand.
GGCGGGCAGGGCAAGAAGCGGACGCCGGAGCTGGCCGCCCGGTTCGCCGACGAGTTCAACCTGCCGTTCGTCGGCCTGGACGCGGCGGCGGAGCAGTTCGAGCGGGTGGCGGCGGCGTGCGCCGCGATCGGCAGGGCGCAGGAGGAGATCGTGCGGTCCGCGGCGCTGGTGCTGTGCGTCGGCAAGAACGACGCGGAGGTCTCGCGCCGGGCCGACGCCATCGGCCGGGAGGCCGAGGAGCTGCGCCTCAACGGCCTGGCCGGGACGCCCGACGAGGTCGTCGACAAGATCGGCGCCTGGCGGGAGCGCACCGGCATCACCCGCCTCTACCTCCAGGTCCTCGATCTCGCCGACCTGGACCACCTCGACGTGGTCGCCGCCGAGGTCGCCACCCGGCTCTGACCTCACGGCGCGGGACGCCTTCGGTGGTGTCCCGCGCCTCCTGGCGCGGGACGCGGCAGAGGCACTCTCGCCCGGCCGCGATCTGCGCCGGGGCCTACTCGGGCTGGTTCGGCGGCGCCTCGGCGAGATCGCGTCGAGCACGCGATGACGTCGTTGCGGAGGCCGGCGCGAGGACGCGAAGCGTGTGCTCGATGAGCTTGTCGAGATAGTCCGGGGTGGGTAGGGGATAGCCGAGCACGTGGCGGCGGTAGATCGGCGCGTGGAGCAGGTCCATCGCCACGTCCAGGTCGGCGTCGGTGGCCAGCTGTCCTCGGTCCTGGGCATTGCGCATGCGGGTGTAGCACTGGGCGAGCCGGGGTTCGATCAGCCGCTCGCGCAGCTCCTGCGAGAGGCCGGGGTCGAGTTGGCCCTCCGCGAGCACGCCGGTGAACGCGGGACCGAGGCGCCGATCCGTGAACACGCTCAAGATCCCGCTCAGCTGGGTGTGCAGATCGGCAGCGAGGTCGTCGGTGTCGGGAAAGGTCTTGGGTGCCAGGCCTGCTTCATCGATCGCTTCCAGGACGATCGCGCCCTTGGACGGCCACCACCGGTAGATCGTGGCCTTGCTGACGCCGGCGCGGTTGGCGATGGCCTCCACGGTCACGGCCGAATATCCCAGCTCGGCGCACAGGTCCAGGGCCGCGGCGAGCGTCGCCTTGCGGCTCTTGTCGCTGCGGCGGATCGCGTTCGGTGGCTTGCCCATCGCGCCATTCTAAACGAAACGTTTCGTTTGACATCGCAGCACGGGCGTGCTGCAGTGTGCAGCACGAAACGAAACGTTTCGTGTGGACTGTTCGGATCAAGGAGTCTCATGCGCCAGGTACGACCAGCCGTCTCGGCTCCGCCGGCGATACGGCCGACTTTCAGCCTGCCGGTGTTCCTCGCCGTCGCCCTCGGTGGTGCTTGGCTCGTGGTGGCACCGATGTGGCTGGCCGGCATCGACGTGGCGGCCGCCGGGATGGCCATGATGTTCACCCCGGCCATCGCCGTCCTACTGGCCCGGAAGCGGGGAGTCGGAGTCGTGGAGCTGGCTCGCAGGAGCGGGCTGGCACTGGGGCAGAGCAAGGGCCGCACACTGGGCGTCGCGGTTGCGGTCCTGGTGGGAATCCCGGCGCTGACCGCGCTCGCCATCGTGCTGGCCGCCGTGTTCGGGTTGGTTCGCCTCGGCCCGGGCGACGTGATCACGGCGCTGGCCACGATTCCGGTCGGCATGCTGGTTCTGCTGCCGACGGCGTTCGGGGAGGAATGGGGCTGGCGCGGGGTGCTGGTCCCGCGGCTGGCTGAGAGGTACGCGAACCGGGTGGGCCTCGCGGTCGTCTCCGGCGGGATCTGGGGCCTGTGGCACGCCCCGCTCGGCCTGTACTTCGGTGCGAAGGCGCCGCTGCTGCTGATTCCGCTGTGCGCCTTCTTCATGGTGTGCGCCGCGCTGCTGAACTGGACCCGGCTGGCTACCGGATCGGTGTGGCCCGCGGTGGTCGGCCATGCCCTGCTCAACGCCTCGCCCGCGGCGATGCTGGCGGCCGTGACCAGCACCGCCACGACGAGCCTCGACGGCAACGGCATCGCCGGCATGGCCATCTGGATGGCGGTGCTGGTGCTGGCCGTCGCCGTACTTCTGCGCCGCACCGGTCGAGGCGCGAGCAGGGCTTCGTGACGAGTCGCCCAGCGGGCGGCGTTTCGTGCTGGACGATCTCAGCGCGTTGTGAGTTGGCCCGCGATGTCGGAGGCCGCGGTGAGCAGGATCAGGGCCGGGATCGTCGCCCGGGCGCGCAGCCGGTAGGTGCCGCGTTTGTCCTGCTCCACCAGGCCGCACGCGGTCAGGCTCTTCAGGTGGTGGTAGAGCTGCCCGGTGGAGCCCAGGCCCGCCGCCTCCTGCAGGGCGGCGGCGGGCTGGGCGCCCTGCAGGGCCAGCAGGCGCACGATCGCGGCCCGGGCCGGGTGGCCCAGCGCGGCCAGCACGTCCGTGCGCGGGCCGTCGTCCATGCCGAGCACCCAGGCCGGGTCGACGTGGATTCGCCACTCCAGCTCGACCGGTTCGACCAGGCTGCCTTGGTACTGCACGACGCCGCCGCTGGGCTCGACCTCGTCGGCCCGTCGCGTTCCTTCGAGGGCGGCGACGCGCTCTTCCAGCGCGGCGATCCGCTGGTGCAAGTCCTCCGATGTCACCGGACGAGCTTGCCTCAGCCGGCCAGCGCCCGTGCAAGCCGGTCCCGCCACTCCGGCTGCTGCATCGCGAGCACCAGCGGCAGGCCCGGATCGCCGGTGCCGACTTGTTCCAGCGCGATGTCGCCGTGCGCGAGCAGGGCACCCCACGCGACGGTGCCGTCCTGGCGGCGCACCGACATCCCACAGGTCAGGACTCCGGGCAGGCTGCCGCCCTTCATGCCGATCCCGAGCACGCCCGGTGGCAGGTGGCCGCTGAGCGGGCGTTCCAGGTGGGTGCGGGCGGCCTCGGCCAGGACGCCGCCGGTGACCATGGCGCGGTGCAGCGAGGCCAGCTGGCGCGCGGTCGACGACATCGTCTGCGAGCCCCACCTGAGCTGCTGCTCGTACGGCGGCAGGTCGTTGCGCATCAGCCGGTCCAGCACCCGTTTGCGCAGGTCGGCGTCGTTGCTGTAGCGCTGTTCCAGGGCGTAGCCGAAGATTCGCCGGGCCGGGGTGGGCAGCTGCGCCGGGGGCGCGAACTCGGGCAGCAGGAACAGGTACTCCGCGCACATGGACCGGATGTCCGGCCGCGCCCAGCCGCCGGCCGCCGCGGCCTTGCGCAGCGCGGCGTCGCCGAGCCGGTTGCGCAAGAAGTCCGGGACCGCGCTGTCACTGAACATGATCATGGCCGAGGCCATGTCGTCGAGCGTGACCCGGTGATCGGGGTCCGCCGCGTACAGGCCGGTCGGATCGGTGGGGATGCCTAGGTGCTTGAGCGTGGTCGCGTGCGCGTTGCCGTCGATCGGCACGTAGAAGCGCTCCCAGTCGCCGAGGCGGATCTGCTCCTTCGGGTCCAGCCTGCCCTCGGCGACGGCGGCGGAGTAGGCGGCCAGGTGCACGACCTTGACGGCCGAGGCGAGCGGCTGCGCGGCGTCCGCGCGGTGCAGCAGCCGGTTGCCGCGCCCGTCGTCGACCACGAGGCCGAGTCCGTCGCGGTTCGCGCTGATCCAGGTCAGCCAGCCCTCGGGGGTCGCCAGGTCGGGTGGGGCGGCCGGTTGCGCGACGGCCGAGGGTGCGACCAGCAGCAGCGGCACGGCGGCCCCGGTGGCGGCGAGCAGGCGGCGGCGGGACAGCGGCATGACATCCACTCCTCTAGTAGTCCGTAATTACGGAATATTAGAGGAGTGGATGTCGGTTCGTCGATCGGCCCCGATCAGCGCAGGCTCGGGTCCAGCGAGAGCGTCACCCCGGCCGCGGTCGGCTGCTCGCGCGGGATGTTGCGCTCGCTGACCGGCAGCGTGCCGTCCAGCGCGTCCCGCACACCCTTCTCGACCAGCGGCATCGCTTCGGCGACCTCGACCGTCCGGCCGACCTCCGCGCTCAGCGAGGTGGTGCCCGCGTCGGCGATGCCGCACGGCACGATCCGGTCGAAGCTGGTCAGGTCGGCGTTGCAGTTCAGTTCCAGCCCGTGCATCGTGATGCCGCGCTGCACCCGGATACCGATCGCCGCGATCTTGCGCTCCTGGCGGCCGTCGTCGGCCGGAAACCAGACACCGCTGCGGCCCTCGACCCGGCCCGCCTCCAGCCCGAACTGGTCGCACACCCAGATCAGCGCCTGCTCCAGGCGGCGGACGTAGTCGACCACGTCGATCGGGTCCGCCAGCTGCACGATCGGGTAGCCGACGATCTGCCCCGGGCCGTGCCAGGTGATCTTGCCGCCGCGGTCGACGTCGATGACCGGCGTCCCGTCCGTCGGGCGGTCCTCCGGCGAGGTGCGCTTGCCCGCGGTGTAGACCGACGGGTGCTCCAGCAGCAGCAGGGTGTCCGGGTTCAGCCCCTCGGCGCGGCCGTTGACCAGCTCGCGCTGCAGGTCCCAGGCGGAGAGGTAATCGATGGTTCCCAGGTTGCGCACGGCCATCTGATCGGCGGATGCGCGGCACGAAGTGTTGGCACGACTCACGCGGCCAGGCTACGCCCCGGGTCCAGCGGCGATGCCCGAAGGCTCATGACGAGACAGCCGCCGCCAGTGCCGCCCCGATCGACGGGTGCTGGAACGCGAAACCCTCCGACTCCAGCACCGTCGGCAATGCGCGCTGCCCGGTCAGCGCCTGGTCGGCGAGCTCGCCGAGGGCGATCCGGAGCGCGAAACCCGGCACGATCCACGGCGCCGGCCGGCCCAGCGCCTCGCCCAGCGCGCGGGTGAACTCCGCGTTGGTGACCGGCGCCGGGCCGGTGAGGTTGACCGGGCCGGAAACCTCGGGCCGCTCCAGCACGAACCGGATGGCGCTGACCTCGTCGTCCAGCGAGATCCACGACATGTACTGGGTGCCGTCACCGAGGCGGCCGCCGAGCAGCATCGAGAACAGCGGCCGGAGCTGGCCGAGCAGCCCGCCGGAAGGGGCGAGCACCAAGCCGGAGCGCAGCCGCACCACGCGCACCCCGGCGTCCGCGGCCGGCTTGGTCGCCGCCTCCCAGCGCCGGCACAGGCGGGCGAGGAAGTCGGAGCCCGGCTCGGACGCCTCGGTCACCGGCTTCGAACCGCTGTCGCCGTAGAACCCGACCGCGGACCCGTTCGCCAGCACCGGGACGCCCCGCTCGGCGACGGCCTCGGCGAGCACCTCGGTCGGCCGCACCCGGGTGTGCACCAGCTGCCGCTTGCGCTCCGGGCTCCAGCGTCTTTCGCCGATGCCCGCGCCGCAGAGGTTCACCACCGCGTCGGCGCCCTCCAGCGCGTCCGCGTCGAGCTGGCCGCCCTCCGGATCCCAGCCCCGCTCATCGGGGGCGGTCGGGAGCCGGCGAACCAGCCGGACCACCTCGTGCCCGGCCTGCCGCAACGCGGCTACCAGGGACGTGCCGATCAACCCGGACGAACCGGCGACAACCACGCGCATGCCAGGAATCGTCCCGCACCGGCGGGCGCGGTGCGAGCGATTCCGCCGGGATCGAAGCGAAAGGGCCGCCCACCGAAGAGGTGAGCGGCCCTTTCGCTATCGCCGGATCAGCGGTTCTGTTTCACAAGTGGCGGTAGCCGCTTTGCGCAAACCGCCTTCGAAACAGCTCTTACAGACCGAGGTCGGCCTCGAAGGCGCCTTCTTCCAGACGCTGCTTGAGCGTGGCGAGGAAGCGGGCGGCGTCCGCGCCGTCGACCAGCCGGTGGTCGTAGGTCATCGCCAGGAAGACCATCGAGCGGATCGCGATGGTGTCGCCACCGTTCTCGTCGGCGACCACCACCGGGCGCTTCACCACCGCGCCGGTGCCGAGCATGCCCACCTGCGGCGGGTTCAGGATCGGCGTGTCGAACAACGCCCCGCGGCTACCGGTGTTGGTGATGGTGAAGGTGCCGCCGGAGAGCTCGTCCGGCTTGATCTTGTTGTTCCGGGTCCGCGCCGCCAGGTCGGCGATCTTGCGGGCCAGTCCACCGAGGTTGAGGTCCCCGGCGTCGTGGATCACCGGCGAGACCAGGCCGCGCTCGGTGTCCACCGCGATCGACAGGTGCTCGGCACCGTGGTAGGTGACCTGCTTGTTCTCGTCGTCGATCGAGGCGTTCAGCTTCGGGTGCAGCTTCAGCGCCTCGGCCGCGGCCTTGGCGAAGAACGGCAGGAACGACAGCTTGACGCCCTCGGCGGCCTCGAAGTTCGCCTTGGCGCGGTCCCGCAGCCGGGCGATGCGGGTCACGTCGACCTCGATCACCGTGGTCAGCTGCGCGGCGGTCTGCAGCGACTCGACCATCCGGCGGGCCAGCAGCTGGCGCAGGCGGGACATCTTCTGCGTCGTGCCGCGCAACGCCTTGGCCTCCGCCGACGGCTCCGAGACCGGGGCCGGAGCGGCCGGTGCCGCGGCGGCAGGGGCGGCTGCGGCGGCGGGCGCCGGGGCCTGCTTGGCGTCGATCGCGGCCTGCACGTCCTGCTTGCGGATCCGGCCGCCGACACCGCTGCCCTTGATCGCGGACAGGTCGATGCCGTGCTCGTTGGCCAGCTTCCGGACCAGCGGCGTCACGTACGGCGCGCCGGCGGCCGACGCCGGCTCGGCCGGAGCGGCCGGGGCCGGAGGCGCGGGCGGCGCGGCCGGAGCGGGAGCCGGGGGCGCCGGCGGGGCCGGGGGAGCGGCGGGAGCCGGAGCGGCCGGAGCCGGAGCGGCAGCGGCGGGAGCCGGCGGAGCGGGCGGTGCAGCCGGGGCCGGGGCCGCACCGGCGGCACCGATCACGGCGAGCTTGGCACCGACCTCGACCGTGTCGTCCTCATCGGCGGCGATCTCCAGCAGCGTGCCGGCCACCGGCGACGGGATCTCGGTGTCGACCTTGTCGGTGGAGACCTCCAGCAGCGGCTCGTCGACCTCGACGGTGTCGCCGACCTGCTTGAGCCACCGGGTCACGGTGCCTTCGGTGACGCTCTCGCCGAGCGCCGGCATGTTGACGTCCGTGCCCGTCGCGCCACCGGCCGGAGCCGGGGCGGCAGCGGGGGCGGCAGCGGGAGCCGGGGCCTCCGGCTGCGGCGGGGCGGGCTGCTCCGCGGCGGGTGCCGGGGCTGCCGGCTCGGCCGGGGCGGCCGGAGCGGGCGCCGCTGCTTCGCCGCTGTCGGCGATCACGGCGAGCTCGGCGCCGATCTCGACGGTGTCGTCTTCCTGGGCGACGATGCGCTGGAGCACGCCGGCGGCGGGCGACGGGATCTCGGTGTCGACCTTGTCGGTGGAGACTTCCAGGAGCGGCTCGTCGACCTCGACGGTCTCGCCCTCCTGCTTGAGCCACCGGGTGATCGTTCCCTCGGTGACGCTCTCGCCGAGTGCCGGCATCTGAACGGAGAAGGCCATCTGTTGCTGACTCCTCGTGGTGTGGCGGGGTGCTGGCTGACTGCGGAGCCGACGTCAGCCGTGCACGTGCAGCGGCTTGCCGGCCAGGGCGAGGTGCGCCTCGCCCAGGGCTTCGGTCTGAGTGGGGTGGGCGTGCACCAGGGGAGCGACGTCCTCCGGCAGTGCTTCCCAGTTGTAGATCAGCTGCGCCTCGCCGATGAGCTCACCGACGCGGTCGCCGACCAGGTGCAGGCCGACCACCGGGCCGTCCGTGGCGCGGACCAGCTTGACCGCGCCCTGGGTCTTGAGGATCTGGCTCTTGCCGTTGCCGGCCAGGTCGTAGGTGAACGTCTCGACCGAGCCGTACTGCTCCTTCGCCGCGGCCTCCGTCAGGCCCACCGAGGCGACCTCGGGGTGGCAGTAGGTCACCCGCGGGATGCCGGCCTCGTCGATCGGCTGCGGGTTGAGCCCCGCGATGTCCTCGGCGATGAAGATGCCCTGCTGGAAACCGCGGTGCGCCAGCTGCAGGCCGGGCACGATGTCGCCGACGGCGTAGACGCCCGGCAGGTTGGTGCGCAGCCGCTCGTCGGTGCGGACGAAGCCGCGCTCCATGTGCACGCCGACGGCGTCGAAGCCGTGGCCGGCGGTGTTCGGGCCGCGGCCGACCGCGACCAGCAGCACGTCGGCGTCGTAGGTCTCGCCGTTCTCCAGGCTCACCGAGACGCCGGCGGCGGTCGGGGTCGCGCCGGTGAACTTCACGCCGGTCTTGAACTTGATGCCGCGCTTGCGGAAGGCGCGCTCCAGGCGCTTGGAGACGAATTCGTCCTCGTTGGGCACCAGGTGCGGGAGGGCTTCGACGATGGTCACGTCGGCGCCGAAGGAGCGCCACACGCTGGCGAACTCGACGCCGATCACGCCGCCGCCGAGCACGACGACCTTCTCCGGGATGAAGTCGAGGTTCAGGGCCTGCTCGCTGGCGATGACCCTGCCGCCCAGTTCCAGACCCGGCAGCGACTTGGAGTAGGAGCCGGTGGCCAGGACCACGTTCTTGCCGGTGTACCGGGTGCCGTTGACCTCGACGGTCTTGGCGTCGACCAGCGTCCCGGCGCCCTCGACCAGGGTCACCTTGTGGGCCTTGGCCAGGCCCTGCAGGCCCTTGTACAGGCCGGCGACGACGCCGTCCTTGTACTTGTTGACGCCGTCGATGTCGATGCCTTCGAGGGCGGCGCGGACGCCGAACTGGTCGGCGTCGCGGGCGGAGTCGGCCACCTCGGCGGCGTGCAGCAGTGCCTTGGTCGGGATGCAGCCGCGGTGCAGGCACGTCCCACCGAGCTTGTCCTTTTCGATAAGGACGACGGACAGGCCTAGCTCGGCCGCGCGGAAGGCGCAGGCGTAGCCGCCCGAACCGCCGCCGAGAATGACCAGATCGGCGGACGTGTCGGTCACTTCGCACTCCTCGACAGGCATCGTTGACTAGCTGACGGCGTCGCCGGAACAGGACGTTCACGGGCGCCTGAGAGCCATCTTGTCACCACACGACGGGCGTACGCGACGTGGGCCGGGTGATCTGTGCTGCACTGCCGCGGATCACAACCGCGAGGTCGGCGCCGATCAACCGGGAGCGAACGCTTTTCACACACGCCCCATGTGGGCGGTGGCATCATCGGAAGCGTCTGCTGTTCCACATCCCCAGCGACGGGAGGCGAGTCCGGTGGGCCTGTTCGACCGGTTCCGCGGGAAGCGTTCCGGCAGGATGCGCGGTGCGAGCTCGGCGGACACCGAGCACCTGATCGGCTGGGCGGCGCAGCGCCGCGGCGTCGAGGGGTACCTGGAGCCGCGCACGACGGTGACCGAGACGACGCTGATGCTCATCGCGCACGACGGCGAGTGGACCCGGCGGCGGGTGGACGGCCCGGCGGCCGCGCACCGGCTGACCCGCAAGATCGGCATCCCGCTCTACGAGGTGGCCAAGGTCGGCTACCCGCAGCGGATGCGGGACTACCAGGCCCGCCAGCGCATCCTCCGCGACCGCGACCGCAAGGCCGCCGACGGCTAGAGCCGTTCGCAGCGGATCTTCGAAGCGGCGCAGCCGCTCGGCCCATCCCGGGCAACGTGCATCGCCACCCGCACCGCGATGCAGGGCGAGTCTGGGGCAGCTTCGAGCGTCAGTTCGCGATTCGGGTGGTCGGGGTGCAGTTGACCGGGAAGGTCACCGACTTCGCGATGTAGCAGAGCTCGTGGGCGCGTTCGTGCAGCGCTTCCGCCACGTCCACGCTCGCCCGGTCGGCCACCGTGACCTGGGGCGCGAGCCGCACCTCTTCGAACTGGCCGGAGCCGTCGGGGTTCTCGGCGAGGATCCCGCGCGCCTGGTCGTGGTAGCCGGTGACCACCACGCCGCAGTCCGCGGCCAGGTGCAGGAACCAGAGCATGTGGCACTGCGACAGCGATGCGACCAGCAGTTCTTCCGGGTTGTACCGGTCCGCGTCGCCGAGGAAGACCGGATCCGCGGATGCGTCGATGGCGTCCTTGCCGGCCGCGCGCACCTCGTGGGTGCGTTCGTAGCTGCGGTAGGAGCTGGTGCCCTGCCCGGTGTTGCCGGTCCACACCACGTCGACCTGGTAGCCGTGCCGGGCGGTGCGGGGCGCGGCCGGTTTCGATTCGGTCATCGACCCATCGTGACACCGCGGTACGGGGCAGTGGTGATCCTTTTGAGTTTCACGTCACAAATACGCCACCTCGGCGGAGTAGAACTACGCGCCGCGGGGCCGCGGGTCCGGCGGACCCACGACCCCGTCGGGACGCGTGCTCCGGTCAGCCCCGGTCGGCGATGTCGGCGAGGACCGCCGCCATGGTGCGGACCGGGACGCCCGTGCCGCCCTTGGGCGTGTAGCCCCACGGCGCGTTCGTGTTGTACGACGGTCCCGCGATGTCCAGGTGCGTCCACTGCACGCCGTCGGCGACGAACTCCTCGAGGAAGATGCCCGCGGCGAGCATGCCGCCCCAGCGGTGCCCGGTGATGTTCGCCAGGTCGGCGAGCTTGGAGTCCAGATCGCCGCGCAGCTCCTCCGGCAGCGGCATCGGCCAGCCGCCCTCGCCGACGGCCTGCGACAGCCGCGCCACCCGGTCCCGGAAGTCCTCGCTGCCCATCACGCCGGGCGTGCGCTTGCCCAGCGCCACCACCTGCGCGCCGGTCAGCGTGGACGTCTCGATCAGGTAGTCCGGCTCGTCCTCGCAGGCGCGCGTGATGGCGTCGACCAGGATCAGCCGGCCCTCGGCGTCGGTGTTGAGCACCTCGACGGTCTTGCCGCCGTACATGGTCAGCACGTCGCCCGGGCGGTACGCCGTGCCCGACGGCATGTTCTCGGCCATCGGCACGGTCGCGGTGATGTCCAGCGGGTAGTTGAGCCGGGCGGCCAGCAGCATGGTGGCGATCACCGCGGCGGCCCCGGACATGTCCGAGGTCATCTCCTCCATGTTCGCGGCGGGCTTCAGCGAGATGCCGCCGGTGTCGAAGGTGATGCCCTTGCCGATCAGCGCGACCTTCTTGGCGGCCTTCGGGCCCTTGTGCCGCAGCCGCACCAGGCGCGGTGGGCGGGAGGAACCGGCGCCGACGCCGAGGATGCCGCCGAAGCCCTGCTTGCGCAGCGCGCTGTCGTCGAGCACGTCGACCTCGAGGCCGGCGGAGCGCCCCAGCTCGGCGGCGCGCTCGGCGAAGGTCGCCGGGAACAGGTCGTTGGGCGGGGTGTTGATGAAGTCGCGGGCGGTGTTGACGGCCTCGCCGATCGCGGTGGCGCCCTTCAGCGCGTGCGCGTTCCCGTCCGCCTTGGCGTCGCCGACCAGGAAGTCCACCTTGGACACCGGGGCGTCGCCCGACTGCGACTTGTACGCGGTGTAGCCGTAGGCGCCCATCACCGTGCCCTGCACGGCGGCCGAGAGGTCCACAGCGGACAGCGTGGTGGCGGCGTGCTCGACGCCGCCGAGCGCGCGGGCCGCGGCGCCGGACGCCCGGCGCACCGCCTCGCCGGAAACCCCGCCGTTGGCCGCGGGCTTGCCCAGCCCGACCGCGACCAGGATGCCGGCGCGCAGCTTGCCGCCCGCGGGCAGCTTGACGACCTCGTCCGCCTTGCCGGTCGCGCCCAGCGAGACGAGGACCTTCGTCAGGTCTCCGTCGTACGCGGCGGCGACCTGATCGGTGCCGGGTGCGAGCCGCAGGCCGTCGGTGCCCTGGACGGTTCCGACGACGAGCGCGTCCGCGGTCAGCTTGGCCACCGCCGTGTCGGTGAGGGCGAGTTTCGGGGTCGTCACGTGGTCATCCTCCGGGTAACGCATCAACGCTGCGGTGTCAGCAAAGCTCTTCGCACTCTAGAACGCTCGGCAACCGGGAATCCGACCAGGACATCGGTCGGCGTTGCGGTGCGTTCGGGCACCCGGTCGTGACTACTCTCGCGTCAGCCGACAGGCGGCTGCACGCATCGGTGTTCGTCTGTAAGGGTGGTCCCGTGGCCCAACAGGTTGAATCGGCCGGTCGGCTCGCATCCGGTGCCGGTGCGGTCCCGCTCGCGCTCGGCGGGATGCTCGGCGCCGGGGTGTTCGTGGGACCGGCGCCCGCGGCCGCCGCGGCCGGGCCGTTGCTGCCGTTCGGGCTGCTGATCGCGCTGGCGGCCGTCGTGTGTTCGGCGTCGTCGACCGCGTACCAGTCCGAGGCCTACCGCGTGCCGGGCGCGACTTACGTGTGCGTGCGGGCCCGGATGGGTGTGGTGCCGTCGCGGGTCGGGGCCAGCGCGTACCTGGCCGGACAGGTCGCCGGGATGGCCGCGATCGCGCGGGTGCTGGGCGACTTCTTCCTGCCCTCGGCCGCGCCGCAGGCCGCCGCGGTGGCGCTGCTGCTGGTCGTGCTCTCGGCGACGGCGGGGCTGCGGATCCGGGGCGCGGCCGCCTGGATCTGGCTCGTGCTGACCGTCGCGGTGCTCGGACTCGTGGTGGTCACCTGCTTCGCGATCGAACCCGTGCCGCCGATCCCGGCCGGGCGCCCGCTGTCCGACAGCGCGGTGGGCATCACCGGTGCCGCCGCGGTGCTGTTCTTCGCGTTCCTCGGCTTCGAGCGGTTGACCGCGCCCGCCGCCGAGCAGGACCGGTTCGCCTGGTCGTCGATGAAGCGCGGCATCGTGATCTCGCTGGTCGCGCTCGTCGCGGTGCTGTCGGCGGTGACCGCTGCGCTGGTCCACCAGCTGGGCTGGTCGCGGTTGGCGTTGTCGCCGATGCCGATCCGCGAGGTGCTGACCGCCGCCGCGGCCGCCGATCTCGCGCCGTTAATCGGCGTCGGCGCGGCGGTGGCGCTGCTGCCGGTGCTGCTGGGCACGCTGGAGTCGTTCCGGGGGACGGCGTTGGCCCTCGTGCACGACCGAGACCTGCCGAGCCTCTTGGGACGCACCGGCAGCGCCGGAACGCCTTACGCGCTGGACTTGGCCGCCGGTGTCGCGGCTGCGGCGGTTGCGCTGCTGGTGGAGCCCATTCCGGCGATGGCGTTCGCGACCTGTTGCCTGCTCGTGCACTACGCCTTCGCGAACGCCGGTGCCCGGCTGCTGCTGGCGGACGGCGGGACCTGGCCGATGCGCGGCGCGTGCCTGGGGATGGGGCTCTCGGTCGTACTGGCTATGAGCATGCCGATTTCTGCGATGCTTGCGACGCTTGTTGTCGTTGTTGTCGGTCCTTTGGCGACGGGAGGTGTGTCCCGTCGCTGGAGATGAGGCGGGTCATGCTCAAGACGAGTGTTGCCAACATTCCCCTGAAATCCATCACCGAATCGCATAAGTGGGCCCCCGGCGACGAAGTCCACTACAACTTCTGGCGGCTGGACGGTTCGCTCGGCACCGTCCACCCGGCACGGGTGGTCGAGGACGACGGTGCCCACCTGCTCTGCTGGGTCCTGGACGGGACGCCGATCCGGGTCACCACCTCCCCGGACGGCCGCTCGCCGCGCCAGATGCCGTTGGCCGAGCGCTTCAACGGACCGCGGGTCCCGGCCAGGTCGACCTGGCGCGGCACTTCGACGCTGCGCCTGGTGTACGAGCACCGCTGGGCGTCGGTCTGGTGGTTCTTCGAGCCGGACGGCACCTTCCGCAACTGGTACGTCAACCTCGAAGTGCCGCTGGGCAGGGACGCCACCGGCGTCCGGCGCGTCGACGGCGTGCTCGACGTCGAGGTGTTCCCCGACGGGTGCTGGTCCTGGAAGGACGAACACGAGTTGGCCGACGCGCTGGCCGCCGGCCGGTTCGACGAACAGCACCTGGACCGCCTGCGGTCGGAGGGTGAGCACATGATCGCGTTGGCGGAGGCGGGCCGGTTCCCGTTCGACGGAACCTACTGCGACGCCACACCCGATCCGAAGTGGGCACTTCCGTCCCTCCCGGAGGGACTGCTGATCGCCTGATGCACCGGGGCCGGGTGCTTTCCGGGTCGTCCCGGAGGGCACCCGGCCCGCGGTGTCAGAGCGAGATGAACAGCAGGATGCCGATGACGGCGACCAGGGCGCCGGTCCCGCCGACCGAGCCGCCGCGCAGGTCCTTCGGGAAGAACGTCTTGTGCTTGTTGCGCCACCAGAAGGCCCAGCCGGCCGCTCCGGCGACGCCCAGGATCAAGCCGAAGATGTCGAGCCACGAGTAGCCGAGCATCACCAGCATGCCGCCGCCCAGCGGCAGCAGCGCCGCCAGGGTGGCGGCCAGCGCGTCTTGCGACGTCGTCGTCGGCCCCGCCGGGACCGGGGTGTTCTGGGCGTCCGTCATGGTCACATCATAGGCGTCGGCCGGTCCGGCTCCACCGCCTCGCGTCACGAACTGTGGCGTTCCTTCAGCGTTGAGTAAGCGGACGACGGATATTTGGACGACCAAGTTCCGTAGATCGGGTTTCCACTGCTCCAAGGCGCGCGATACGGTACGCGCATGACTGGAGCACTGTCGTTCACCCGGACCCCCAACCCGCAACCGGCCAGCGATGAGCGCCGCGCGGAAGTATTGGCGAATCCGGGATTCGGACGGTACTTCACCGACCACATGGTCACCATCAAGTGGTCCGGGGAACGCGGCTGGCACGACGCCGCCGTGGAGCCCTACCACTCGCTGCAGCTCGACCCGGCGACCTCGGTCCTGCACTACGCGCAGGCGATCTTCGAGGGGCTCAAGGCGTACCGCCAGCCCGACGGGTCGATCGCGGCGTTCCGCCCCGACGCGAACGCGCGCCGGTTCCAGCGTTCGGCGCAGCGGATCGCGATGGCCCAGCTGCCCGAGGAGCTGTTCGTCGAGTCGCTGCGCGAGCTGATCGCGGTGGACGGTGCCTGGGTGCCGAGCGCCGAGGAGAGCTCGCTCTACCTGCGGCCGTTCATGATCTCCACCGAGATCGGCCTCGGGGTCAACAACCCGGCCAACGCCTACCTCTACGCGGTGATCGCCTCCCCGGCCGGCTCGTACTTCGCCGGCGGCATCAAGCCGGTCACCGTGTGGTTGAGCCACGAGTACGTGCGCGCGGCCCCCGGCGGCACCGGTGCGGCGAAGTTCGCGGGCAACTACGCGGCGTCGTTCGCCGCGCAGGCCGAGGCCGTGGAGAAGGGCTGCGACCAGGTGGTGTGGCTCGACGCGTGCGAGCGGCACGTCGTCGAGGAAATGGGCGGCATGAACCTGTTCTTCGTGTTCGGTTCGGGTTCGGACGCCCGCCTGGTGACCCCGGCGCTCAGCGGCAGCCTGCTGCCCGGCGTGACCCGCTCGTCGCTGCTGGAGCTGGGCAAGGAGCTCGGCATGCAGGTGGAGGAGCGGAAGGTCACCGTCGAGGAGTGGGAGAAGAAGGCCGCGACCGGTGAGCTCACCGAGGTCTTCGCCTGCGGCACCGCCGCGGTGATCACCCCGGTCGGCCACGTCAAGCACCGCGACGGCGAGTTCACCGTCGCCGACGGTAAGCCGGGCGAGGTGACGATGAAGCTGCGCGAGCGCCTCACCGGCATCCAGCACGGCACGGTCGCCGACACCCACGGCTGGATGACCAAGCTCGGCTGACGACCCAGGTCCGCGGTTTCCATTGAGGTTTTTCCAACCTCGTCTTGGGTGGCGGTGCGGGTGGCGGAACCTCAGCGCCCGCCTGGACTGTGGGTGCCCCTCCTGATGTATGCCAATACACGGCGGAGGGGCCGTCCTCGCCAGGCGAACGCTGAGAACCCGCGGCGGTGCCGGTGTCGTAGGTGGGTTATGCGCCTGCGGCGCATGCGGCACCCCATCGACGTGCGGCTTTGCGGGCCGCGGCTGCGGGCCGACCAGGATGAAAATCGCTCAATTGAAATTGCGGGAGTTGTCCACAACCTTCGGCGTGTCGGGTGGCCGGCATGCCGAAGGTCCGCAATTTCC
Organism: Saccharopolyspora sp. NPDC045839; assembly: GCF_056431645.1. Taxonomy (NCBI): domain Bacteria; kingdom Bacillati; phylum Actinomycetota; class Actinomycetes; order Pseudonocardiales; family Pseudonocardiaceae; genus Saccharopolyspora; species Saccharopolyspora sp. NPDC045839. The sequence goes on from NZ_JBWKKH010000004.1 coordinate 29,772, forward strand.
ATTGAAATCGAATCTTCGATTTCAATGGAAATTGCGGTCAGGCCATGGCCGTGGTGGCGAGGACCGCCGTTGTCGCGAGGACTGTCGTTGTCGCGAGTTCGGAGGCGGCGCCTAGGACGTCTCCGGTGATTCCGCCGAAACGGCGCCGGGTGTGCCAGGTGAAGGCGAGCAGCAGGGCCGCGGCGAGCGCGACGGCGAGGGCCGCGTGCCAGCCGAAGCCGACGGCGGCCACCGCGAGCAGGGCGAGCCACCAGGCGGCGACGAGCCACGTCGGTTGGCTGCCCGCCACCAGCGCCCCCATGCCTTCCGGGCGCGCGGCAGGCACGCCGGTCCGGCAGCACAGCACGAATCCGGCGCGGCCGACCGCGCAGGCCAGGACGAGCGTCAGCGGCGCATTCGCCAGCTCCGCGAGGCTGGCCGCCTGGACGCCGAGCACGAGGATCAGCGCGACCACCGCGAACGGCCCGGCCCCGCCGTCGCGCATCACGGTGAGCGCGCGCTCCGGCGGCCCGTAGCAACCGAGACCGTCCACCGTGTCGGCCAGGCCGTCGACGTGCATGCCCCGCGTGACCAGCACCAGGACGCCGACGGTGAGCAGCCCGGCCAGCAGCGGGGGAGCGCCGAGCGCGGTCAGCGCCCAGAGCGCGGCGGCGCCGAAAGCGCCGACCAGCACGCCGACGAGCGGAGCGAAGGAGATCGCCTGACGGCAGGTGCGGTCGTCGACGCGCTGCGCGGGCACCGGCAGCACGCTCAGCCACGACACCGCCAGGCGCAGGCCGTCCAGCACCGTCACGCCGTCGGGCCGGTGGCCTCGGCCTCGGCCGGACCGACGACGCCGGCCTCGGCGAAGGTGGCCATTTCCCGCAGCACCCGCACCGCGGCGGTGACCACCGGCAGCGCGGTGAGCGCCCCGGAACCTTCGCCGAGCCGCATCTGCAGGTCGAGGATCGGGGTGAGATCGAGGTGGTCGAGCACCAGCGGCCCGCCCGGTTCGGCGGAGCGGTGCCCGGCGAGCCACCACTGCCGGGCGCCGGGCGCGAGCTCCTCGGCGACCAGCGCCGCCGCGCCCACCACGACCCCGTCCAGCAGCACCGGCGTGCGCCGCACCGCCGCCTGGGCGAGGAATCCGGCCAGCGCGGCGATGTCGGCGCCGCCGGAGGTCCGCAGCAGCGCCACCGGGTCGTGGAGCACCTTCCTGGCGCGGCGCAGCGCGTCGCGGATCGCGGCGGTCTTGCGCATCCAGGCGTTGTCGTCGATGCCGGTGCCGCGGCCGACGACCGCCACCGGCTCGGTCCCGGTGAGCGCGGAGATCAGCACCGCGGCCGGGGTGGTGTTGCCGATGCCCATGTCCCCGGCGATGAGCAGATCCGCGCCGGAATCGATCTCCTCGTCGGCGATGGTGCGCCCGGCGTTGATCGCGGCGTCCACCTCGGCGGCGGTGAGGGCGTCCTCCCGGTCGATCGAGCCCGACCCGCGCCGCACCTTGTGCGCGCTGACCACCGGAGGCGTGTCGGTGTTGACCGCCATGTCCACCACGCGCACCGTCGCGCCGGCCCCGGTGGCCAGCGCGTTGACCGCCGCGCCGCCGCTGAGGAAGTTGCCGACCATCTGGCCGGTCACGTCGCTGGGGTAGGCCGAGACGCCGTGCGCCGCGATGCCGTGGTCCCCGGCGAAGACGATCACGCGGGCGCGGGCGAACGGGCGCGGCGGGCAGGCGCCCTGCCGGGCCGCCACCCAGACGCCGAGTTCCTCCAATCGCCCCAGCGAGCCGGCGGGCTTGGTCAGCTGCTCGTGCCGGGCGACAGCCTGCCGGCGGGCCTGCTCGTCGGGCGCCGGTACCGCCGGGAACCCGATCGGGCCGGACTGGTTCTGGTCGTCGGTGGACAAGCGAAAACCTCCGTTGAATCAGCGCAGCCGGAGCGGGAGCCCGGCGACGAGCAGGACGACCTCGTCGCAAACCTCGGCCAGCCGGGCGTTGAGCGAGCCGAGTTCGTCCCGGAACAGCCTTCCAGACCTGGTGGCGGGAACGACCCCGAGGCCGACCTCGGCGGAAACGAGCACGACCTGCGCGGAACACCGGGCGACGGCCTCGACGAGCGCGGTGCAGTGCCCGGCCACGACGTCGCGCGCGGCCGGATCCCGATCCCACGCGCCGGCGTCGTCGAGCACCCCGGTCAACCAGGTGGCCAGGTCATCGACCAGCACCGTCGCCCCGGGGGATGCTCCGGTCAGCACGCGCAGCAGTGCATCGGCGTCCCCGGCCTCGACGGTCCGCCAGGTGTCGGGCCGGCGGGCGACGTGCGAGGCGATCCGCTCGGCCCACTCGAGGTCGTCCGGGTCCCGCCGGGCGGTGGCGACGTAGGTGACGGGCTCAGCGGCCGGCACCAATCCCTCGGCATGCGCGGACTTGCCGGACCGAGTCCCACCGAGCACCAGAGTGCGCACAGCCACCAGGAGAACCTCCGCGATCCGACGGACGCCCAGACGCTACCCGGCACCGGATGCGGAAGATCGGCTCACCTCGGCCGGTGTGACACCCGTCGCCGAAACGAGCCGTGAGTCCTTCGGGTTGCTACAGCAGCCCAAAAGACTCACGGCCCCGATGTGAAAGCGCCGGGATCAGGCGACCTTGGCGATGTCCTTGGGGGTGTAGCGGGGGCGGGGGACCCGGAGCTTGCGGATCTGCATGGCCCGGGTGAAGGCGTACCAGCCCAGGGAGAACGGGCGGTCCTTGGCGTCCGGGTACTTCGCGCGCACCCGCTTGTTCACGTAGCGGCCGAGCAGGGTGCCCTCGACGACCATCATCACCAGCAGCACCATGCAGAACAGCGTCGCGTACTGCTGGACCACCAGGTTCTGCGCCAGCGTGGTGGCGAACACGATCAGCACCAGCGGCATGAACAGGCCCATCAGGTGCCGCCGGGTGTCGACGAGGTCGCGGACGTACGCGCGCACCGGGCCCTTGTCGCGGGGCATCAGGTAGCGGTCGTCGCCCTGCATCATCCGCTCGCGGCGTTCCTTCGCCGCCTGGCGGCGCTCGTCCTTGTTGCCGCGCGCCCGCTTGACCGCCTCGCGCTGGGTCTTCGGCGGCGGCGGGACCGGGCCGCGCCGCTTGCCTTCCGCTTCCCGGCGCTTCGGCGTCGGCTTCCCCTTCTTGGGGGTGTGATTGGGGGCATGCTCCGCCGCAGCCGGACCGGTCTCGGTGTCGGACTCGGTGGTGGCGGTCTGCTCAGCGCTGTTACGGCGAAGGAACCTCACTCCAACAGGGTATTCGACGCCACTGCCGGGGCTGCAGCAGACCGGACACCTGCGGCGGAACAGACATCGGGTGGTCACATCACACCAGCTAGGCGGGTGGCTGTGCCACCATGGGCGGAGGAGACAAGACACAGCTCCCCCGGGCGGCGCCCGTGGGAATAGCCCGAGCCCGGGTGAGGTTGCACCTCACGCCGGAATCGGATGAGCGAGACCTCTAGGGAGAGTCCATGACCGCCCCGAACACCACGACCGAGAGCGAGGCGCCCGCCCACGGTGTCACGTTGACCGACTCGGCTGCTCACAAGGCCAAGGCCCTGCTGGAGCAGGAGGGCCGCGACGACATGCACTTGCGCATCGCCGTGCAGCCCGGCGGTTGCGCGGGCCTGCGTTACCAGCTCTTCTTCGACGAGCGGAGCCTCGACGGCGACGTCCGGCGCGACTTCGAGGGCCTGGGCGTGGTCGTCGACCGGATGAGCGCTCCCTACCTGCAGGGCGCGGTGATCGACTTCGTCGACTCGATCGAGAAGCAGGGCTTCACCATCGACAACCCGAACGCCGGCGGATCGTGCGCCTGCGGCGACTCGTTCCACTGATCGAGCAAGCCGATCTGGCATGAGGCCGGTGCCCACGGGCGCCGGCCTTCTTGCTGTCCGGGCTCAGGCCGGCGGCGCGCCCACCCGCAGCCGGTTGCCGTCGGGATCGCGCAGTTCGATCTCGCGCCCCCAGTCGGCGTGCTCGACCTGGACGCCGAACGCCTCCGCGATGGCGTCCAGGTCGCGGACGCGGAGGTACACCAGCGTGTCGGGGCGGGCGTCGCCCTCGTGCTCGGACAGGAACAGCTTCAACGCGCCGCGGGCCACTTCGACGAAGGCGGGCAGCCCGGGTTCGAAGCGGTGTTCCCACTGCGCGGCGAAGCCCAGCCGCTCGTACCAGGCGACCGCGGCGGCGGCATCCGCGACGCGGAGGATCGGGATGACTTCCTCGTTCATGCCGCCATCGTCCCAGCCGGTCACGCGGGATCGGGCAGGCCCGCGATGTAGGCCGTGATGGCGTCCCGGAACGCTTCGGCGTTGACCGCCGCCGCATCGACGGCGCGGACCGCGGTGCGCAGGGCCGGGTACTCGTCGCCGGGCGGTTGGTCGAAGCCGGGGGAGAACGGCGCGAGGATCGAGCCGAGGACCACGTAGTCGATGCCGAAGGCCACGCGCAGCGCGGCCGCGTGGGTCCAGCCCACGGCGGTGAGCATCTCGATCAGCGGCGGCGGTGTTCGTCGTGGTGTGCTCGCTGGTCAACATGCTCGGCGTCGACGTGCTGCGCCGCGCGCTGGCGGTCGGCGTCGTCGCCGAGGCCATCGCGTCGGTGCTGGTCGGCATCGCGCTGCTGCTGGCGTTCCGGTCGCACCCGTGGTCGATCCTCACCGCCGGGTTCGGCACCGAAGAGCTGTTCGGCGGGTCGGGCTTCGCCGCGTTCGTCGCGGCGCTGGCCGTCGGCGGCTGGGCGTTCATCGGGTTCGACGCGTGCGTGTCGACCTCGGAGGAAACCCGCAACGCGACCCGGCACGTGCCGCGCGCGATCTGGATCGCGCTGCTGAGCGTGGGCGGGCTGGTCATCCTCAACGCCTTCGCGGTCGTGCTCGCGCATCCCGACCCCGCGAGCGTCGTGGCCGGCGCCGACCTGGACCCGGTGACCACCGCCGTCGTCGCCTCCTTCGGCGACTGGACCGCGAAACCGTTCGTGCTCGTGGTGCTGATCGCGTTCCTGGCCTGCGGCATGGCGGCGCAGGGCGCGACGGCGCGGGCGCTGTACTCCGTCGCGCGCGACGGAGTGCTGCCGATGTCGAACTTCCTGCGGAAGGTCAGCCGGAACCAGGCGCCGGTCGGCGGCGCGGTCGCGGTGACCGTGGTGGCCTGCGTGGGCCTGCTGCTGGCGCTCAACAGCGCCGCCATCGGCAGCGTCATCACCTTCGGCACCTCCGCCTTCTACCTGACGTTCCTGATGGTCGCCGCCGCCGCGCTGGTGGCTCGGTTGCGCGGGACCTGGGTGCCGGGCGGGCGCATCCGGATGGGCAGGCTGGGCACCGCGCTGAACTTCGGCGCGGTGATCTGGCTGGCGTTCGAGTTCGTCAACATCACCTGGCCGCGCGAGCTGCTCGCGCCGCCGGGCGCGCCGTGGTACCAGGTTTGGGCCGCGCCGCTGGGCACCGCGTTGATCATCCTCATCGGACTGGTCTACTTCGCGGTCGCCAAGCCGCGCGACCGGGTCGTCGTCAGCAGTGCTTTCGCGGATCGGAGTGCATCTTGACCATCGCGGACCTCGTCATCACCGGTGCCCGAGTGGCCACGATGGACGGAACGCGGGCGAGCGCCGTCGCGGTGCGGGACGGCCGCATCCGCGCCGTCGGCGACGACGTCACCGACCACATCGGACGGCGCACGCAGGTGATCGACGGAACCGGGCGGACCGTGACGCCAGGGCTCGTCGACTCCCACCAGCACCCGGTGCACGGCGTCGCCGACATGCGCGGCCTCGACCTGACCGGCGTGGTGGATCTGGCCGAGCTGCAGGCGAAACTCCGCGCGGAGAGCGCCCGGCTCGGCGGCGGCGAATGGCTGATCGGATACGGCCTGGAGTACAACGCCTTCGTCCCGGACTGGCTGCACCGCAGGCACATCGACGATGCGGTCGGCGACCACCCGGCGATGCTCACGCTGATCGACGCGCACACCGCGCTGATGAACACCAACGGCCTGCAGCGGGCCGGGATCACCGGCGCGGTGGAGTTCGCCGACCCATCGCGGCCTTCGACCCGCGGGTGATCATGGCGGGCGCCCGGCTGCGCCGCCCGGTCGCCGAGCCGGGCCGGGCGCCCGTGCTGCCCGGCCAGGCGCTTTCCGCGCAGCAGGTGCTCGCCGGGTACACCACCGAGGCGGCCTACGGCGCCGGGGAGGAGGACGCGGCCGGGCGCGTCCGGGTGGGCATGCGGGCGGACCTGGCCGTCTTCGACGGCGACCCGCTCACCTGCGCCCCGGACGAGCTGCCGGATCTCGGGGTGGCCTGCACCATCGTCGGCGGCCGCATCGTGCACGAGGCGCTGTGACCCTCCCGCTAGTACGGGGCCGTGAGTCTTTTTGGCTGCCATAGCAGCTAAAAAGACTCACGGCCCCGTTGCCGACTGAGCGGACAGCCGTGCGGGAGCTGGTCAGCGGGTGACGACCCGGACGACCTCGCCGCCGAGGACCACCTCGTCGCCCTCGACCAGCTGCTTGCCGCGGCGGGTCTCGACCGCGCCGTTGACCTCGACCTGGCCGTCCTCCAGCAGCTCCTTCGCCTCCGCTCCGTGCTCGACGAGGCCCGCCAGCTTCAACAGCTGTCCGAGCCGGATCATGTCGTCCCGGATCTCCACTTCGCGCATGCCGCCATTGTCCGCCGCGTGCCCGGTGCGCGGCCGGGCCGGGCACGGCGCTGCGCTCGGTGCACGGGTGGTCACCCGGTGCTGCCGATTCGCCGACGGGCGGTGTTTTGGCTGGTCGGGTGTCGTGAGCGTTTTGGGGCGTTATAGCACTCCAAAACGCTCACGAGCGATCACCTGCGGAAACGATGCTCCCCTCGCGTTGCATTGACCGGGCTGGATCCGATGTGTGTCCACATTGGATTTGTGGAGATCTGTTGCAATAATTTGCAAGGGTTTGAGCAGGTGAATGCTGGTGCAGATGGTGTATTGACTTAACATCTGCAAGAAAATGTGATCGTAGGCGACCCACTCGACGCAGAGGAGGTTGTCATGCGAATGCCGTTGTTGCTGCTGGCCGCGGTGCTCGGCGGCACGGCCCTGGCGCCCGCCGCGGCAGGCCTGCCGGCGGAGCCCGCCGCCGCGCCGGTGCGCGGTCCGATCATCCAGATGTTCCAGTGGCCGTGGGATTCCATCGCGCAGGAGTGCACGAGTTTCCTGGGGCCCAAGGGATTCGGCGCGGTGCAGGTCTCGCCGCCGCAGGAGCACGTCGTGCTCGCCGACGCGGGCCACCCCTGGTACCAGGACTACCAGCCGGTGAGCTACCAGCTGCAATCCCGGCGCGGCAACCGGGAGCAGTTCGCCGCGATGGTGCAGACCTGCAACGCCGCGGGCGTGCAGATCTACGCCGATGCCGTGGTCAACCACATGAGCGGCACCGGATCGGCCGGCAGCGGGCCGGGCAGCGGCGGCTCGTCCTACTCGAAGTACGACTACCCGGGCGTCTACTCGGACGCCGACTTCCACGGCTGCCGCCGGGACATCGCCAACTACAACGACAAGTGGGAGGTGCGCAACTGCGAGCTCGTCGGGCTGGCCGACCTCGCGACCGAGTCCGAATACGTGCGCAACACCGAGATCGCCTACCTCAACGACCTGGTGGGCCTGGGCGTTTCCGGGTTCCGGGTGGACGGCGTCAAGCACATGCCGCCGGAGGACGTCGGCGCGATCTTCGGGGCGCTGCAGAACGTGCCGGGGACGGGCGCCAGGCCGTACGTCTTCCAGGAGGTGATCGCGGACGGCACGACGACGGCGGGGGAGTACGCCGGCAACGGCGACGTCACCGAGTTCGCCTACTACGGCACGGTCGCCAACGCCTTCAAGAACGGTTCGCTGGCGGGGCTGGCGAACCTGCCGGACCAGATGCCGTTGCCGAGCGAGCAGGCCGTGGTCTTCATCGACAACCACGACACGCAGCGAAGCTCGCCGACGCTGACCTACAAGGACGGCGTCACCTACGACCTGGCCGTCGCGTTCGAGCTGGCCTATCCGTACGGGACGCCGCAGCTGATCTCCAGCTTCGCCTTCGACACCCCCGACGCCGGCCCGCCCGCCGCCGCGGACGGCACGACCGAGGCCGCGAGCTGTGACAACTCGGCGTGGGTGTGCGAGCACCGGCGCGTCATCATCGCGGGGATGGCCGGGTTCCACGCCGCGGTGCAGGGCGAGGAGCTCACCGGCTGGTGGGACAACGGCAACGGGCAGATCGCGTTCGGGCGCGGGGACGCCGGGTTCGTCGTGATCAACCGGGAAGGCGGCGAGCTGTCGCAGACCTTCCAGACGTCGCTGCCGGCGGGGACCTACTGCAACGTGATGACCGGCGAGCTCTCCGGCGGGTCGTGCACCGGCGATGCGGTGGAGATCGGCGGGGACGGCAAGTTCACCGCCACCGTCGCCGCCGACTCCGGTGTCGCGTTGCACGCGGGCGCGAAGCTCGGCTGATCTTCCCGAAACCCTGGCGCGGACCTGGCCGATCTATCCACAGTGGATGCGGGGCGCCTGCGAAGGCGCCCCGCGTTCGTCACTCCGACGGGCGCCGGGCGGTCCGGCCGGCGGTCAGCGGGCCTCGACGTCCCGGAAACCCGCCTGGCGCAACCACTCCCAGAGCTCCGGGACGGTGAAGGATGGCCGTCGCGGACGACGGACGACCACCAGCGTGCCGTGTCAACGGATTCTCAGCGAGCCAGGTCGTTCTCGCTGAACCTCGCGTAGCGGATCGTCTGGTTCGCGTCGCCGGAGCTCGGCGAGCCCGCCTCGTAGAGCAGGCCGGCCCAGCCACCGCCCAGGTTGATCAGGTCCGAGTAGGCCGACCAGGTCGCGTCCACGACCGTGCCCAGCTCCTGCCAGGTCGCGCCCTCGTCCGACGACGTGCGGATGCGCATCGTGTGGCGGCGGTGGTCCATGTCCGGATTCGTGTTGTACGGCCCGGAGAAGAGGATCAGGTTGCGCGGGTCGCCCGCCGTCGTCGCGCGCAGGCGCACCACCGAGCCCTGCACGACCGGGCCCTTCAGCTGCGGCACGACCTCGAACGGCGCGCGGAACGTCGCCCCGCCGTCCGCGCTGACCGCGTGCGCCCGGTTGCCCTCGGCGATCGTCGTCCCGGAGTTGTCCTGGTTGCGAGCCGCCGCGTAGATCTCGGCGTCGACCGTTTCCAGCAGGCTCAGCTCCTGCGGCTTGATGGCCTTGCCGGTCCGGTCGTCCAGCGCGCCGAGCCGCCAGTTCGTCCCGCCGTCGTCGCTGTAGACGATCCCGGCGCCCTTCACGCCGCCCTCGCCCTCGAAGTTGATGCCCGCCACCATGCGGTTCACGTGCTCGCCCCGGGTCATCTGCAGGCCGTGGCCCGGACCGGTGGCGTACCAGGTGTTCCACTCCGGCTTCGTCAGCTGCGGCTGGGCCACCGGCCTCGTCCACTGAGTACCCAGCGGATTCGTGCTGTGCTGCAGGAACGGCGTCCGGGTGCAGCCGTTGCCGTTGCACTGCGGGCCCGGGTTGTGCGTCGTCAGCAACGAGATCCGGCCGGTGGCGCGGTCCACGATCGGCACCGGATTGCCGCGGGTGTCGCCCGCGCCGTCGGTGACCGGCTCCAGCGGCCGCCACGTCTTCCCGTCGTCCGTCGAGCGCTTGAGCACCACGTCGATGTCGCCGGTGTCGTCGCAGTTGTTGTGGCGGCCTTCCGCGAACGCCAGCAGCGTGCTCCGGTCCTGCGTGCGCACCATGGCCGGGATGCGGAAGCAGTTGTAGCCGCCCTCGCCCTTCGTGAAGATCGTCTTCCCGGCGATCGCCAGGGGCTCGCTGGTCGCGGTCGTCTGGGCGGCGCCCAGCAGCAGCAGCGCGGCCCCGGCAGCCGCGAGCTTCGTCATCCGGCGCATGCGCGTCCTACCTTTCGCCGACGAACGGATAACGCATTGCACCGCAGTCCCGGATGCCGGAAAAGAACCTTCCGTTGAACTGTCCGGTAAATGTTTTGCCGAGGTGGCGATCGGCCCAGCGCCGGCTCAGTCGGCCGGATCAACCAGCGCGTCCGCCACTGCCGCGATGTCCTCCGGGCGCACCCGGCAGCAGCCGCCGATCACCTGCGCGCCCGCCGCGCGCCAGCCGCGGGCCTCCTCGGCCGACAGCCGGGCACGGCCCGTCCACGCGCGCCGCTGCGCATCCCAGCCCTCGCCGCTGTTGGGGTACACGACGATCGGCTTTTCCGTCGCGGCCCGGGCGATCTCGATCGCGGGCAGCACGTCGTCCGGCGCCGAGCAGTTGACGCCGACGGCGGTGATCGCGTCGCTGCCCGCCGCCACGGCGAACGCCTCCGCCAGCGGCTGGCCCGCGCGGGTCCGGTCGCCGCTGATGGTGAACGACAGCCAGGCCGGGACGTCCAGGCCGTCGATCGCGTCCACCAACGCCTCCGCCTCGTCCACGTCCGGAACGGTCTCCAGCGCGAAGACGTCGGGGCGGACCTCCGCCAGCACCTCCAGCCGCGGCCGGTGAAAGTCCTGCAGCTGCCGCTTGGTCAGGCCGTAGCGGCCCCGGTATTCCGAGCCGTCGGCGAGCATCGCGCCGTACGGGCCGATCGACGCCGCCACCCAGCGGTGCCGGCCCGGCTCGACGTCGCCGGCCAGCCGGGCCAGCTCCACGCTCCGCCGCATCAGCCTCGCCGCGTCGGCGCGTTCGATGCCGCGCTCGGCGAACCCCTCGAAGCTCGCCTGGTAGCTCGCCGTCGTCGCGATCTCCGCGCCCGCCCGGAAGAACGCGGCGTGCGCCGCGACGATCTCCTCCGGCGCGTCCGCCAGCAGGCGTGCCGACCACAGTGCGTCGGACAGGTCGTGGCCCTGCGCTTCCAGTTCGGTGGCCAGGCCGCCGTCCAGGATCATCGATGCGCCGCTGAGGCTGAACGCGTTCATGTGCACAGCGTAGTCGTGCTCGGTTGGGTCGTTCGGCTGAAGCGAACGGACCGTTCACCTCGCCAGACGGCGTGAACGGTCCGTTCACTTCCCGACGGACCGAGGGCTCAGCCCTTGACGCTGCCCGCCGAGAGGCCGCTGACGAGGAAGCGTTGGACCAGGTAGAACACGATCACCGCGGGCACCGCCACCAACACCGACGCGGCCGCGAGGTGGCCCCACTCCGCGCGGTTCTGCTGCACGAACACCTGCAGGCCCACCGCCAGCGTCTTCGACCGGTCGCCGGCCGACAGGAACGCCGACGCGAACGCCACCTCGCTCCAGGCCACGATGAACGAGTAGAACGCCGTCACCGCCAGCCCGGGTTTGGCCAGCGGCAGCACCAGCCGCCAGAACACGCCGAACGGCGACAACCCGTCCACCCGGCCCGCTTCGTCGATGTCGCCGGGGATCCCGTCGAAGTAGCCCTTCAGCATGTAGGTGCAGAACGGGATCGCGGTGCTGCAGTACACCAGCACCAGCCCGAACGCGCTGCCCTGCAGGCCCAGGCCCAGCAGGATGTTGTAGAGCGGCACGATCAGCACCGCGAACGGGAACATCTGCACCACCAGGAACGACAGCAGCAGCCAGCGCCGCCCCGGGAAGCGGAACCGGCTCGCCGCGTAGGCGGTGGTGGCCGCCAGCAGCACCCCGAGCACCGTCGTCAGCGCCGCGATGAGCACCGAATTGCCGAACCAGCTCAGGAACGCGCCCTTGGCGCCGGCGAGCACGTCCCGGTAGTTGTCCAAACTGGACTCGTTGAACAGCGTCGGGGTGGCTTCGATCGCCTTGGCGTTGGGCTTGAACGAGACCACCACCACCCAGAACACCGGGAACACCGCGATCAGCGACGCGACGATCAGGGCCGAGTGCAGGCCGATGCTCGCCGCGGTGGACCTCCGGCGCCCCCGGCCCGGCTCGGCGGCCGCGGACGTCGCCTGCAGCGATGCTGCGTCGATGGTCATCTAGAGCACCTCTCCCCGCCGCGTCATCGCGCGGCGGTAGATCGTCGCGAACACCAGCAGCACCGACAGGATCAGCACGCCGTAGGTGGAGGCGATCGCGTAATCCCGGGTCGCGCCGGCGAAGAACCGCTCGAAGGCGTAGCTGACCAGGATCCTGGTGTGCGGATTGTTCCCGGTGATCAGGTAGATGACCGGGAACATGTTGAACGTCCAGATCACACCGAGCAGCACCACCGCGCCGGACACCGGCCTCAGCCCCGGCAGCGTCACGTGCACGAACCGGTGCCACGGCGACGCGCCGTCCATCTCCGCGGCCTCGTACAGGTCCGCCGGGATGGCCTGCAATCCGCCCAGCAGCGCCACCATCATGAACGGCACGCCCAGCCACACGTTCACGACGATCACCGACACCAGCGCCAGGTCCGACTGCCCGAGCCACACCTGCGCGGGCAGCCCCACCGACTCCAGCGCCCAGTTGATCAGCCCGTACTCGGCGTTGAACAGGTACCGCCAGGCGAACGCGCTGATGAACACCGGCACGGCCCACGGCAGGATCAGCAGCACCCGGTACAGCCCGCGCAGCCGCATCCGCCGGTTGAGCAGCAGCGCCAGCGCCAGCCCGATCCCGTAGTGGCAGACCACGCACGCGGCGGTCCAGATCAGCGTGCGCACCAGCGTCGACCAGAACGAGCCGTACGCCGGATCGCCGGAGAGCACGTTCAGGTAGTTGGCCGGCCCGACGAACTCGTAGCTCGCCTCGCGGTCCAGCACCGGGTTGGCGATGTTGGTGTCGTTGATGTCGGTGAACGAGAAGAACAACCCCTGCAGCAGGGGGAACACCACGAGCAGCGCGAGCACCGCGACGACCGGCGAGATCATCGCGTAGACGAACCAGTGCCGCGCCAGGAGATTCCGCAACCGCATTGAAGCCGCCTCAGAACTTTGTTGGTGGATCCGGTTCTGGCCTTCGTCCCCGACGCGACGCCGGCCGCACGCCCGCGGAGCGCACAGCCCCGCCGCCGCGTGCCGCCGCAATTTCAATGGAAATCAGAGGTTCGATTTCCATTGAAATTGCGTCCTGACACCCCTCTGGGGGACGCCGTATCGCATGCGGAGCGCGAAGAGCGGTCCGGGCTCAGCGTTGCGCGTAGTCGGTCAGGACCGAGGTCTTGTAGGTCTGGGCCGTTTCGTTCAGTGCCGTCTGGGCGTCCTTGCGTCCGGACAGGATGTCGGCGTACGAGGTCTGCAGCGGTTCGAGGAGCTCGCTGTTCTCCGGGATCCACGGCCGGGAGTGCGCGTTGGTCGCCAGCGGCCGGAACGCGGACACCACCGGGTTCTGGGCCACGGCGGGGACGTCGTAGGCGGACTTGCGGGTCGGCAGCAGCCCGAGCTTCTCCGCGACCTTCGCCTGGTTCTCCGCGCTGCTCATGCACTGGACGAACTTCACCGATGCCTCGGTGGCGTCGCTGCCCTGCCGGATCACGTAGTCGTGCCCGCCCACCGGCGATGGCGTCGCGGAGCCCGGAACCGGGGCGATGCCGAGGTTCGACGGATCGGCGAACGGCTCCGATTCGGTGAACTCCGAGACCGCCCACGGCCCGTCGATGACCATCGCGACCTCGCCGCTGGTGAACGCCGCCTTCATGCTGCTGTAGGAGTTCGGCTGGTCCAGCGCGGTGCGGGCGGCCTTCGCGTCGATGAGGTCCTTGGCGACCTGCACCCCGCGCACCGCTTCCGGCGCGTTCACCGTGATCAGCCGCGCCTCGGTGTCCACGAGGTCGCCGCCGAAGGTGTAGATGAACGGCAGCGCGTAATACTCGTCGTTGTTGATGAACAGTGCTCGGTCGCCGCCGAGCTTCGGCGCGACGGCCTTCAGCTCGTCCCAGCTCTTCGGCGGGGTCACGCCGGCCTCCGCGAGCTGCTTCTTGTTGTAGAACAGGGCGAGCGCGTCGGTGACCTGCGGGACGCCGTAGGTCTTGCCCTGGAACTTGGTGGATTCCAGCGGTGCGGCGAGGAAGTCGCCGGTGTCGGTGGCCAGCGGGGTGCCGGAGAGGTCCTGGATCAGCCCGGCCTGCGCCAGCTGAGCGACCCAGCCGACGTCGGCGCGCAGCACGTCGGGGCCCTGCCCGCCCTGCGCCGCGGTCTTGTAGTTGTTCAGCGCCTGGTCGAAGGCGACCGCCTCGACCCGCACCTGGTAACCGCCGGCGCGGCCGCACTCGGCGGCGATCTCGCCGAACACCGGGCTCTCCGCGGATCCGCTGGTGTCCCAGAAGACGACCTCGCCGGCGTTCCCGGCGTCGCTCCCGCAGCCGGCGGCGAGCGCACCGACCAGGCCCAGGGCTGCGGCGACCGTGGCCCTTGATCTCATGTCCGGACCTCCTGTTTTGCAAAAATTTGCGAACGACTGGCGTTAAATTCCATACCCGAAATGTGACGCAAGTCAAGGTGTTCAGGTATAAATGGGTCGCGGAGCGGCGAGCTGAGTTGCGCGACGATTGCAAAATATTTCGGCCGTGTGCAGGATTGTGGCGGCAGACGGTCCCGGTGCGGAGGAGCGGAGCAGTGGCGGGTCTGGCCGATATCGCCCAGGCGGCAGGGGTGAGCGTGTCCACGGTGAGCCGGGTGCTCAACCGCAAGGCCGGCATCAAGGAGGAGACCCGGCAGCGCGTGCTCGAAGTGCTCAGCCAGATGCCGCACACCGCGCGCGGCGTCGGCGCTCTGCGCCGCACCGGCGTCGTCGGCCTGCTGGTGCCGGAACTGTCCAACCCGGTCTTCCCGGCCTTCGCCGAAGCCCTGGAAAGCCGCGCCGCGCTGGCCGGTTACGCGACCCTGCTGTGCAACACGCGCGCCGCGATGACCGAGCGGGAGTACGTCCGGATGCTGGTGGCGCGGGGAGTCGAGGGCATGATCTTCGTGTCGCCGGAGATCGCCAACCCGGACAACGACGAGCGCAAGAGCCGCAACTACTACGAGGAACTCGGCGCCGAAGGCGTCCGGATGGTGTTCGTCAACGGCGGCGCGCCGAGCCTGGACGTCCCGGACATCACCGTCGACGAGCACCTCGCGGGCTACGCAGCCGCGACGCACCTGCTCGAACTCGGCCACCGGCGGGTCGGCTTCGTCAGCGGCCCGGCCCGCGCGCTCCCGTCCCGGCTGAAGCGGGCCGGCTGGGCCGCGGCGCTGGAGGAAGCCGGCGTCGAACCGGTCGCGGAGCTCGTCGCGAACGCGCCGTTCGGCGCGGAGGGCGGTGCCGAGGCGATGGGCCGGCTGCTCGACGGCCCGCGGCCGACCGCGGTGCTCTGCTCGTCGGACGTCATGGCGCTCGGGGCGATGTGCGAAGCCAAGCGCCGCGGGCTGAGCACTCCCGAGGACCTCTCGGTGGTCGGCTTCGACGACATCCCGCTGGCCGCGTACTGCCAGCCCGCGCTCACCACGCTGGCGCAGCCCATCCACGACATGGCCGCCGCGGCGGTCGACGAGCTCGCGCGGCAGCTCGACCCGGACGAGCCGGGGCGCGTCTCGGCGGGCTTCAGCCGCATGTTCCGCCCGACCCTCATCGCCAGGGAATCCACCCGGCGGATCTGACCGCGAAGGGTGGGCGATTTCGCGCGAAATCGCCGCTCCCCGCCGACCTGCCCGCGCGCACCCGACCGAAGGCACGACCGGAAGCAAGTTCGAAGAGGGGAGCAGAGATGTCGCAGAACTGGTGGCGGGACGCGGTCGTCTACCAGATTTACGTGCGCAGCTTCGCCGACAGCGACGGCGACGGCATCGGAGACCTGGCCGGGGCGCGCGACCGGTTACCGCACCTGGTGCGGCTCGGCGTCGACGCCGTGTGGCTGACCCCGTTCTACCCGTCCCCGATGGCGGACGGCGGCTACGACGTGGCCGACTACTGCGACGTGGACCCGATGTTCGGCACGATGGCCGACTTCGACGAGCTGCTCGCGCAGGCGCATTCGCTCGGGCTGCGGGTCCTGGTCGACGTGGTGCCCAACCACACCTCCGACCGGCACGCGTGGTTCGCCGAGGCGCTGGCGGCCGCCCCCGGCGCCGCGGCCCGGGACCGCTACGTCATCCGGGACGGGCGGGGCGCGGACGGCGGACTCCCGCCCAACGACTGGGAATCCATCTTCGGCGGTCCGGCGTGGACCAGGCTCGCCGACGGCCAGTGGTACCTGCACCTGTTCGCGCCGGAGCAGCCCGACCTGAACTGGCGCAACCAGCAGGTGCGCGCGGATTTCCGGAAGGTGCTGGCGTTCTGGCTGGACCGCGGCGTCGACGGCTTCCGGATCGACGTCGCGCACGGCATGATCAAGCACCCGGACCTGCCGGACACCGGGCTGGACAAGCAGATCTCCCTGCTGGGGCGCGGCGAACTCCCGTACTTCGACCAGGACGAGGTGCACGAGATCTACCGCGACTGGCGGCAGCTGTTCGACTCCTACGAGGGCGCGCGCATCGGAGTGGCCGAGGCGTGGGCGTCGACCAGCGAGCGGCTGGCGCGCTACGTCCGGCCCGACGAACTGCACCAGGCGTTCAACTTCGCGCTGCTGGAAGCGCCGTGGTCGGCGGCCGGTTTCCGGACCGTGGTCGAGGAATCGCTGGCCACCACCGCCCGGGTCGGCGCCACCACGACGTGGGTGCTCGGCAACCACGACGTGGAGCGACCGGTGACCCGCTACGGCGACGGGGAGCCGGGGACGCGGCGGGCCCGCGCCGCCGCCCTGGTCAGCTTCGCCCTGCCCGGCTCGGTGTACGTCTACCAGGGCGAGGAACTCGGCCTGCCCGAGGTGCTGGACCTGCCCGACGAGGTGCGGCAGGACCCGATCTGGGAGCGCTCCGGCCGCACCGATCGGGGTCGCGACGGCTGCCGGGTGCCGATCCCGTGGTCCGGCGAGCGGCCGCCGTTCGGCTTCAGCTCAGTGGACGGCTGGCTCCCGGCGCCGGGGGAGTGGGCGGAGTCGACTGTGGCCGCGCAGGACGTCCGCGACGGCTCGGTGCTGCGGACCTACCGCGAAGCCTTGGCCCTGCGGCGCGGGAATCCGGCGCTCGGCGACGGCACCCTGCAGTGGCTCGACGCGCCGGAAGACGTGCTGATCTTCCGCCGGGAACCGGACTTCGCGTGCGCGGTGAACTTCGGCGCCTCGCCCGTCGAGCTGGACCTGCCGGGAGACCTGCTGCTGCGCAGCGACGGCGCGGCCGACTGGAGCGGGACGCTGCCAGCCGACACCGCGATCTGGCTGACGACGGGAAGGATTAACCACGAATCCTCCTAACAGGTCTGTTCTTGCCCGACCCGCCGTGATCGCATGAATCCCCCTGGTACAGGAGGTGGTTCATGTTTCGACGATTAGGCACGGGCCTGGCGGCGGTGGTGCTCGCCGCGCTCGGCGTGGTCGGGTTCGGGCAGGCGCCCGCGTCCGCCGCACCGAACTTCCAGGTCCCATTCCAGTGCGGGCAGACCCTGACGGCCGCGACCTTCAGCGGTCACAACCCGCAGTACTCGGTGGACTTCCAGAAGTCCGGCATCACCGGGATGCCGGTGCTGGCCTCGGCGGCCGGCACCGTGACCCGGGTGGCGAACGAGGGCAACGTCAGCTACGGCCGCTGGATCGAGATCGACCACGGCAGCGGCTGGCGGACCCGCTACGCCCACCTGTCCACCCAGAGCGTGTCGGTGGGGCAGAAGGTGAGCCTCGGCACGAAGATCGGCACGGCGGGCGCCACCGGCGGCGTCACCGGCCCCCACCTGCACTACGAACAGCGGCTCAACGGCGCCGTGGTCAAGGCCAAGCTCAACGGCGTCGCGGTGCCCTACTACGGCCACACGTCGTTCACCAGCAAGAACAACTGCAACGGCAACCCCCACTCGCCGACCGAGGTGTGCGGGTCCGGCTACAGCGTGATCGACGAGGCGGGCCTGTCCGGCGCGGGCACGGTCTACCTGCTCTACAACGCCTCGAACAAGAACAACTGCGTCGTGACGCTGAAGGCGACCTCGCTCGGCACCGCCTCGCCGACGGCGGCGTTCCTCGAGGTGCAGGGGAAGACCCGGGTGACCGACTCCGGCAACTTCACGTACTACGCGGGCCCGGTCCGCCAGGAGGCGGGCACGACCTGCGTCAAGTGGGGCGGCTCGGTGGGTGACAAGTCCTACACCAGTCCTTTCGAACACTGCGGCTGACCGGCAGCGCACGGGCTCGTGAGCACTTTGGGCCGCTATGGCGATCCAAAGTGCTCACGAACCCCGATCGGGCGGAACGTTCATCCGGGCCGACCGAAAGCGAACGGCCCGTTCGCCTCGATAGGTGAGGTGAACGGGCCGTTCGCTGCCGGAAACCGTCAGAGGCGGACCGGGTAGTGGGGCTCCGGGACCTCGGGGGACAGGCGTCCCTCGATGAAGATCCCGTGCCAGAGCATGAACACCAGCAGCGCCCACAGGCGGCGGCTGTGGTCCAGCACCCCGGAGCGGTGCTCCTCCAGCAGCTGCAGCACCGCCGTGCGGTCGAGCAGGTGGTCGGTCTGCGACTGCTGGATGATGTTGCGCGCCCAGTCGTGCATCTCGTCGCGCAGCCAGTGCTTGATCGGCACCGGGAAGCCGAGCTTGCGCCGGTTGATCACGTGCGCGGGCACCACCTGGTACATCGCCTGGCGCAGCGCGTACTTCGTGGTCTCCCGGGTGATCTTCTGCTCCAGCGGGATGGTGCTGGCGACCCGGAACACCTCCGGGTCCAGGAAAGGCACCCGCAGCTCCAGCGAGTTGGCCATCGTCATCTTGTCGGCCTTGACCAGGATGTCGCCGCGCAGCCAGGTGAACAGGTCCACGTGCTGCATCCGCGTCACCGGGTCCCAGCCCGCCGACTGCCGGTACGGGCCGGCCGTGACGTCCTTGTGCGACACGCCCGGGTCGAAGCTGCGCATCACGTTGCGGAGCTGATCGTCGCGGAAGATGCGCGCGTTGCCGTAGTAGCGCTCCTCCAGGCTCAGCGCGCCGCGACGCAGCAGGTCCTTGCCGCGCACGCCCTCCGGGATGGCGGTGGAGACCCTGCCCATCGCCTTGCGCAGCGCGCCCGGAACCTTCTCGAACGGCGCCAGCGACAGCGGCTCGCGGTAGATCGTGTAGCCGCCGAACAGCTCGTCGGCGCCCTCGCCGGAGAGCACCACCTTGACGTGCTGGCGCGCCTCCCGGGCGATGAACCACAGCGGCACCAGCGCCGGGTCGGCCACCGGGTCGTCGAGGTACCAGATGATCAGCGGCAGCGTCTCCATCATCTCCTCGGCGGAGACGGTGCGGACCACGTGCTTGACGCCGATCGCCGCGGCCGACTCGGCGGCCACGTCCACCTCCGAGTAGCCCTGCCGCTCGAAGCCGGTGGTGAAGGTGATCAGGTTCGGGTTGTGCTCCTTGGCCAGCGCCGCGATGGCCGTGGAGTCGATGCCGCCGGAGAGGAACGAGCCGACGGTGACGTCCGCGCGCATGTGCTTGGCGACGGAGTCGCGCATCACGTTGACGATTTCGTCGTGCAGGCGCCGCGCGTCGGCGTCGGTGTTGACCGGCCGGGACTGGAAGTTCGGCTGGAAGTACCGCTCGGTGACCAGCTGCCCGCCCGGGGACACGGTGAACGAGGTGCCCGACTCGATGCGGCGGATCTGCCGGTGCAGCGTCTCCGGCTCCGGCACGTACTGCAGCACCATGTAGTGCTGCAGCGCCTTGTGGTCCAGCTCCTCGGCGATCCGGAGCGTGCTGGCCAGGCTCAGCAGGCTCTTCTTCTCGCTGGCGAACGCCACGCCACCCGGCCCGGCCGCGTAGAACAGCGGCTTGATGCCGAACGGGTCGCGCGCCCCGAAGACCACCTTGCGCTCGTTGTCCCAGATGAGGAACGCGAACATGCCGCGCAGCCGGCCGACCACCGAGGTGCCGAGGTAGTGGTACGCGGCGACGATCACCTCGGTGTCGCCGTCGGTGCTGAACCGGGCCCCGAACCGCTCGATCAGCTCGGCGCGCAGCTCCAGGTAGTTGTAGATCTCACCGTTGAAGTTGATGGTGTAGCGCTGCGGGGTCTCCGGCGGGCCCCAGGTCAGCGGCTGGTGCGAATGCTCCAGGTCGATGATCGACAGCCGGTTGAAGCCGAAGACCACCTCGCCGCCGTGCCAAGTGTCGCTTTCGTCCGGGCCCCGGTGTCGTTGACACGGCAGCGCATTGGCCACCGCGTTAACGGCGAAGCCGGCGTTCTCTTCGGTGGGACAAATGAGTCCAAGCAGGCCGCACACGCGTCTGGTGCACCTCTTCGAATCGGCGGTGTCGTCTTCAGCCCCCCACAGCTCGCCCCAGTATGCCGTCCGTCCGGCCGCGCGCTGCACGCGCGGGGGCCCGCGGAGGCCGCGTCCGGACGCCTGGGGGCGATCTACGCCCCCGGAGCAGTATCGCGGCTACACCTGGGCTAGGCTCTGCGCAGGATTCCGGCGGCAGATCCCCGGTGTCGTCTCAGGACGAGGCCGCGATCACCAGGCCGCAGTGGAGAGCTTTGCACGAGGAGGCGTCGCGCAGTGGGCCTGAAGGAGGGGACCCGAGTGCCACGGCTGGTCAAGGTCGCTGGTCTGATCGGCCTGGTTGGTGTCGCGGCCACGGGCTGCACGACCGACGAGGTCCTGCGGTTCGGCTGGCCAGAGGGTGTCACCCCGCAGGCCGAGGCGATGCGGAACCTGTGGACTTGGTCGGTAATCGCGGCACTCGCGGTCGGTGTGATGGTGTGGGCGCTGATCTTCTGGACAGTCGCCTTCCACCGCAAGAAGAAGAACGACGAGGAGCTCCCTCGGCAGTTCCAGTACAACCTGCCGCTCGAGCTGATCTACACGGCGATCCCGTTCGTGATGGTCGTCGTGCTGTTCTACTTCACGGCGGTCACCCAGAACACGGTGCTGGCCAAGCCGGCCAACCCGGACCAGCGGGTGAACGTGGTCGCGTTCCAGTGGAACTGGGAGTTCAACTACCCGGAGTACAAGACCCCGGACGGGCAGCCGGTGCGCACCATCGGCAGCAGCAGCGAGATCCCGCTGCTGGTCGTCCCGGTCGACGAGCGGGTCGAGTACAGCATCTCCGCGACCGACGTGATCCACTCGTTCTTCGTTCCGGAGTGGCACTTCAAGCGGGACACCTTCCCGTACCCGGACAAGAACAACCAGGACAACATCTTCCAGAACACCGTCAACCGCGAAGGTTCCTTCGTCGGCCGGTGCGCGGAGCTGTGCGGCACGTACCACTCGATGATGAACTTCGAGGTGCGGGCGCTGTCCCAGGACAAGTTCGACCGGTACATGCAGCTGCGGACGCAGGTCAACCCGCAGACCGGCCAGCCGTACACCGCCGCCGAGGCGCTCGGCTCCATGAACTGCGGCGAGCTGTGCACCCCGCACGCGGTGACCGGCGTTCCGTTCAACACCGAGCGCACCGGCGGCGTGCCGTCCGGTCAGGTCGGGGCCAAGTAGGAGTGCCCTCGGCAGGGCGTACGGCGTGAGAGCGAGGACTCCATGAAGGTCGAATCCAAGATCTTCAACTACATCACCATCTTCTTCTTCCTGTCCGCGATCGTGTACGGGGTCTGGGCCAAGGAGCCGGTCGGCACCGTGGCGCTGATCCTGGTCGGTGGCCTGTCCCTGATCATCGGCAGCTACTTCTCGTTCGTGGCTCGCCGCATCGAGGACCGGCCGGAGGACAACCCCGACGCCGAGATCAGCGACGGCGCCGGCGAGCTGGGCTTCTTCAGCCCGGGTAGCTACTGGCCGGTGGGCCTGGCGGCCTCCGCCGCCTTCGCCGGCCTCGCCCTGGCGTTCTTCCACGTGTGGATGATCGTCATCGCCGTCGGCTTCGTGCTGATCATGGTCGCCGGCCTGGTGTTCGAGTACCACACCGGCCAGAGCGACCACTGACGACCGCACCGATCGCAGGCCCCCGAGTCCACCGGACCCGGGGGCCTGCGCCGGTTCAGGGGCGATTTCGTCGATCGGCCTGCGTGGCGGTGCGAGCCGAGTCCCGCACCGCATGCGGCTGACGCCGCATCCCGGAACAACCCGATAGGATCTTTTCCAGCGCCCTTCGAGGCCGCGAACCCGCAGCAGGAGGTTTTTGCCGTGATCACCGCGATCGTGCTGATCCAGACCGCCGCCGACCGCCTGACCGAGGCGGCCCAGGAGATCGCCGACCTCGACGGCGTGGACGAGGTCTACTCCTGCGCGGGCGACGTCGACCTGATCGCGATGCTGCGGGTGTCCCGCCACGAGGACCTGGCCGAGATCGTGCCGGGCCGGATCAACAAGGTCGAGGGTGTCCTGGGCACCGACACCCACATCGCGTTCCGCTCCTACTCCCGCAAGGACACCGAGGCCGCGTTCTCCATCGGCCTCGAAGACCAGTGATCCCACAGTTTCAATTGAAACCGTGGTCCACCTAGGTGGTGGCACGACCTCAATGAGGTTTTTCCAACCTCAATTTGCGTGGCGGTGCGGGTGGCGGAACCTCAGAGGCTCCCTGGTCTGTGGGTGCCCCTCCTGATGTATGCCCAATACACGGCGGAGGGGCCGTCCTCGCCAGGAAACCTCTGAGAACCCGCGGCGGTGCCAGTTGCGGCGGTGGGCTATGCGCCTGCGGCGCATGCGACACCTCATCGACGTGCGGCGTTGCGGCTCGCGGCTGCGGGTCGACCAGGATGAAAAAGGCTCAATTGAAACTGTGCGTCGGTCGCAGGCGCCGGATCAGGCGCCGAGCTGGGCGCGGAGAGCGCTGGAGCGGGCCGCCCAGCGGTCGAGGAGGTCCGCGGCGGCACCGGAATCGATCGCGTTCGCGACGCGCTCCAAACCGGCGCTGAGCTGGCCGCTGAGATCCGTTCCCGGACCGTCGTAGGCGACGGCCGCGCCGGCCGCGTTGAGCAGCACAGCGTCCCGCACCGGGCCCTTGGCGCCCGCCAGGAGGTCGCGAACCGCCTTCGCGTTGACCACCGCGTCACCGCCCTGCAGGTCCTCCGGGCGGCTGAGGGCGATGCCGAAGTCGCGCGGGTCGAGCCGGTCCTCGCGGACCGTGCCGTCGTGCACCGCCCACACCGTGCTGGTGGCCGTGGTGGTGATCTCGTCCATGCCGTCGTCGCCGCGCACCACCAGCGCGGAATTGCCGCGGGCGGCGAACACCTCGGCCACCACCGGCGCCATCCGCTGGTCGGCGCAGCCGATCAGGCCGGCCGCCGGCCGCCCCGGGTTGGTCAGCGGCCCGAGCACGTTGAACGCCGTCGGGATGCCGATCTCGCGGCGAGGCCCGCCCGCGTACTTGAACGCCGGGTGGAACACCGGCGCGAAGCAGAAGCCGATGCCGACCTCGTCGATGCAGCGCCGCACGCCCTCGGGCACCAGGTCGATGGCGACGCCGAGCTCCTCCAGCACGTCCGCCGTGCCGCACTTCGACGAGGCGGCCCGGTTGCCGTGCTTGACCACGGTGACGCCGGAGGCGGCGAGCACGATCGCGGCCATCGTGGAGATGTTCACGCTGCCGGTGCGGTCGCCGCCGGTGCCGACGATGTCCACCGCGCGCTGCGTGATCTCCAGGGGCCGGGCGTGCGCGAGCATGGCGTCGGCCATGCCGCGGACCTCGGCGGGCGTCTCGCCCTTGGCCCGCAATGCGACCACGAAGGCCGCGATCCGCGCCGGGCTGGCCTCGCCGGACATGATCAGGTCCATCGCCCAGGCGGTGTCCTCCGCGGAGAGATCCTCACCCGCGACGAGGCTGCCCAGCAGTCCCGCCCAGTTTCCCGCCTTGGTTCCCACGTTCTTCACTCCGTCTTCAGCGAGCGGGTCTTCAGCGAGCGGCGGCCCGGGGCCGCGCGCCCCGCAGCGACGATGCCTCCCGCCCGGGTGGCCGCGCCGCTGTGCAAATCATCCCGCAACGCGCGGTCAGGCGGGTACCGGCTTGCCCTGCGAGCGCAGGACCTCCGCGACCGTCTCCGCGGCGGCGAGCGGGTCCAGCGGGTGCACCAGGACCGCGTCGGCCTGGGACCAGGTCGCCAGCCATCGGTCGTCCTTGCGGCGCACCGCGACCACCACCGGCGGGCACTGCTCGATCTCGTTCTTCAGCTGCCGCGACACGCCCATGCCGCCGGTCGGCTGCGCCTCGCCGTCCAGGATCACCAGGTCCACGCGTCCCGCGTCGACCTCGCTGAGCACGTCCGCGACGGTGCCGGCCTCGACGTAGTGCAGCCGCGCGAGATCCGGGGCCGGGCGGCGCCCGATCGCTGTGATGATCGCCTCCCGGACCTCGGGGCGATGGCTGAACACGAGAACGTTCGTGGTCGGTGTGCTCATCACTAGCTCCTCGCTGGTCGGCGCAGGATGGGTCCGTCGGATGCTATCGGCCCGACCGGGGCGAACAGTAGCCGCCCGGGCAAATCGATCAACCGGAAGTCGATCTGCCCGGCCGGTCCGCGGCGGGTTGCAGCGCGTCCCAGCCGAAGGATTCGCCGCCGTGCCGCTGGGCGAGACCGGCCATCCGGGAGCTCTCCTGTGAGCAATGCAACGCATCGAGTTGCTGGACACGGAGCGCGATCAGTGCGGTCAGGCCCGGCGCCGCGTGCTCTTCACCGCGCCCACCAGGGCGAACGGACCAGCCGTCGGCGTCCAGCAGGGCCCCTGCCGACTCGATCGAGTGAGCCGGGAGGGCCAGGTGGTGGCGCAACACCGCAGGTAGTCCGGGGTGCCAGCGGGCCGACCGCGCGAGGACGGCCGAGGCCGCCTCGGTTTCGTCGAACGCGGTCACGACGATCTCCAGGCCGGGGTCGTCGATGCTGATCACGGGCCTGTTCCGGGCGCGGCGGCCCGCTTTGAAGGCCGACCAGCTCGCGCGGATGCCTTTCACGGTGCGTTACCTCCGGGTTGCAATCCGATCACCCTCCGGCGGACGGCCGGACCCGAGGGCGCGAGGGGAAAACGTGCAAGACATAATGCGTCGCGTGACAACGGCAGCGCCCTCAATCAGTCAACGCGTGCATTCGCTGAACCGGCCGAACATGGTCAGCGTAGGCACCATCGTTTGGTTGGCCAGCGAGCTGATGTTCTTCGCTGGGCTCTTCGCCATGTTCTTCACGGTGAAGGCGCAGAACGAGGGCGCGTGGCCACCAGCGCCCACTCACCTGAACCTCCCGTTGGCCCTCCCGTTCACGATCATCCTGGTGGCGTCCTCGTTCACCTGTCAGTGGGGCGTGTTCGCGGCGGAGCGGGGTGACGTCTTCGGCCTCCGCCGGTGGTACGTGATCACCCTGATCATGGGTGCGATCTTCGTCTTCGGGCAGGGCTACGAGTACTCGCAGCTCGTCGAGCACGGGACCACGATCGCGTCCTCGGCCTACGGCACGGTCTTCTACATGACGACCGGCTTCCACGGTCTGCACGTCATCGGTGGGTTGATCGCCTTCGTCTTCCTGATCATCCGGACGAAGCTCAGCAAGTTCACGCCGGCCCAGGCCATCGCGGCCATCGTGGTGTCTTACTACTGGCACTTCGTGGACATCGTGTGGATCGGGCTGTTCGCCGTGATCTACCTCGTCCCCTGATGGATGAAGCAGGGTCCTTGGCCCATGAAGCAAGGTCCCTGTGATCGGCTTCTCGAACGAGGTCGAAACCGAACACCCCGAACCGGACAGCAAGGGTTGCCGCTCTCATGACCACCAACAAGAAACGGAACCGCGCGGGCTCGAAGCTTAAGCGGCGGATCTCCGGTGTACTGGCGCTGGGCATCGCGCTGGTGGGTGCCGGTGGGCTGTACACCGTCGTGACTCCCGAGCCGCAGACCGCGCACGCCGCCGCGGACCCGGCTCTGGTGAGGCAGGGCGAGCAGCTCTACAACAACGCCTGCATCTCCTGCCACGGCTCGAACCTGCAGGGCGTCCAGGACCGCGGCCCGAGCCTGGTCGGCGTCGGCGAGGCCGCCGTGCACTTCCAGGTCGCCTCCGGCCGGATGCCGATGGTCCGCCAGGAAGCGCAGGCGACGCGCAAGCCGCCGAAGTTCAACCCGGAAGAGATCGACGCGCTCGCCGCCTACGTGCAGACCTACGGCGGTGGGCCGGAGTCGCCGAAGCAGACGGGCGAGGCTCTGCAGGGCAGCAACACCGCGCGCGGCGGCGAGCTCTACCGGCTCAACTGCGCGTCCTGCCACAACTTCACCGGGCGCGGCATCGCGATGTCCTCCGGCAAGTTCGCGCCGAACCTCCACGAGGCCACCGAGCGCGAGATCTACGAGGCGATGCTCACCGGCCCGCAGAACATGCCGAAGTTCTCGGACCGGCAGCTCACGCCGGAGGAGAAGCAGGACATCATCGGCTACATCAAGTCGGTCACCGACGGAAACAACAACCCGGGTGGCAACGACCTGGGCGGCTACGGGCCAGGGCCGGAAGGCGTCATCGCCTGGGTGGTCGGGCTCGGCGCGCTGATCGGCCTCACCCTGTGGATCGGAGCCAGGGCATGAGTGAGCAGAAGAAGGAATACACAGAGGCCGAACTGGCCGAGATGAGCCGCGACGAGAAGGTCCGGCTGGGCTTGGCGCTCGACGACGTCGAGCTCGTCGAGTACCGGGACAACTTCCCCGTCCAGGGGACCCGGGCCGAGCGCCGCGCGGAGCGCGCGGTCGCCGCCTGGTTCACCCTCGCCGGGCTGTCGGCGCTGGCGTTCATCGCGGTCTTCGTGTTCTGGCCGTGGAGCTACCAGCCGCCGTCGGACGAGCGCGCGCACTTCATCTACTCGCTGTACAACCCGCTGATCGGTTTCTTCTTCGGCCTGTCGATCCTGGCCGTCGGCATCGGCGTCGTGCAGTACCAGAAGAAGTTCATCCCGCACGAGGTCGCCGTCCAGCAGCGGCACGACGGTCACGGCTCCGACGAGGTCGACCGGCAGACCACCGCCGCGCTGCTCGCCGACTCGGGCGTCCGCAGCGGCATCTCCCGCCGGTCGATGATCCGCCGCACCGCGGGCTTCGGCGCCGGTGCGTTCGGCGTCGGCGCGGGCGTGTTCGCGATCGGCGGCCTGGTCCGCAACCCGTGGGCGACCGAGGGCCCGGAGTCGCTGCAGCACACCGAGTGGCTGTCGGAGAACGGCGAGAAGACCTACCTGCGCCGCAACACCGGCAACCCGCACGAGATCTCCCTGCTGCGGCCGGAGGACATCGACGCGGGTGGCTTCGAGACCGTCTTCCCGTTCCGCGAGTCCATGCGGCACGACGAGCACGAGCTCGAGGCCTCGATGAAGAAGGGCGACGCGCCGGTCATGCTGATCCGGCTTCGCCCCGGCAGCCAGCCGGTCAAGCGCAAGGGGCAGGAAGACTTCAACTACGGCGACTACTACGCCTACTCGAAGATCTGCACCCACGTCGGCTGCCCGACCTCGCTGTTCGAGCAGCAGACCGGGCGCCTGCTCTGCCCGTGCCACCAGTCGCAGTTCGACGTGGTCAACACCTACGCCAAACCGGTGTTCGGTCCGGCCACCCGGGCACTGCCCCAGCTGCCGATCGCGGTGGACGAAGAGGGCTATTTCGTGGCCAAGGGCGACTTCATCGAACCGGTCGGCCCGGCATACTGGGAGCGTAACGCATGAGTTCGATCACTCGACCGACGAAGTCGGAGAGCGCTGCGTACCGCAAGGTGGCCACGGCGGCCGACGAGCTCGACTCGCGGTTCCAGCTGGCCAAGGGCATGCGGCGGCAGCTCAACAAGGTCTTCCCCACGCACTGGTCGTTCCTGCTCGGGGAGATCGCGCTCTACACGTTCATCATCCTGATCGTGACGGGCGTCTACCTGACGCTGTTCTTCGACCCCTCCATGGAGGAGGTCGTCTACAACGGCGTCTACCAGAACCTCCAGGGCGTCCCGATGTCGCGGGCGATGGAGACGACGCTGAACATCTCGTTCGAGGTGCGCGGCGGCCTGTTCATCCGCCAGCTGCACCACTGGGCGGCGCTGCTGTTCGTCGCGGCGATGGCGGCGCACATGTTCCGGGTGTTCTTCACCGGTGCGTTCCGCCGCCCGCGCGAGAGCAACTGGACCATCGGTGCCCTGCTGTTCATGCTGGGCATGTTCGAGGGCTTCTTCGGCTACTCGCTGCCGGACGACCTGCTCTCCGGCACCGGTATCCGGGCGACCCTTTCCGGCATCGTGCTGTCGATCCCGGTGCTCGGCACCTGGATCCACTGGGCGCTGTTCGGCGGTGAGTTCCCGGGCACGGAGATCATCCCGCGGTTGTACGTGCTGCACGTGCTGGTGATCCCGGGCGTCATGCTCGGCCTGGTCGCGGTGCACCTGGCGCTGGTCTGGTACCAGAAGCACACCCAGTTCCCCGGCGTGCGGCGCAAGGAGAACAACGTCGTCGGCGTCCGGATCATGCCGACCTTCGCGCTCAAGGGCGGTGCGTTCTTCGCGCTGGTCACCGGCGTCTGCGCGATCCTGGCCGGCGTCTTCCAGATCAACCCGGTCTGGAACATCGGCCCGTACAACGCCTCGCAGGTGTCGGCGGCCTCGCAGCCCGACTGGTACCTGATCTGGGCGGACGGCATCCTGCGGATCTGGCCCGCGTGGGAGCTCTACCTCGGGCCGTACACGGTTCCGCCGGTGTTCTTCGCTGGTGTCATCGGCATGGGCATCCTGTTCACGCTGCTGATGGCCTACCCGATGATCGAGCGCAAGCTCAGCAAGGACAACGCGCACCACAACCTGCTCCAGCGGCCGCGTGACGCGCCGGTCCGCACCAGCCTCGGCATGATGGCGCTGACGCTGTTCGGCGTGCTGATGATCTCGGGTGCGAACGACATCGTCGCGTTCCAGTTCAACATCTCGCTGAACGCGATGACCTGGGCCGGCCGCATCGGCCTGCTGGTGCTCCCGCCGCTGGCGTACTACATCACCTACCGGGTCTGCCTGGGCTTGCAGCACAGCGACCGCGAGGTGCTGGACCACGGCGTCGAGACGGGCATCATCAAGCGCCTGCCGCACGGCGAGTTCATCGAGGTCCACCAGCCGCTGGGCCCGGTGGACGACCACGGTCACCCGGAGGCGCTGCCCTACCAGGGCGCTCCGGTGCCGAAGAAGATGAACAAGCTCGGCGCGGCCGGCCACCCGGTGAAGGGCAGCCTGCTCAGCCCGGACCCGTCCGAGGAGACCGCAGCGCTGGAGCGCGCTCGGCACGACGACGTGGCCCGCGACGCGGAGCGCGAGCTGACGGCCGGCAAGCCGCAGCAGCCCACCGAGTAAGGCGAGTACGAGCGAGGCCCGGTACCCGAGAGGGTGCCGGGCCTCGTCGTTTCCGGGGGCGCGGCGGGCTAGAGGCGACTACGTTCTCCGGCGTGGCAACGATCAAGGATCCAGAAATCCGCGCCTTCCTCGAAGCGGGCACCCGCACCGGCAAGCTCGGCTTCACCGCCGGCGATGGGCGACCGCTGGTCGCACCGGTGTGGTTCGTGCTGGACGGCGACGAGGTGGTGTTCAACACCGGCAAGGACACCGCGAAGGGCCGTGCGATCGCCCGCGATCCCCGGCTCGTGCTGTGCGTCGACCTGCCCGAGCCGCCTTACGCCTTCGTGCAGGTGCAGGGCGTCGCGGTGACGTCAGAGGAGCCCGGCGAGCTGCTGCGGACGGCGACCGAGATCGGCGGCCGCTACATGGGGCGGGACCGGGCGGAGGAGTTCGGCCGCCGCAACGGGGTGCCCGGCGAGCTGGTGGTCCGCATCCGGCCGACGAAGGTGATCGCCGCCCTGGACATGACCGGGTGAGGCGGAAGTCGCAGTAGGCCACGCATGCAGCCGGAAACGTTCAGTCGATGGCGGCGTAGGGGGTCCGGCCGGTGGTGGCCTTCTCCAGCCAGGTGCGCCAGGAGCCGGCGGCACCGGCCGGTTCGGCCCACGGGATGCTGCAGCGGACCATGCGGGTGCCCCCGGTGGTCAGCCAGCGGTAGACGACGCGAGCCTCGTCGGCGGTCGTGCCGTGCAGCGGCCCGGCGCCGGGGATGACGGTCTCCGCCGATGCCTGCAGCAGGTCCACGATCGGCATCGGCGGGACGCCGCGCCGCGCGTTGCCCGCGGCCGCGAGCCGCCCGTGCCGGATCACCGACAGGTGCCAGCCGCCGCGGCCGTCCGGCCGGGCCGCCACGAGCTCGGGTACGCCGGTCAGGGCGGCCAGCCGCTGCCCGCGGTCCAACGACCGCACGAGCGCGGCCAGCTGGTCGCGGTGCACGGCGGCGTCTTCGAAGCGCTGTGCCTCGGACAGCCGGTCGAGCTCGCCCCGCAGCTGCTCCAGCAGATCGGAGCTGCGGCCGCGGATGACGTCCTGGATGGAGATGACCGCGGGCTCGTACTCGGCGGCGCTCTGCCGCCCCGCGCAAGGCGCTCCGCAGCGCCCCAGCTCGTACAGGGCGCACGGGCGGCCGCTGGGGTCGCGCGCCGAGATGCGTTCAGTGCACCGGCGCACCGGCACGGCGGATTGCAGCGCCTCGACGGCGGCGGCCGCCGCCTGGCGGGAGCCGAACGGCCCCAGCGCATCGGGTTTCGGGACGCGCACCACCGACAGGCGGGGGAACGGTTCGTCGGTCAGCACCACCCACCAGGCCCGCTGCGGGAACTTCGACCGCCGGTTGTAGCGGGGCTGATGCGCGGCCAGCAGCCGCAGCTCCCGCACCTCGGCCTCCAGCGGGTGAGCGCACTCCACGTGATCGACCCGCTCGGAGATCAGCACCATCTCCTTGACGCGGCTGCGCCGCTCTCCGGCGGTGAAGTACTGCCGGACCCGCCGCCGCAGGTCGGTCGCCGTGCCCACGTAGAGCACCTCGTCCTTCGGCCCGCGGAAGAGGTAGACGCCCGGCGAGTTCGGCAGCCCGTCGGCGAGGCCGCGCTTTCGCCGCTGCTGCGGCGCGACGTCGGGCAGATGACCGAGCAGGTCCTCCAGCGTTCGCACCCCGAGCGGGCCCACTCGCTCCAGCAGGGCGTGCAGCACGTCCACGGTGGCGCGCGCGTCGTCCAGCGCGCGGTGCACCGGAACGGTGCGGGCGTTGAGCACCCGGGCGAGGGTGCCGAGCTTGTGGTTGGGCGTCTCGTCCCTGGTCAGCACCCGGCGGGACAGCCGCACGGTGTCCACCACCTGCGGCTTGGGCCACCGCAGCCCGAGCCGCTCGCAGTTGGCGCGGAGGAACCCGATGTCGAACGGCGCGTTGTGGGCCACCAGCACGCTGCCGCTGCTGAACTCGAGGAAGGCGGGCAGCACCGTGTCGAAGCGGGGCGCTTCGACCACCATCGCCTCGGTGATGCCGGTGATCGACACTACTGCGGGCGGGATGCCGCGCTCCGGGTTGACCAGCGTGGCGAACTCGCCGAGCACTTCGCCGCCGCGGACCTTGACGGCGCCGATCTCGGTCACCGCGTCCTCGTTGCGGTCACCGCCGGTGGTCTCCAGGTCGACGACGACGAAAGTCACCTCGTGCAGCGGGACTTCCTCGGCGGTGAGCAGCTCGTCGAAGGACAGTTGCGGGTGCGCGGACATCGGCGATCACGTTACGTCCCGCTACCGACAGGCCCGGTGGATGCGGGGTTCTGGGACCTGGGCCATTAGCCTGTGGGGGTGGTACCGCCGAAGCCAGGGGCAACCGACGCCCCAACGCCCGACGAGTCTGCTGTGGACAGTGCACAGCAGGCCGGCGGTGGCCCGCCCGTCGACTGGGACGCGCTGCCCGGTCCGCTGCGCCTGCGGCTGGCGGAACTCGCGGCCTGCTCGCTGGGCGAGATGCGCGCGTCGGACGTGCCGGCCCAGCTCCGCCCGGTGGTCCGCTTCGCGCCGGCCAAGCGGGCCAAGCTCGGCCAGCCGGCGCTGATCGCGGCGCTGCGCGACTCCGGGGTGTTCCGCACCGCGGTCGTGGACTGGTGCGGCAACCACCGCCCGGAGGCGCTCGCCCTGGACGCCCCCGATCCGGTCGTGGTCGCCGCGGCCGCCGTGCTGCTCGGCTCGCCGATCGCGCCGCACTACGTGGAACTGATCGCGTTCCGCGCGGAGCAGGGCCAACTGCGCGGCGAGCGCGACTCCGCGACGGCGCGGGTCGAGCGGCTGACCGCCGACGTCGAGCGCCTGCGCGGAGAGCTCGCCGAGGCCAAGCACGCTGCCGAGCGCGTAGGCGACGAGAACAGCTCGGAGGCGGATCGGCTGCGCAAGCGCCTGCGCGAGCAGGGCGTGCGGCTCAAGGAAGCCAAGGACGCCGCGGAGCACGCGCGCGGCGAGCTGGAGAAGATCCGTGCGGAGCACGAGGCGGAGATCGAGGAGATCGCCGCGGAGCGCGACCGCGAGCGGACGCGAGCGCAGGACGAGCGGCGGCGCGCGGAGCGCGCGAGCTCCGAGGTCGAGGTGGCGCGGCAGTCCGCCCGAGAAGCCCGTCAGGGCGACGAGGTGCGGTTGGCGCTGCTGCTGGAGACGCTGGAGGGCGCCGTAGGCGGCCTGAGGCGCGAGCTGGGGGCGAGCGGGAGCGGGCCTCGGCCCGCGGACGTCGTGCAGCGCGTCAGGGCGCATTCCGGCGCGACCGGTGAGGTGCCGGACGTCGCCGCGCTGGACCGGTTGCTGGCGCTGCCCGCCGTGCACCTGATCGTCGACGGCTACAACGTGACCAAGACCGGGTACCCGGAGTTGCCGCTGTCCGATCAGCGGGACCGGTTGGCGCACCAGCTCGCCGCGTTGTCGGCGCGGACCGGCGCCGAGGTCACCGTCGTCTTCGACGGCGCCGACGTGCTGGCGGTGCCGACCGCCGGCCCGCGCGGGGTCCGGGTGCTGTTCAGCGAGCCCGGAGTGCAGGCCGACGACGTGATCCGGGACCTCGTTTCCGCCGAGCCGAAGGGGCGGCAGGTGGTGGTCGCGACCTCGGACCGGGCCGTGGTCACCTCGGTCCGCCGGCGCGGCGCCTACGCCGTTTCGTCCGCGATGTTGCTGGCCCGGCTCAACCGCGTCTAGCAGCTTGCCGACGCAATCGACCGCCTGGCGATTCGCGGGCACGTGGCCGATGTCATACCCGATCACCAGCGTGTCGTGCGTCTCTCGATCGAGTGGGTTCGAATACAACAATTCCAGGTGACCGGCCTGCATGATCCGTCACCGTGAGCGCATGACTCTCGTCCGTTAGAGGTCTTGTGCACGAAGGCACAAATTTTTGGACCCACTTCTGGACCTTGCGGCTCACCTTTCGTAACCTACTCGGGACCTCGTGGCGATCAGTTGCCCAGACCGGGCGGCCCGCGGGGCACCGTTGAACCGGCTTGTCGGGGAGTCGGGCCGTGTCGGGCAGGGGGCAACCGACCGGTAAGCGGGCGAAGCAGAAGGAGCAGTGCGCGACGTGGAGTCGCACCGACTTAAGCGCTCTTTGCGAGGTGCCCTGGCCGCAACCGCGGTCGCAGCCGTCGTTGGCATGACCTCCGGGCCGGCGCTCGCAGACCCACAACTCCCGAACAACGCGTCGGACGCGGCGAAGCAGGTGCAGGAACTCCAGCACCAGGCCGAGCAGCTCACCGAAGAAGCGAAGAAGGCCGAAGACGACCACGACGCCAAGAAGGCGGAGCTGGATCGGGCGAACCAGGAGGCCGGCCAGGCCGAGCAGGTCGCCAACCAGGCCCGCGCCGAGGAAGAGCGGTTCCGCGGCCAGGTCGACCAGCTCACCCACGCGTCCTACCAGGGTGCCCGGCTGAACAAGCTGTCGGCGCTGCTGGTGAGCGAGACCCCGGAAGACTTCCTCAACCGCGCGTCCGCGCTGGACGCGCTGGCCAAGGACAACAACGACGCGGTCAAGGCGCTGTCCACGGCCCGGCAGCAGGCGGAGACCGCCGAGCGCGCCGCGCAGGACGCCCGCAACCGCGCCGTGCAGGCCGAGGCCGATGCCGCGCGCATCGCCGGCGAGCTGGACCAGAAGACCAAGGCGATGAACGACCAGATCGCCAAGGCCAGGCAGCGCTACAACCAGCTCAGCGGTGCGGACCAAGCCTCGCTGAGGTCCGACGGCGACACCGGTGTCGGTTCGATCGCCGGTGCCGGTGCGGCGGTCCAGGCGGTCAACGCCGCGCTGGGCAAGCAGGGCTCCGACTACGTGTGGGGCGCCAAGGGGCCGTCGGACTTCGACTGCTCCGGGCTGACCTACTGGGCCTACAAGCAGGCCGGCGTGACCATCGGCGGCTCGACCAAGACCCAGGTCACCCAGGGCCGCAGCGTGTCGGCCGGCGACCTCAAGCCGGGCGACCTGATCTTCTACTACAGCCCGGTCAGCCACGTCTCCATGTACATCGGCAACGGCAAGGCGGTGCACGCCCCGACCGAGGGCGACGTCGTCAAGGTGACCGACTACAAGAAGATCGGTCCGGTGACGGCGATCCGTCGCGTCGCGGGCTGAGCTGACGTTCCGCATTCGGGGCCGGCGCCACCAGGTGCCGGCCCCGAAAGCATGTCGGGGGACCCCGGCGGGTCGCCGATGTGATCGGGAATACCATGCGCCCCGTGCATGCACCGGGGGTGTTTCGGGCGTGGCTGGCGGTAGTCGCCGCCGGCGCCGTGCTGGCCGGGGTTTCCACGATTCCGCTGCCGTTGCCGGACCTTCCGCGCACCGCGCCGGTGCGCGCCGGCTTCGCCGTGCCGGCGACGCCGGACGCGGCGGTGCGGGACCTGCTGGAGCGGCGGGCCGCCGCAGTCCGGGCCGGTGACGAGGCGGCGTTCGCGACCACAGTGGACCCCCAGTCGCCGCCGGACTTCCAGCGGCGCCAGCACGAGCTCTTCCGCAACCTCACGACGATCCCGGCGACCGAGTGGACCTACGAGCTCGACGGCGCGGCCGGTGACCGGCCGCCGGTGCCCGCGGCGGACGAGACCTGGGCCCCGCGGGTGGTGCTGCGCTACGCGCTGACCGATGTGGACGGTGCGCCGACCCGGCGGACGCTCGGCTACGTGTTCGCCCGGCGCGGCGCTTCCTGGTACCTCGCGGACGATGCCGGCGCCTGGCGGGGCCCGTGGGACTTCGGGCTCTGCCACGTGCGCCGCACCGCCACCGGCATGGTCATCGGCCACGACCCGGAACCGGTGGAGCGGGTCTCCCGGCTGCTGGACGCCGCCGTGGCGGACGTGACGGAGGTCTGGGGGCCGGACTGGCCCCGGCGCGTGGGCGTGCTGGTCCCGGCGTCCCAGGAGGAGCTGCGTTCGCTGGTGGGGCCGGAGTTCGCGGTGGACGGCATCGCGGCCGTCGCGGTGGCCGACCGGGTGGACACCGACGCTCGCCGGGCGGAGGGCCAGCGGGTGGTGCTCAATCCCAAGGCGGCCGACCGGCTCTCGGACCAGGCCCTGCGCGTGGTGCTGCGGCACGAGATCACCCACGTCGCGGCCCGCGCGGACACGGTGTCCGACGCTCCGATGTGGATGCTGGAGGGCTTCGCCGACTACGTCGGCTACCGCGACAGCGGGGTGGCGCCGAAGGACATCGCCCCGGACCTCATCCGCAGGCTCCACGAGGCCGGGCCGCCGGCGAGGCTGCCCGACGACCGCGAGTTCCACCAGGCCGGACGTCGCCTGGAGCTGGCCTACCAGCAGTCCTGGTCGGTGGTGAGCCACCTCGCCGACCGGCTCGGCGAGCGACGCCTGGTGGACCTCTACCGCCGCGTGGCGGCCACCGGCTCACCGGCCGAAGTGGACGATGCCCTGCGCGAGGCGACGGGCCTCACCCGGGCCCGGCTGGTGGCCGACTGGCGAGCCGACCTCCGTCACACCTTCGGTTGATCTCCGGGGGCTAGCCGAGGTTGGTCAAGGTGTCGTCGGCGATCCGGAGTACGACGACGGAGCACTCGCATAGCCGGGCCAGGAGCGCCGAGGGCCGCCGATTTCGCGGGAAATCGGCGGCCCTCGGCGCTGCAACGAGCCTGCTACGAGTAGATCGCCTCGATGGTGGCCGCGTGGTTCTCGGCGACCTTGTTCCGCTTGAGCTTCATGCTCGGCGTCAGCTCGCCGGTGGCCTCGGTGAAGTCCTCCGGCAGGATCCGGAACTGCTTGATCTGCTCCGCCCGCGACACCGCCTTGTTGGCGTTGTCGACGGCCTTCTGCACCTCGGCGCGCAGGTCCGGGTCGTCGACCAGCTCGGTCGCCGGGGTGTTCTCCGGCCGGGAGTTGTTCGCCAGCCAGGACGGCAGGAACTCCGGGTCGAGGGTGATCAGCGCGCCGATGAACGGCTTCTGGTCGCCGACCACCATGCACTGGCTGATCAGCGGGTGCGCCCGCAGCGCGTCCTCGAGCATCGCCGGGGCGACGTTCTTGCCGCCCGCGGTGACGATGATCTCCTTCTTCCGGCCGGTGATCTTCAGGAAGCCCTTGTCGTCCAGCGAACCGAGGTCGCCGGTGTGGAACCAGCCGTCCTCGAGGGACTCCTTGGTGGCGGTCGGGTTGTTCCAGTACTCCTTGAACACCACGTCGCCCTTGATCAGCACCTCGCCGTCCTCGGCGATGCGCACCGACGTGCCCGCCACCGGCTTTCCGACGGTGCCGACCTTGAACGCGCTCTCCACGTTCACCGCGGCCGCGGCGGTCGTCTCGGTGAGCCCGTAGCCCTCCAGCACCGGCACGCCGACGCCGCGGAAGAAGTGCGCGAGCCGCTCGCCCAGCGGCGCGCCGCCGGATACCGCCGCGATGCAGCGACCGCCGAGGGCCGCCCGGAGCTTGCCGTACACGAGCTTGTCGAACAGCGCGTGCTTGAGCTTCAGCCCCAGGCCCGCGCCGCCCTCCTCCTGGGCGCGGCTGAACGCGACCGCGGTGTCCTCGGCGACGTCGAAGATCCGGCCCTTGCCGCTGCCGTGGGCCTTCTGCTTGGCGGTGTTGTAGACCTTCTCGAACACCCGCGGCACCGCCAGCACGAACGTCGGCCGGAACGAGCCGAGGTCGGTGACGAGGTCCTTGATGTCGCTGGTGTGGCCGAGGGTGACCCTGCCGTACACGCACATCACGGTGATCGCGCGGGCCAGCACGTGCGCCATCGGCAGGAACATCAGCATCGAGCTGCCGGGCCGGGTCAGCTGCGGGAAGGCCTCGATGTCCGCACGCACCTCGGCGAGCATGTTGCGGTGCGTGAGCACGCAGCCCTTGGGACGGCCGGTGGTGCCCGACGTGTAGATCAGCGTCGCGACGTCCTCGGCACGCACCGCGCGGCGGCGCAGGTGCACGTCGCGGTCCTCGACCTCCGCGCCGAGCGCGGTCAGCTCGTCTATCGCGCCGGCGGCTCCGCCGCTGGTCGGGCCGTCGATCTGCCAGACGTGGGAGACCTCGGAGAGCCGGCCCACGACCTTGTCCACTTCGGCGCGGTGCGCCTCGCTCTCCACGATCACGGCCTTGGCCGCGGAGTCGGTGAGGATCCACTCGACCTGGTCGGCCGCGGACGTCTCGTAGATCGGCACCGTGACGCAGCCGGCCGTCCAGATCGCGAAGTCCAGCAGGCTCCACTCGTACCGGGTCCGCGACATCAGGCCGACGCGGTCACCGGGCTCCAGGCCTGCGGCGACCAGGCCCTTGGCCACGGTCAGCACCTGCGCGGCGAAGTCGGCGGCGGTGACGTCGACCCAGGTGCCGTCCACCCGGCGCCGGAAGCTCACCGTGCTCCCGAAGCGCTCCGCGTTGGCCCACACCATGTCGGTGAGGTTCTCGTCCTCGGCCACAGTCGTTGTGGCGGGTGCGCTGAACTCTCGCACGTCGAAACCTCCGAAAACACACCAGTCAGCAGTGGGGCACAACCTAACGCTGATAGTTACTGAGCGGTAGTCCCCGTTGCGCGCCCGCTCCAGCCAACACAGCGTAGTTGCCCCGGTGATCGGCATGGTGCCGCCGGTCGGCGGCTTGTGCCGCCCGAACGGTGCAGGTCGGCACCGGGTGCTCCCAAAGCGGCCCTCGAACGGATTAGGTTCGGGGGGAGGAGTTGTCGGCGGAGGGGAGTTGGACTTGCGCGTCCACGTCGTTTCGGACGTCCACGGCAACGTCGAGGACCTCAAGCGGGCCGGGGACGGCGCCGACGCGCTGGTGGTGCTCGGTGACCTGATCGACTTCGTCGACTACCACGACCACGGCAAGGGCATCCTCGGGCGGGTGTTCGGCCCGGAGAAGGTGGCCCGGTTCGCCGAGCTGCGGCGCAGCCAGCGCGGCCCGGAGTTCGGCGCCTACGTGCGCTCGCTGTGGGCCGGGCTGACCGATCCGGCGGCGGTGGTCGAGGAAGCCGTGCGCGAGCAGTACGCCGAGCTGTTCGCGGCGCTGACCGCGCCCACCTACGCCACCCCGGGCAACGTCGACGCGCCGCACCTGTGGCCGGAGTTCGTCCGCGACGGCATCCGGGTGCTCGACGGCGAGAGCGCCGAAATCGGCGGCCTGACCTTCGGTTTCGTCGGCGGCACCGTGCTGCCGGCGGGTGCGACGCTGCGCCGCCACGCCGCCTGGGTGCCGTACCTGCGGCCCGAGGACGAGTACGACGCGGCCGTCGCGGCGCTGCCCGAAGTGGACGTGCTGTGCACCCACCTGCCGCCCGCGGTGGCGGAGCTGACCTACGACGTGGTGGCGCGGCGGCCGGAGAGCGGCTCGGCCGCGCTGGTCCGGCGGATCGCCGCCGACCGGCCGCGGTGGTCGCTGTTCGGGCACGTGCACCAGCCGCTGGCGCGGCGCATGCGGATCGGGCGCACCGAGTGCGTCAACGTCGGGCATTTCCAGCGCACCGGGCGGCCCTACGTGCTCCGCTGGTGAAGGTGAGCAAAAACCCTGCTCCTCCACGCCGCTGCCGCTGCCCGCACCCGGTAACCTGCGGCGCATGGTCGATCAGTCCACCCAGTCCATCGTGATCGAGGCGCCGGCCGCGCAGATCATGGCAGCCATCGCGGATTTCGGCGCCTACCCGGAGTGGGCGGAAGCGGTGAAGGAGACCGAGGTGCTCTCGCAGACCTCGGGCGGTGACGCGGAGCGGGTGCGCTTCGTGCTGGACGCCGGAGTGGTCAAGGACACCTACGTCAACGTCTACGACTGGGCGGGCGACGGGCTGTCGGTGAGCTGGAACCTCGTCGAGGGCCAGGTGCAGAAGGCGCAGCGCGGCAGCTACCGGCTCAACCCGCTGTCCGGCGACCGCACCGAGGTGACCTACAGCCTGGCGGTGGACCTGGCGATCCCGATGATCGGCCTGTTCAAGCGGAAGGCCGAGAAGATGATCATGGATACGGCGCTGAAGGAGCTCAAGCGCCGCGTCGAAGGCGCGAAGTAAGCAAGCATCCGTTGCGAATCCTGCTGTTCACCGGAAAAGGCGGGGTGGGCAAGACCACCCTCGCCGCCGCCACCGCCGCCCGCGTCGCCGGGCATGGCGGCAAGGTGCTCGTCGTCTCCACCGACCCGGCGCACTCGCTGGGCGATGCGCTCGACGTCGGACTTGCCGCAGCACCGCGCGAGGTGCGGCTGGACGGTTCCCACGCGGTGCTGCACGCTGCCGAGGTGCAGACTCGCGGGCTGGTCGACGGCGCCTGGCGCGAGCTGCGCGAACACCTGCGGACGATGCTGCAGGGAGCCGGTGTCGACGAGGTCGACGCGGAAGAGCTCACGGTGCTGCCCGGCGTGGAGGACCTGCTCGCGCTGTCCGAGGTGCACCGGCTAGCGGTGAGCGGGCCGTGGGACACCGTGATCGTCGACTGCGGGCCGACCGCCGAAACGCTGCGCCTGCTCGCGCTGCCCGAATCGCTCGCCGGCTACCTGGAGCGGCTGTTCCCGGCGCACCGCCGGGCTGTGCGCGGCTTGCTCGCCGGCATCGCCGGTAGCGAGCAGGTGGAGCGCTGGGATTCCGTCGCTGACGGGCTGGGGCGGCTCGCGGAGCGGCTCGCGGATCTCAAGGACATGCTCGGCGACGCCGGAACCAGTGTCCGGCTGGTGCTCACCCCGGAGACGGTGGTGGCCGCAGAAACCCGCCGGACGCTGACCGCTCTCGCGCTCCAGCAGATCCGGGTGGACGGCCTGGTGGCCAACCGCGTGGTGCCGCACCCTGGATCGGCGCGCGGCGCCGCGGCGGGCTGGTTGCGCACCCGCCGCCACGAGCAGGAGAAGGTGCTCGACACGTTGCGGGCGGCGACGGATCTGCCGCTGCGCGTGGTCGAGCACCGCGCCGCCGAACCGGTCGGCGCGGGAGAACTGCTGGCGCTCGGCGACGAGCTCTACGCCGACGCCGATCCGCTGGAGAACCCGCCGAACCAGCCGTCCATGCAGGTCACCGGCGGTGGGCGCACGCTGGACGCGGAGTATTCCCTGCGGATCGCGCTGCCGCTGCACCCGGCGGCCGAGCTGGACCTGGCGCGGATCGGTGACGAGCTGGCGATCACCGTCGACGGCCGCCGGAGGCTGATCGCCCTGCCCGCGGTGCTCCAGCGGTGCGCCGTGACCTCGGCGGTCGCCGGCGACGACGGGCTGACGGTGCGGTTCCGGCCCGACCCAGAGTTGTGGATGCGGTGAGACCGGTGGACGAGATGCGCGACGAATCCCGGCACGACCAGCTCCTCGACGAGCTCCGGCAGCTGCTCGACGTGATCGCGGGCAAGGCGGAGGACTACCTGAGCAGCTGCGACCAGAGCGCCGAGCCCGGCAGCGGAACGGGCTGCGGCTGGTGCCCGCTGTGCGCGGCGGTGGCGCTGCTGCGCGGTCGCCGCCCGGAGCTCAACGACCAGCTCCTCGGGATCGTCCAGTTGCTGCGGCAGATGCTGTCCGATCAGCGTCCGGCCGAAGCGCCCGAGGAGTCCGAAGAGGACGTTCCGGCGCCGTCGAAGGTGCGGCGGATCGCGGTGCGGCGGGTCGCCGGCCCGGTCCTGGCGGACGGCGAGGCCGCGTCGAGGTGCTGACCATCGGAGTGGACGTCGGCGGGACCAGCGTGCGGGCCGGCGTGGTGGATCAGCACGGCGAGATCCTGGAAACCCACCGCGTGCCGACGCCGGCCACCGGACCCGAGCTGAACGCGGCGATCGCGGACACGGTTCGCGCGCTCGCCGACCGGTACCCGGTCGCCGGGGTCGGCCTGGCCGTCGCCGGCTTCGTCAGCGAGGACCGCAGGGTGGTGCGCTTCGCGCCGCACCTGGCCTGGCGGCACGTCGCGGTCGCCGACGAGCTCGCCGAACGGCTCGGGTTGCCGGTCGTCCTGGAGCACGACGCGAACGCCGCGGCCGTCGCGGAGCAGCGCTTCGGCGCGGCCGCTGGTGCGCGGGTGGCCGCGCTGGTGGCCATCGGCACCGGCATCGGCGGGGCGTTGGTGATCGGCGGCGAGGTGTTCCGCGGGGCCTACGGCGTCGCCCCGGAACTGGGGCACCTGCGGGTCGTCCCGGACGGCAGGCCGTGCTCCTGCGGCAAACGAGGCTGCTGGGAGCGGTATTGCAGCGGCACCGCACTGGCGGCCACCGCGGTGGAGCTCCGCCGGGAGGCGGGGGAACCGGTGCTGGTCGAGCCGACCGGCGTCGACGTCGCGCACGCGGCGGAGGCGGGCGACCCGCTAGCCCTCCGCGCGGTCGCGGACCTGGCCCGCTGGCTCGGCGAAGGCCTGGCGCTCGTCGCGGACGTCTACGACCCGGAGGTCGTGGTGATCGCGGGCGGGGTCTCCGACTCGGCGCGCCTGTTCCTCGACGCCGCCCGAGAGCACTACGCCCGGGCGGTCACGGGAGCCGGCCACCGCCCGCTGGCGCGGATCGCGGTGGCCCACTACGGGGATTCGGCGGCCATGATCGGCTCGGCGGCCCTGGCCCGAGAACACGTCCTCACCGAAGCCCCACACCTGACCTGACGCAATTTCAATGGAAATCGAAGGTCCGATTTCCATTGAAATTGCGGAAGTTGTCCACAGGTTCCGGTGTGTCGGGCTCCGACACACCGGAGGTCCGCAGTTTCAATTGAAACTGCGGACGCCTCAGACCTGGGCGCCGTCGTCGTTGCCGGTGTTCGGCGGCGGGCCCTGCCGCAGCCTCAGCAGGAGCCAGCCGATGCCCGCGCT
Organism: Saccharopolyspora sp. NPDC045839; assembly: GCF_056431645.1. Lineage (NCBI taxonomy): Bacteria > Bacillati > Actinomycetota > Actinomycetes > Pseudonocardiales > Pseudonocardiaceae > Saccharopolyspora > Saccharopolyspora sp. NPDC045839. Next base: position 71,753 of record NZ_JBWKKH010000004.1, read on the forward strand.
GATCAGCACCAGGCCCAGCGGCATCGAGAGCGAGCTCGACATCCCGGCGAGGCCGGGCACCAGCAGGACCAGCACCCCGACCGCGATCACCGCGATCCCGAGCAGCGTCGTCGGTCGCGGCGTGGGCAGCGGCGGCGGCTCCGGCGGGACGAAGTGCTCTTCCTCCTCCTCGGAGTCCGGCGCCCAGTCCCGCGGCCCCGCGTCGCGCGCGGCCTTCGGCTCGACCTCGGCGACGTCGGCGACCGCGCTCGCGGTGCCTGCGGTGTCGGTGGTCTCCCCGGGGGCGTCCTCGGGCCACCGCGCGAACGTCGAGTCCCGCTCCAGATCGGCGACGATCTCGGCGAATGCGGCGTCGATGTCCTCCGGCCCGTCGGGGTTGTCGCGGCGCGTGTTCATACGACTTCCTCGGCCCGTTCGCTGTGGATGCGTTGCAGGAATTCGGCGCTGCCGCTGAAGATCGCGGGCGCGTCGTGGTCCAGCGTCGCCACGTGGAAGCTGTCGGCCAGCACGACCTCCGCGAGATCGCTGCTGGCGACCCCGTCCAGCACGAGCGCGGAGTTGACCGGCTCCACGATGTGGTCGACGGCCGACCGGAACAGCAGCAGCGGCTGGCGCACCCGGCCGAGGTCGGCGCGCACGAGGCCCCAGAACTCCTGCAGGCTGGCCATCGCGCGCAGCGGCAACCGCTGGTAGGCGAGCTCGAACCCGCCGGGTTTCGCGATGTCGCCGGGGATCCCGCCGATCGCGGGCCACACCCGGCTCAGCAGCGGCAGCAGCCGGGCGCCCCTGCGCAGCGTCGTCACCGACGGGTTGACCAGCACGATCCCGGCGATGTCGGGATGCTGCTCGGCCAGCCGCAAGGTGAGCGTGCCGCCCATGGACTGGCCGAACACGAACACCGACCGGCAGCGCCCGCGCAGTTCGGCGAGCTCGGCCTCAGCCGCGGCGTACCAGTCCCGCCAGCTCGTCCGGTTCAGGTCCGGCCACCGGGTGCCGTGGCCGGGAAGCAGCGGGCAGCGGACCGTGAACCCCTCCGCCGCCAGGTGCTCGCCCCAGGCGCGCATGCTCTGCGGGGTGCTGGTGAACCCGTGGCAGAGCAGCACGCCGATGTCCTCCGATCCGTTGTGCGTGAACGGTTCGGCACCGGGGAGCACGGGCACCGCGGCCTCCCAACAGCATCGGCGAGCCAGTACCTCTTCATCGTCGCATGCGCGGCCGACATGTGGGGCGGATTGGCGGCGCCGTCGTGATCGTTCCGGGGAGAGCGCGAGATCGCCACATCGAGCCCGCATTGTGCCCGATGTCGCGGCTCCGTAGGCTGAGCAGGGAAGTCGGCGGGGCAAGGAGGCGGCAGCGCGGTGTTGTACTGGGTGATGAAGCACTTCTTGCTCGGGCCCTTGATGAAGCTGTTCTGCCGTCCGAAGGTCGAAGGTGTCGAGCACGTGCCGGCCACCGGCGGCGCGATCCTGGTCAGCAACCACCTAGCGGTCGCCGACTCGTTCTTCATGCCGCTGATGATGCCGCGCCGGGTGACGTTCCTGGCCAAGCGCGAGTACTTCACGGGCAAGGGCGTCAAGGGCAAGTTCAAGAAGTACTTCTTCTCCGGCGTCGGGCAGGTGCCGATCGACCGCTCCAGCGGCGCCGCCGCGCAGGCCGCGCTGGACACCGGCGTCCGCCTGCTGCGCGAGGGCAAGCTGCTGGGCGTCTACCCGGAGGGCACCCGGTCGCCGGACGGCCGGCTGTACAAGGGCAAGACCGGGGTCGCGCGGATGGCGCTGGAGTCGAAGGCGCCGGTGATCCCGATCGCGATGTTCGGCACCGACCGGGTCAACCCCATCGGGTCGAAGATGTGGTACCCGCACAAGGTCGTGGTGAAGGTCGGGCCGCCGCTGGACTTCTCCCGTTACGAGGGCATGGCGGGCGACCGGTTCGTGGAGCGGTCCATCACCGACGAGATCATGTACGCCCTGATGGAGCTCTCCGGTCAGGAGTACGTCGACGTCTACGCCGCCAAGGTGAAGGACGACCTCGCCGCGCAGGGCAAGCACGTCGCGGGCTGGAAGGAGCCGAAGCCCGCCGAGCGGCTCCCGGAGTCCAAGGCCGGCTGACGGCCCGCATACGCTGCTGGAACGGCGGGCACCTACCCTTGCCCGGTGCGGTACTTCTACGACTGCGAGTTCATTGAGGACGGACACACCATCGAGCTGGTGTCGATCGGGATGGTCGACGAGTCCGGCCGCGAGTTCTACGCGGTGTCCACCGAGTTCGACGCGTCTCGGGCCGGTGCCTGGGTGCGGCAGCACGTGCTGCCGCAATTGCCGCCGCCCGCCGATCCGTGCTGGCGCTCCCGCGCCCGGATCCGCGAAGACCTGTACTCCTTCCTGACCGCCCGCAACGGGAACGTCGAGCTGTGGGCCTGGTACGCCGCCTACGACCACGTGGCGCTGGCGCAGCTGTGGGGCGCGATGCCGATGCTGCCGTCGCGGATCCCGAAGTTCACCCGCGACCTGCGGCAGCGCTGGGAGGACGTCGGCAAGCCCAAGCTGCCGTCCGCGCCGGACAACGCCCACGACGCCCTGGCCGACGCCAAGCACAACCTCGAGCGCTGGAAGGTGATCGAGGAGGTCCGCCGCAAGCGCGGCTTCGTCTGGTAACTGACTCGCGGACCTCGCACGTTCCCAGCTCCGCCGTCGCGACCGGTAACTTCCCGGATACTTGCTGCAACGATCCAGTTCGTGCCACGCTGTGGCCAGGGGGAGATGCAGATCACGTCCTTTCTGGGCTGAATTCGAGGAGGCGGCGAAAAGCGATGCCGGCTGGAATGCGTGTCGGAGTGCTCACCGGTGGCGGCGACTGCCCCGGGCTCAACGCGGTGCTCCGCGCGGTGACCCGCAAGGGGATCTCGGTGCACCAGCACGAGATCCTGGGGTTCCGCAGCGGGTGGCTGGGCCCGGTGGAGGGCCTGACCATGCCGCTGACCCTCGACAAGGTGGAGGAGATCCTCAACCGGGGCGGCACCATCCTGGGCTCGTCGCGCACCAACCCGTACAAGGTCGACGACGGGATCGCCCGGCTCAAGGCGACCCTGGAGGAGAACCGGGTGGACGCGCTGATCGCGATCGGCGGCGAGGACACCCTCGGCGTCGCCGAGCAGCTCACCCACGACGGCGTGCCGGTGGTCGGCGTGCCCAAGACGATCGACAACGACCTCGACGCCACCGACTACACGTTCGGCTTCGACACGGCGGTGCACATCGCCACGGAGGCCATCGACCGGCTGCGCACCACGGCGGAGTCGCACCACCGGGCGCTGGTGGTCGAGGTGATGGGCCGGCATGCCGGGTGGATCGCGCTGCACTCCGGGCTGGCGGGTGGCGCGAACGTCATCCTCGTGCCGGAGCAGCCGTTCAGCGTCGAGAAGGTCTGCGCCTGGGTGGAGCAGCGCTTCGAGCGCCAGTACGCGCCGATCATCGTGGTTGCCGAGGGAGCGGTCCCGGAGGGCGGCAAGGAACTGCTGCTGACCGGCGAGAAGGACGCCTTCGGCCACGTCCGGCTGGGCGGTGTCGGCACCTGGCTGGCGGAGGAGATCGCGGCGCGGACGGGCAAGGAGTCGCGCGCGGTGGTCCTCGGCCACGTGCAGCGCGGAGGCATGCCGACGGCCTACGACCGGGTGCTGGCGACCCGCTTCGGCCTGCACGCGATCGACGCGATCACGGAAGGCGACTACGGAAAGATGGTGGCGCTGCGCGGCACGGACATCGTGCGGGTGCCCCTGAGCGAAGCGACGGCATCCCTGAAGACGGTGCCCCTGGAGCGCTACGCGGAAGCCGAAGTCCTCTTCGGCTGAAGCCCGGCGAAGGGGCGTCGCCCAGCATGGCGGCGCCCCTTCGTCCATGAGGTGCTCGAGAGTTCTTCCCCTGGCTGTGCGCGATCCTCGCCCGAGTCGGCACTCGTGTATTCCACTGTGGACACCCTGGTTCCGGCGTACCGGTATCCCGCCGATATCTGGCGCGAAGGCGTGCGCGTCGACCGGTCCGTCGGTGCCGTGCGCTGGAGGTGTTCCAGCATGTGGACGCACTCGTTCCACCGGTTAGGCTAACCCCTCGCTCGCGCCTGCGGGCACGATCCAAGAACTTTCGGAGGGGTGCAGCCGTGTCCACGCAGCCGGTCGCCGAGCGGGAGCCCGTGCTCATTCGCTCGGCTCGGGACGTCACCGAACTGGTCAACTCGGGTGCGGCGCGGGGCAGCCACGCGAAGATGATCGTGCTGCTGGCCCTCGGCGGGATCTTCCTGGACGCCTACGACCTCACTTCGCTGGCCTACGGCATCACCGACATCAAGCAGCAGTTCGGGCTCTCCCCGGCCGGGGCCGGCGCCGTCACCGCCTCCATCAGCGTCGGCGCGATCTTCGGCGCGTGGCTCGGCGGCCTGCTGGTGGACCGGCTCGGCCGCTACCGCGTGTTCATGGCCGACATGCTGTTCTTCGTGGTCTCCGCGCTCGGCTGCGCACTCGCGCCGAACATGGAGGTCCTGATCTTCTTCCGGTTCCTGATGGGCTTCGGCGTCGGCATGGACATCCCGGTCGCGATGGCCTTCCTGGCCGAGTTCTCCCGGCTGAAGGGCAAGGGCAGCAAGGGCTCCCGCACCGCGGCGTGGTCGCCCGCCTGGTACGTGGCCACCAGCGGTTGCTACCTGGTGATCATGGCGCTGTACTTCGCGCTGCCCGACGAGCACCACGGCCTGCTGTGGCGGTTCACCGTCGGCTTCGGCGCGGTGCCCGCGCTGGTGATCCTGCTGGTGCGCAACAAGTACATGAACGAGTCGCCGTCCTGGGCGGCCAACCAGGGCGACCTGGAGCGGGCCGCGAAGATCCTGCGCAAGTCCTACGGCGTCAACGCCGTGGTGGCGCCGGACGCGGAGGTGGTGAAGCCCCAGGCCGAGCGCCGCGGGCTGCGGGACTTCGCGCGGCTGTTCCACCGCCGCTACCGCGCCCGGACGTTCCAGGCGCTGGCCATCGGCCTCGCCCAGACCTTCGGCTACAACGCGGTCGCCTACGGGCTGCCGATCATCATCGCGAGCATCCTCGCCCAGGGCGCGCTGAACACGATCACCGCCTCGCTGGTGCTCAACCTGGTCTTCGCGGTCACCGGTGGCCTGCTCGGCATCCGGCTGGCCAACACGGCGGGGGCCTGGAAGATGACGTTCATCGGGTTCGGCGTGCAGCTGGCGTCGATGGTGGTGCTGGCGCTGATCGGCAAGCCGTCGGCGACCGCGTACGTGCTGTTCGCGATCTTCGCGCTGGGCGCGTTCATGTTCGCGCAGGCCTCCGGGCCGGGCGCGCACTTCATGAGCTTCGCGTCCCTGAGCTACCCGACGACGATGCGCGGGACCGGGATCGGCTTCAACCAGGGCACCCTGCGCGTCGGCTCCACGCTGGCGCTGTTCTTCTTCCCGGTGCTCAGCGCGGCGCTGGGCAGCGGCGTGTTCTGGGTGATCGCGCTCGCCCCGCTGATGGGCCTGGTGGCGCTGCTGGCCAAGCGCTGGGAGCCGGTGGGCTACGACGCCGACGCGGTCGAGACCGAGTGGCAGCCGGAAAAGGCCGCTGCGAGCTGAGCTAGCTCGGCGTCTTCCAGACGACGACGTCCAGTGTCAGCTCTGAGTCCTTGGCCTCGCGGACGACGATCCGCGCGTAGTTGCCGTTGGTCGTCTTCACGCAGAACGCGGAGCCGGTGATGACATCGTCGCTGCTCACGTAGTCGTAGTAGCCGGCCCGCGCGCAGTCTTCGAAGGTCGCCTGGCCGGTGGCTACCGCGATGTCCCCGCGCGCGTAGAGCGTGCCGGAGCTGTTTTCGAGGTCCTGCCTGGAACCCCCCGTCGGGTTGGCGATCCAGAGCGGGTCGGTGGAGTCGAGATCCAGGGCGTAGCCGCTGGTCAGCACTATCGGCTTGTCGCCGGTCTCGCGGCTGATCGCGGGATCGCCGGGCGCGGAGCTGGTCGGCGACGCCGAGGTGGTCGACGGCTGCCGTGTTGTCGGGTCGGCGGTGGCCGGGCCGGTCTGGGGCGGCAGCTCGGTCGCCTGGCGGCTCGGCTGATCGGGCACCGCCACCAGCGATCGGGTGGCCACCACGGTGATCAGCACCGCGCCCGCGACGACCCCGATGATCGAGAGGACGACCCAGCGGTCCATCTGCCTGCCGAAGCTCGCCCACAGGTGCACCACGCCCAGCAGCAGCGCGACGGCGGCGATGACCACGGCGACGTTCTGCGTCGAGCTCATCAGCAGCGCGACCACCGCGGCGACGTCGGCGAGGATGCTGATCGGCCACAACCGCTGGTGCATCGGCTTGCGCCCCGGCTGCGGTTCCTGCGGTGGCTGCTGGCCAGGTCCCCACGTCACCGGCTGCTCCTCTCGCGTGATCGACGGGGCGAGAGCCTAGCGCCGGCGGTGTCGCGTCGGGGCCGGTTCGGGTGATCGTCGGCGACCGGTCTTCCGTTGACGCGGTGGGGTGTTCCGGAACAAGATCGGCACACCACCGGTCCAGCGGGAAACGGAGCGCTGCAATGTCGCGTCGCGGCCAGATCACCATGTCCGAGGACGAGATCGTCGACTTCATCGCCCAGCGCCGGGTCGTCGTGCTGGCGACGCTGAAGGCCGACGGGCGACCGCACCTGGTGCCGATGTGGTTCGTGCACGACGGCCCGGTGATCGAGGTGTGGTCCTACGGCCGGTCGCAGAAGACGCTGAACCTGCGTCGCGATCCGCGGGCCACGCTGCTGGTGGAGACCGGCACGGAGTACGGCGAGCTGCGCGGCGTCTCGCTGGAGTGCGACGTGCAGCTCCTGGACGCGCCCGAGGACGTCGAGCGCATCGGACTGGGCCTGGCGGAGCGCTACGGCACGGCGGCTCCGGGCGAGCTTGCGGCGAGCGAGGAGGCCCGGGCCGTCCTGCGCGCCAAGGCCGCGAAGCGGGTCGGGCTGCGTTTCACCCCCACCCGGACGATCACCTGGGACCACCGCAAGCTCGGCGGAGGCTACTGAATCGAAGCCCGCAGGGCTTCCGCGATGTGGGACGGCTCTCCCGGCGTTAAAGGTGTAGCGCGCAGCCCCTATTCTGGGAATGTGAACTGGACCGTCGACGTCCCCGTAGATGACCTGCCCGAGCTGCCGCCGTTGCCGCCGGAGATGCGCGCCCGCCTGGACGACGCGCTGGCCCGCCCTGCCGCGCAGCAGCCGCAGTGGCCGAACCCGGACCAGGCCGGCAGCGTCCGGAAGGTGCTGGAGAGCGTCCCGCCGGTGACCGTGCCCTCCGAGGTGGACGAGCTGCGCCGGCACCTCGCGGCGGTCGCCCGCGGCGAGGCGTTTCTGCTACAGGGCGGCGACTGCGCGGAGACCTTTGCGGACAACACCGAGCCGCACATCCGCGGCAACATCCGCACGCTGCTGCAGATGGCGGTGGTGCTGACCTACGGCGCGAGCATGCCGGTGGTCAAGGTCGGCCGGATCGCCGGGCAGTACGCCAAGCCGCGTTCCAGCAACACCGACGCGCTGGGCCTGCAGTCCTACCGCGGCGACATGATCAACTCGCTGGTCGCCACCGAGGACGCGCGCCGCCACGACCCGTCGCGGCTGATCCGCGCCTACGCCAACGCCAGCGCCGCGATGAACCTGTCCCGCGCGCTGACCAGCGCCGGGATGGCCGCGCTGACCAAGGTGCACGACTGGAACAAGGACTTCGTGCTCAACTCGCCGGCCGGCGAGCGCTACGAGTCCGTCGCCGCCGAGATCGACCGCGGCCTGCGCTTCATGGCGGCCTGCGGCGTGGACGACTCCAGCCTGCACTCGGTGGAGTTCTTCGCCAGCCACGAGGCGCTGGTGCTGGACTACGAGCGCGCCATGCTCCGGCTGGACACCACCGGCGACCGGCCGCGGCTGTTCGACCTGTCCGGGCACTTCCTGTGGGTGGGGGAGCGGACCCGCCAGCTGGACGGCGCGCACATCGCGTTCGCCGAGCTGATCTCCAACCCGATCGGCCTCAAGATCGGCCCGGGCACCACGCCCGAGCAGGCCGTGGAGTACGTCGAGCGGCTGGACCCGAACAACGAGCCCGGTCGGCTCACCCTGATCAGCCGGATGGGCAACGGCAAGGTGCGCGACGTGCTGCCGCCCATCGTGGAGAAGGTCACCGCCTCCGGGCACCAGGTGATCTGGCAGTGCGACCCCATGCACGGCAACACCCACGAGGCGAGCACCGGCTACAAGACCCGGCACTTCGACCGGATCGTGGACGAGGTGCAGGGCTTCTTCGAGGTGCACCACCGGCTCGGCACCCACCCGGGCGGCATCCACATCGAGCTGACCGGCGAGGACGTCACGGAGTGCGTCGGCGGCGCCCAGGAGATCTCCGACGCGGACCTGGCGGGCCGCTACGAGACGGCCTGCGACCCGCGCCTGAACACCCAGCAGTCGCTGGAGCTGGCGTTCCTGGTCGCGGAGATGCTGCGCGGCTGAACCAGCGGGAAGCATTCGGGAGGGCCCGGAACCCAAGCGGTTCCGGGCCCTCCTCGCGTCTGGCGTGGGCACGGGGCCGTGAGTCTTTTGCGCTGCCATGGCAACGCAAAAGACGCACGGCCGGCGATGGTCACACGGCGAGCGCGATGTCGAGGGCGTGCGAGACGTGCAGGCGGGTGGAGTCGAACAGCGGCAGCGGGCTGTCGCCCGGACCGATCAGCAGGGTGATCTCGGTGCAGCCCAGGATCACGGCCTGGGCGCCGCGCTCCGCCAAGCGCTCGATGACGCGCACGTACTGCTCGCGAGAGGCGTCCTCGACGCGGTTGCGGGTCAGCTCCCGGTAGATCACGTCGTGCACCACGGTGCGGTCGGGTTCCTCCGGGACGAGCACCTCGATGCCGTGCCGGTCGTGCATCCGCGTCCGGTAGAAGTCGAGTTCCATCGTGTAGCGGGTGCCCAGCAGGCCGACCCGGGTGAGGCCGGCGGCCGCGATCCGCGCGCCGGTGGCGTCGACGATGTGCACGAACGGCACGTCGATCGCCGCCTCGATCTCCTCGGCGACCTGGTGCATCGTGTTGGTGCAGAGCAAGACCAGATCCGCCCCGGCCCGGCGCACCTGGCGCGCGGCGTCTGCCAGGCGCCGGCCCGCCGCTGCCCAGTCCCCGGCCTCCTGCATGGCCACGATCTCGGCGAAGTCCACGCTGTACAGCACGCTCGGCACGGTGTTGTAGCCGCCGAGTCGAGTGCGGCTCTCCTCGTTCAGCAGCCTGTAGTACTCGGCGGAGGATTCCCAGCTCATCCCGCCGAGCATCCCGATCGTGCGCATGCGTCCTCCTCGTCGAACGGCGTCGTGCCGGACAGCCTCGCCTGCGGCAGCCGGTGCCGGTGAGCCGGGTCTCGCTCGTCGCGGCCTGATGAGCGACGAGGAACGACGCCTGGCGCAGGACGAACGGGTCAGGGCCGCGATTCGTGCACTTCGCGCGGCAGGTGGGCGGTCGTGACCGTGCGCGAGAACTTGCCGAAGGTGCTGCTCAGGCTCAGCGGGTCGAAGCGGACTAGAGACAGCGCGCCGAGAACGGCGGCGCCGATGCCGACCGCGACGAACGGCCAGTTGTACATCGCCTGCTCGCCGTCGGGGTAGTAGGCCAGGACCAGCGCGATCGAGGCGCCGACCACGTAGGACAGCGCACGCGGCGTCCAGGCGAAGCCCGCACCCAGCGCCAAGCCCCACGTCGTGTACCACGGCAGCAGGACCGGCGACAGGAATGCGCCGAGGCACAGCACGATCGCCGCGCGGCGCACCGCCTCTGGCCCGCCGTCCCGCGCCTGCCACCAGTTCCAGGCCAGGATCGCCACCAGCAGCACCGAGCCGAGCGTGCGCGTGGTGCCCACGAACGGCCAGATGTTGGTTTCGCCGAAAATCTGCACCAGGCTGTGCAGCGCTTGTCCGACGGCGGTCGGCGCGGAGAGGTAGTTGACGATCATGCCGGGCGCCGACAGCGCGGAAAGCCACCCGAACCCGACCTTGGCGAGCGCCGTGCAGGCCCCGAAGACCACCACGAACACGCCCACCGCCGGGAACACGGCGCGGACGAACCGCCGCCACAGCGGCCCCTCCAGGCGGGACGCCCAGATCCACACCAGGAACGGCAGCGCGAGCCCGGCGGTCGCCTTGATCGCCATCGCCGCCGACACCAACGCGATCCCGGCGACGTTCCTGCCCTCGAGCATCAGCAGCGTGCCGACCGCCAGCAGCCCGATCATGAGCATGTCGTTGTGCGGGCCGCCGACGAGGTGCACCACCGTCATCGGGCTGGCCGCGACCAGCCAGAGCGCGACCGGCAGCCGGCCGCCGAGGTGCCGGACCAGGCCGGGGAGGGCGCAGATCAGCAGCGCCAGGCCGCCCAGCAGCACCAGCCGCATCACGATGACGCTGGCGATGACGTCGTGGCCGGCCAGCAGGATCACGCCCTTGGCCACGCCCATGAACAGCGGGCCGTACGGCGCTGGCGTGGTCTGCCAAGTGGGGTGCACGTTCTCCGGGATCGGCCCGGTCAGCGCGGACGGGCCGACGCCGTAGGGGTCGAGGCCGTTGAGCGCGAGCAGGCCCTGGCCCAGGTAGCTGTAGACGTCGCGGGTGAACAGCGGCGGTGCGACGAGCATCGGGCCGAGCCAGGCGGCGGTCGCCCACAGCACGCCGCGGGAGGTCACGAGGTTCGCGATGACCCCGCGGCCGAGCCGCACCCACGCCCACACCAGCAGCGCGAAGCCGACGTAGACGACCGTGACCGCGACGTCGCGCCCGTGCCCGTAGCGCAGCACCGAAAGCGGCCCGGAGCCGAGGACGGGATCGTGGACGAGCGTGCCGGCGGCGCCGAAGGATCCGATCAGAAGTAGCGCGGACCCGATCGCGCCCAATGCGATGGTGCGCAGGGGCAGCGGGCGCCGAGGCCGGCGTCCGCCGAGACTGGGCTGGCCGGCTGTGGTGTTGGCGGTCCGTTCGGACCAGTCGGGAGCCGACTCGATCGAAACACTCGGGGGCATTGTGCCGCCAATAATTCCACAACCGGCCGCTCGAGCCGCTGTGACCAGGCGAGATCCGTCGTGTCGTGGGCAACGCTCCCGCTTTTCGGTGATCGCCGGACGCCGAGTACGCGCTGGTAGACACCGGCGGCGGGAAAATGTTACACCGCCAAGAAGAGATCAGGATCACATTGCGGATCGTGCGGTTCTACCGGGTCGTGGACGCGGACCCACGACCCGGTGACTCAGAACGCGGTCACGTGGATCGTCGACCCGGGCTCGACCTTGCTGCCGGGGAGCGGCAGCTGCCCCAGGATCATCATGCCGTCGCGCTCGAAGAACGCCTGCACGTCCAGCTGCAGGCCCAGCGCGGCGACCTGCTGCTTCGCCTCGTCGACCCGGACGCCGTTGAGGCTGGGCACCTCCACCGCGTTGGACAGCACCACGCCGATCCGCGGCTTGCCGACCAGCCGGATCTCGCTGCCGATGGCCGGATCGGTGCTGATGACGTGGTCGCCGGCGACGTCGGAGTCGAACTGACGGCCCGCCTCGTAGGGATCGAACCCGGAGTTGCGCAGCGTGGTGAACGCGTCGTCCTTGCTCATCCCGCGCACGTCGGGCACCTTCACCGGCGGCGGGCCCTTGCTGACGATCACGGTGACCTCGGCGCTGATGTTCAGCGGCGTGCCGGCGCCGGGGTTCACGCTGATGACCCGGCCTTCGGGCACCGTCGTGTGGAACTGGTCGGCGGACTCGTCGTGCTTGGGTTGCAGCTTGACGTTGCGGATCGCGCTCTCCGCCTCGGCCAGCGTGGTGCCCTCGGCGATCTCCGGGACCTTGGGCTTGCCCAGCGAGACGACGAGGTCGACGGTGCTGCCGCTGCGCGCCTTGCTGCCCTCGTTCGGGTTGGAGCTGATCACCACGCCTTCCGCGACGGTGTTGTCGTAGGTCTTGGTGACGTTGCCGGTCAGCCCGGCGCCTTCCAGCGCCTGCTGCGCGACGGCCTCCTGCTCGCCGACGAGGCGCGGCACCTGGACCGAACTGCCGAGGCCCAGCCAGAACGCGGCGCCGCCGACCAGCGCGGCCAGCGCCAGGACCACGACGGTCCACACCAGCACCGTCCGCCTGCCGCGACGCCGGTCCCGCTGCGGGCCGGTGGCCGGGGCGGCGACGGCGGCGAACTCCTGGGTGTGGTCTCCGGTGGCGGGGCGGGCCATCGCGCGGGTGCGCTGCGGCCCGACGGGGTGCGTCTCGCGGACAGCCGGGATCTGCTCCGTCGGCGGGTCCTCGGCCGCGGGCGCCATCTGCGTGGTGCGCTCCTCGGACGCCGGGACCGGCACGGCGACCGGGGCGATGCCGAGGTCGGTGCGGACCTGCTGCAGCTCGGCGAGGAACACCTCGGCGTTCTCCGGGCGCTGCGCGGGGTCGCGGCGCGTCGCGCGGAACACGAGGTCGTCGATGGCCTGCGGGATCTCCGGCACCAGCTCGCTCGGCGGCGGGACGTCGTCGTTGACGTGCCGGTACGCCACCGACAGCGCGGTGTCGCCCACGTAGGGCGGGCGGCCGGTCAGCATTTCGAAGAGCACGATCCCGGCGGCGTACACGTCGGAGCGCGCGTCGGCGGCCCCGGTGGTCACCTGCTCCGGCGACAGGTACGCGACGGTGCCCAGGATGATGCTGCCGCTGGTCGTGCCGGCTTCCGCCGCGGCCCTGACCAGCCCGAAGTCGGCGACCATGACCGAGCCGTCCCGGCCGATCAGCACGTTCTCCGGCTTGACGTCGCGGTGCACCATGCCCGCCTGGTGCGCGGCGCCCAGCGCCGAGAGCACCGGCGCCATGACGCTCAGCGCCATCGCCAGCGGCAGGCGGCCGCCGCGGTCCATGATCAGGTCCCGCAGCGTGCAGCCCTCGACGAGCTGCATCACCAGGAACACGTGGTCGCCGTCGGGGCGGTGGTCCACGCCCTGGTCGTAGACGGCGACGACGTCGGGGTGGTGCAGCCGGGCCGCGGCGCGCGCCTCGCGCTCGAAGCGGTCGACGAACGACCGGTCGCCGGAGTACTGCGCGTCCATCACCTTGATCGCCACCGGCCGGTCCAGCCGGGTGTCCAGGCCGCGGTAAACCGTTGACATGCCGCCGCGAGCGATCAGCGAATCGACCCGGTAGCGGCGTTCGAGCATGGCTCCGACGAGGCTCGCGCCACCGCTCGAACGTGTCTCAGGAGTCATCTTCCGCCTACCGCCGGGTACCTTTCCAACCCCGATTGTGGCAGGCCGCGCGGGCGGCACCGGGGATGGCTCCGCGGTCGGGCTCGGGATGGATCACGATCATGATCGTATGCCGGGCGCGACCGGTGCGGTGTGCGGCGTCGCGGTCGGTCATGTGGCAAGGTGTTCAGCGTGAGTGCGATCCCTGCTGCCCCGGATGTGCTCGCTCCCGATGTGGAGGTCGTCCCGCTGCCCGACGTCGCCGAGCGACTCGGTCAGCCAGTGACCCGGGTGCACCAACTGATCCGTGATGGACATCTGCTCGCCCTGCGCAGGAACGGAGTGCTGGGCGTGCCCACCGCGTTCCTCGTCGACACCGAAGTGGTGAAGGGCCTGGCGGGCACGATCACCCTGCTCCGGGACAACGGCTACCAGGAGGACGAGATCCTCCGGTGGCTGTTCACCCCGGACGACTCGTTGCCCGGCACGCCGATCGACGCGTTGCGCGGCGACCGCGGTCGAGAGGTGAAGCGGAGGGCCCAGGCGATGGGCTTCTGAGGTCCGGCCGGCCGGACGACGAAACGCTGCTCAGCCTGCTCAGGGCTCGTGAGCACTTTGGGTCGCCGTAGCGATCCAAAGTACTAACGAGGCTGTTGAGCTGCGCGAACGCGGCAATCGGCGCCGGTCAGCCGGTGATGCGCCGGGCGGCGAGCTTGCCGGACAGCAAGACCGGCGGAACGCCCACGCCCGGCGTCGTGCCCGAGCCGGCCAGCACCGCGTTGGCCAGGCCGCGCACCAGGTTGCGCGGCCGGAACGGACCTGTCTGCGCGAACGTGTGCGCGGCCGAGAACGGTGTTCCGGCGGCGTGGCCCTGCGCCGCCCAGTCCGCCGGGGTGATCAGCTGCTGCTCCTCGATCGCCGCGCCGAAGCCGGTGAACCCGCGCCGCTCCAGCTCGCCCAGCAACTCGTCGCGGTAGGCGGGGCCGATCCTGCCCCAGTCGATCGGCCCGGTGCGCAGGTTCGGGCAGGGCGCGAGCACGTAGTGCAGCTCGCGGCCGTCGGGCGCCAGCGACGGATCGGTCGCGGTCGGCCGGGTGATCAGCAGCGACGGGTCGGTCATCAGCCTGCCGTCGCGGATGATCTCGGTGAACGTGCTGTGCCAGGCCGCGCCGAAGGAGATCGTGTGGTGCGCGTCGGACCAGCCGCGGGTGGTCCCGGCGTGCAGCACCACCGCCGACGGCGACCAGCGCAACCGCCGGCGCGGGCGGTGGCCGAGGAGCTCGTGCACGACCGGCAGGTCGGGCGTGAGCACGAACGCGTCGGCCGCGATGCGGGTGCCGTCGGACGTCCGGACCGCGGTGATCCGGTCGCCGCGCCGCTCCAGTTCCGCCACTTCGGCGTTGTAGTGGAACGCGACGCCCGCGCCCGCTGCCGCATCGGCCAGCGCGGTCGGGACCGCGTGCATGCCGCCGCGCGGGAACCACACGCCGTTGACGGTGTCCATGTACGAGATGACGGCGTACAGGGCGAGCGCTCGGCGCGGGTCCAGGCCCGCGTAGAGCGCCTGGAAGGAGAAGACCCGGCGCAGCCGCTCGTCGGCGAGGAACCGGCCGATCGCCGGGCCGAGCCGGCCGAAGCCGCCGAGCGCCGCGAGGCGCGCCAGTTCGGGCGAGAGCAGGTCCAGCGGTGAGTCGAAGTTCGCGTCGATGAAGCGGGTCATCTCCGCCCGGTAGACCTCGGTCAGCCAGCGCCGCAGCCGCCGGTACCCGGCCGCTTCCGCAGGCCCGGCGAACCGCCGCACCTCCTCTTCCATGGCGGCGGCATCGGTGTGCACGTCGAGCGCCGAGCCGTCCGCGAACCGCGCCCGGTAGGCCGGGTGCAGCGGGATCAGGTCGAGGCGGTCCGCCACCGATTCGCCGACCGCGTGCAGTGCCTCGTCGACGAGCTCGGGCATGGTCAGCACGGTCGGGCCGGTGTCCATCCGGTACCCGGCGACCTCGTGCAACCCGGCCCGCCCGCCCGGCAGGCCCGCCCGTTCGACGACCGTCACCCGCCGCCCGGCGCCCGCGAGGTGCAAGGCCGCGGTCAGCCCGGCCAGCCCCGCACCGACGACCACGACGTGATCGGTGCGGCCGGCGACGGTGCGCATCAGTGGCTGCGGTCGGTGACGGCGATCGCGAGCTCCGCCAGCCGCGACGCGGCCGGTTCGGCCAGTCCCGCGGTGTGCAGCGCGAGCATCGCCGAGCCGGTCAGGTCGGTGATCCGCTTCTCGACGGCCGCGACCGCGCCGAGCCTCGTCAGCACCTGCCGGGCCTGCTCGACGCGGTCCGCGTCCAGTTCGGGATCGCCGAGCACGTCGCGCAGCAGGTCCAGCGCGGGCTGGTCGGCCTGCTCGCGGGCCGTCGCCACGGCCTCGGCGATCAGCACCGTCCGCTTGCCTTCGCGCAGGTCGTCCCCGGCGGGCTTGCCGGTCACCCCGGGGTCGCCGAAGACGCCGAGCAGGTCGTCGCGGAGCTGGAAGGCGACGCCGATGCCGGAGCCGAACCGGCGCAGCGCCTCCAGCGCGCCCGGGCCGGCCCCGGCGGCCTCCGCGCCGAGCTCCAGCGGCCGCTGGACGGTGTAGGACGCGGCCTTGAGCTGGCAGATCTGCAGCGCGGCCTGCGGTGTCTCGTCGCCGCGGAACTGGCCGAGCACGTCGAGGTACTGGCCGGCCAGCACCTCGGTGCGCATCGCGCGCCACGGGCGCAGCGCCCGGGCCAGCGCCTCCGGCGGGATACCGGCGCTGTGCAGCAGGTCGTCGGCCCAGGACAGCGCCAGGTCGCCGAGCAGCACCGCGGCGGCGCGCCCGAACTGGATGCCGGTGCCGGAGAACCCGGACTCGCGGTGGATCTGCTCGAACTTGCGGTGCACGGTCGGGTTGCCGCGGCGGGTGTCCGATTCGTCGATCAGGTCGTCGTGCACCAGCGCGCAGGCCTGCAGCAGCTCCAAGGCGCTCGCGGCCCGCAGCATCGCCTGCGCCGCTGGGCCCTCGGCGGGCCCGCCAACCGCGCGCCAGCCCCACCAGGCGAAGGTGGGGCGGATCCGCTTCCCACCGCCGAGGACGAACCCGGCCAGCTCGGCCACCGCGGTCGCGAACGCCGGGTCGAGGTCGGCTGCCTCGGCGCTGCGGGTCTGCAGGTAGTCGGTCAGCGTCCGCTGGACCTGACCGGGGAGGTCGGTTTCCACGACGACGGTGTCCTTGCCGGTCGCTTGCAGGGCGGTCGAATTCGAGGGGGGCACACCTCCATCCTCCGCGACGCCATCGGGTGACGGCCGCCGGGTCCGCTCCCAGCCGCTGGGACGATGCCGGAGGAGCCCGGGAACCGTCCTTATCCTGTTCGGCATGACGGCGGTGGTGGATCGGTTGCGGACCGAGAAGACGACCTTCTCGGTGGAGTTCTTCCCGCCGCGAGGCGACGACGAGGAGCGCGTCCTCTGGCGGGCCATCCGCGAGCTGGAGCCGCTGGACCCCGCCTTCGTCTCGGTGACCTACGGCGCTGGCGGCTCCAACCGGGACCGCACCATCCGGACCACCGGCCGCATCGCGCAGGAGACCACCCTGACGCCGATGGCGCACCTGACCGCAGTGGACCACTCCGTCGCCGAACTGCGCAACGTCATCGGCTGGTACGCCGCGTCCGGCGTGCAGAACGTGCTGGCCGTGCGCGGTGATCCGCCGGGGGACCCGAACGGCGAATGGCGCCGGCACCCCGAGGGCCTGACCTACGCGGAGGATCTCGTCCGGCTGGTGCGGGAGCTCGGCGATTTCTGCGTCGGTGTCGCGGCCTTCCCGCACGGCCACCCGCGCTCCTCGGACCTGGAAACCGACGCCGACCACCTGGTGCGCAAGATCCGCGCGGGCGCGGGCTTCGCCATCGCCCAGCTGTTCCTGGAGCCGGAGTACTTCCTGCGGCTGCGCGACCGGATGGCCGCCCGCGGCTGCGACGTGCCGCTGCTGCCGGGCATCATGCCGATCACCACGCCGCGGGTGCTGGGCAAGTTCGGCGAGCTCGCCGGGGTGCCGGTGCCCGCCGAGGTGTCGGAGCAGCTGCTGCCGCTGGCGGAGGATCCGGCGGGATTCCGCGCCGCAGGCGTGGATCTGGCGACGCGGCTGTGCGAGCGGCTGATCACCGAGGGTGTCCCGGCGCTGCACTTCTACACCCTCAACCGTTCGAAGGCGACGCGCCAGGTGGTCGCCAACCTCGGCCTGGGAGCCGGTTAGCGACTGTTCAAGACGAAGAACAGAACCAGCAACCCGCTAGGCGTTCTGGTCCGCCCGGCTGCGCAAGTGGGCGCGCAGCGCGAGCACCGCCACGACGGCCGCGGCGCAGAACGTGAGCCCGCCGACCAGTAGCGCCCAGCCGATCCAGTCCATCCCGGTGGCGTTGGCGAACTGGTAGGTCGCCGACATCTCGCTGACCGCGCCGGGCTCCAGCGACCAGGAGACCGTGCCGGCGCTCTCCTCGCCGTTGGTGTTGGTGATCTCGCCGGGCGCGCTGATCTTCAGGTCGACGCCGGAGTCGGTGTCGGCCAGCGGCGTCAGGTCCGCCGAGCCCTCGAAGATCACCAGCGAGCCGGACCGGGACAGGTGCAGCCGGTAGCGGGCATCGGGGCTCATCGCCTCGGCGAGCTGCTCGACCTCCGGGAAGGTCAGGTCGTGGAACGACAGGTGCGAGCCGACTCGGGGGCCGTCGCGGAACGGCGTGATCTGCACCCGGTCGGCGAGGTTCTCGGGCGGCTGCAGGCGGAGCGGGGCCTGCCCGTCGGCGACCTGGGTGACGAGCACGATCTCGCCGGACACCTGGTCCTCGCCGGAGATGTTCAGCGAGGCGTTGGCATGCAGGCACCCGCTGAGCAGCGCGCCGAGCACGGTGATCAGGACCAGCAGGAGCGCGGTGCGGCCGCGCGGGGTCTTGTCCTCCACCCGGGCGATCTTCCCATCCGGCGAGCCTTTTCGCCGCCTGCGAACGCCCCCTTTCGTCGAGGTGCGTGACCGCCGTCGCCGCGCGATCGCGGATTGTTGTTCTTGAAGCGGCGCATCCGATCGGCCCACGCACGCAGCTTGCACCGCCGCGGGTTTCTCGGGTGCCTTCTCGCGAGGACCGCCCCGACGTGGTGAATTCGGCATTCACGATGCCGGGGATCCCGGAGTCGAGAAGGCGACCGCAATTCCCGCAGGGCGGCTGCTACCCGCACCGTTGCGCAGAACGAGTTCTCCAACAGGTTCGATAGCGTGGCGGGTATGGGAGTTGACCACAGCGGTGTGCACGAAATCAGCGACCAGTTCGTATCCGAGCTGGTCGCGCTCGACCCGGTCGCCGGAACCTACCTGGGCGTGCCCGGCCGGGACGAGGAGCTGACCGACTACTCGCCGGACGGGCACCGGGCTCGCGCGGAACTCGCCCGCCGCAGCCTCGCGGCGGTGCAGGCGGCCGATCCCGCCGACGATTCCGAGCGGGTCGCGCAGGCGGTGTTCGCCGAGCGCGTCGGTCTGGACCTGGAGCTGCACGAGGTCGGCGCGGACATGGCCGCGCTGAACGTGATCGCCAGCCCGGTGCAGGAACTCCGGCAGGTCTTCGACCTGATGCCGACCGACACCCCGGAGCAGTGGCGCACCATCGCCCGCCGCCTGTCGGTGATGCCCGAAGCGGTGCTGGGCCTGCGCGCCGGGCTGCTGGCGGCGGCCGCGGACGGCAACGTGTCGGCGACCCGGCAGGTCCGCAAGGTCGCGGAGCAGTGCGACACCTGGTCCGGGCGCGGCGGGCAGTCGTCGTTCTTCGCGGCGATGGTCGGGCGCGCCGAGGGCGTGGACGAGTCGCTGCGCCGCGACCTGGACACCGCGGCCGAATCGGCCGCCGAGGCGTACGCCGGACTCGCCGACTTCCTCCGCGGCGAGCTGCTGCCGAAGGCCCCGGAGAAGGACGCCGTGGGCGAGCAGCGGTACCGGCTGTGGTCGCGCTACTTCACCGGAGCCCGCCTCGACCTGCGGGAGGCGTACGAGTGGGGCTGGCAGGAGTTCTCCGGCATCGAGGCGGAGATGAAGCAGATCGCGAACCGGATCAAGCCGGGGGCGACGCTGGCCGAGGCCGCGGCCGTGCTGGACGCCGATCCGCGCTACCAGGTGCACGGGCAGGCCCGGTTCGAGGAGTGGATGCAGCAGCTGTCCGACCAGGCGCTGCAGGACCTGCGCGGCACGCACTTCGAGATCCCGGACCCGCTGATGCGGCTGGAGTGCCGGATCGCCCCGCCGGGCGGCGGCGTCGGCGCCTACTACACCGGCCCGACCGACGACTTCTCGCGGCCCGGCCGGATGTGGTGGTCGGTGCCCGCCGACCGGCAGGACTTCCCGACCTGGCGCGAAGTTTCCACCGTCTACCACGAGGGCGTGCCCGGGCACCACCTGCAGGTCGCGACCGCGGTGCACGAGGCGCAGCGGCTCAACAAGTTCCAGCGGCTGGCCTGCTTCGTCTCCGGGCACGGCGAGGGCTGGGCGCTGTACGCCGAGCGCCTGATGCGCGAGCTCGGCTACCTCGAGGACGACGGCGACCTGCTCGGCATGCTCAACGACCAGCTCTTCCGCGCGGCGCGCGTGGTGGTCGACATCGGCATGCACCTGGAGCTGGAGATCCCGGCGGGTACCGGCTTCCACGAGGGCGAGCGCTGGACGCCGGAGCTGGGCCTGGAGTTCATGCTGAGCCGGACCATCACCGACCCGGCGCAGGTCCGCGACGAGATCGACCGCTACCTGGGCTGGCCGGGCCAGGCGCCGTCGTACAAGCTCGGCGAGCGGCTGTGGCGGGCGGCCCGCGACGAGGCCAAGCAGCGCCACGGCGCCGCCTTCGACGTGAAGGAGTTCCACACGCAGGCCCTGCGGATGGGTGGCATGGGCCTCGACACCCTCCGCGAGCAGCTGGCCCTGCTGTAACGGCCTCGGCATCGACCCGGGCCGTGGGTCTTCTGGAGTACCAGGAGACCCACGGTCCCGTGGTCGGAAATCGAAACCCTGCTCCGGCGTCAGCCGCGGGCCACGTCGTCCGCCGGCGCGATCAGCTGGGTTCCAGGGGGAGCGAGCGCCCCAGGACCGCGAAGGGGCGCGGGTCGCCCGTGAAGCGGTAGTTGCGCAGGACGTCCGCGAAACCCACCCGGCGGTACAGCTTCCAGGCGCGGGTCGGGCCTTCCGGCGTGGAGAGCAGGACCTTGCCGCCCTGCGCGCCGGAGAGCAGGCGGCGCAGGATCTCCTCGCCGAGGCCGCCGCCCTGGCTTCCCGGGTGCACGTGCAGCTCGGTGAGCTCGAAGTAGTCGTCCAGCCAGCTGTCGGCGTCGCCGCCGCTGCTCAGCAGCCCGCGGCGGACCTGCTCGTGCCACCACTGCCCGGGGGCGCCCAGATAGCCGTAGCCGATGCCGATGAGCTCGTCGTGGTCGCTGAACGCGCCGATGCAGCGCCAGCCCGCGCGCAGCATGTGCGCCGACCACATCGGGGCGCGCTGCTGGGCGGTCGTGGGCGGGTAGTTCATCGCGGTCACGTAGATCTGCAGGGCCTCGGGCAGCCGGGCCCGGAGCTGCTCCGTGGTCAGCTCGGTGATCCGGTCACAACGGGGGGATGGCGCGGCGGTCACGGGCCGAACATTAGACCCTCCGCGGCGTGCGGTCCTTTCCGCGGCCGATCCTGCCGCCGCGGCGTCCCGGCCGGGTACCTGATTCGGCCACTCGGGTGATCATCTTGGCTGGTCATGACTCGAACAGGTGAGCTAGGGCTCATTGCTTGAGTCCGTCGGTGGTGCGCGCTAATCTGAAGGCGTTCGAACGGAAGTTCGATGAACGTTTGTTCGAACATCGAGTCCGGCGGTGGGGTGGGGGAAGCACCCCGCCGCCGGACCTGCCGGCTCCCCACGGCAGGCGTGGACGGCTTCGTCGTGCAGAGGAGATACGCCGATGTCTTTTTCCACTGACTTCTCGATTCCGGCTCCGCGGCAATCCGTGGAGAACCACGAACCGACGCCCGAGGCGGACACGCCGGCCGGTTCCCTGTCGTTGCTGCTCGACGCCCGCAGCCGCCTGCACGAAGCGGAGGCGGCGGACCGGCCGAGCGAGCGGTACGTGGCCGCGCACGTGGCGGCGTTACGCGCCGCGACGGCGGTGGTGGTGGCGCGTTCCTGGCGGCGCGAGAACAGCCGCCCGGCCAGCGTGTGGACGATGCTGACCGCCGCCGCCCCCGAATTCCGGGAGTGGGCGGCCTACTTCGCGGCGCGCTCGGACCGGCGGGCCGCGGCGGAGGCAGGGGTGCCGACCATCACCCGGCTGGATGCCGACGGGCTGTTGGCGCGCAGCCGCGAATTCCTCGAAATCGTGGGCCGGAGCCTGCTGGGGGTGGCTCGATGAACGGAACCGAAGTGGGGCTCGACTACGGGCGGATGCTCGATCTGCTCGGCATCGAGGCGCAGCTGCTCACGGCGGCGACCCACGACGCGCACGTCGACGCGCCGGTGTGGGGCGCGTCCGGCCGGACCTTGGGGCAGACGATCCGGCACCTGGGCGATCTGTGCGAGGACACGCTGTCCTGGCTGGGCGCGACGGCGGCCGAACAGCGCTGGGACCTGCCGGATCGGCCCGCGCTGCGCGAGGTGACCAGCAGGTTCGCCGTTCGCCTTGCCGACCTGCTCGCCGAGCTCGGCTCCCGGCCGCCGCACGACCGGTGTCCGACGTGGTGGCCCGAGCAGCACACCGTGCGGTTCTGGCTGCGTCGAATGCTGCACGCCACGACGGTGCACCGGGTGGACGTGCAGGCCGCGGCGGGAGTGCTGCCGACGCCGATCGAGCCGGATGTGGCCACCGACGGCGTCGACGAGGTGCTGCGGCTCTGGTTCGGCTACCGGCTGCACGCGCTCGGCATCACCGCGACGCGGCCCTCTTCGGTCGGGGTGTACGTGGCCGACCGCAACTGGCTGGTCACCGCGGACCAGAACGGGACCGCGGTGGTGAGTTCGGAGGACGTGTCGACCACGACGCCCGACGCGGTCGTCGGCGGCGATGCGCCCGCCGTCTACCTGTGGATGTGGGGCCGGCTGCCCGATCGAGCGGTGGAGACCAGCGGCGATCTCGATGCGATCGCGCAGCTCTGGGGCCTGCTTCAACTGGCCACCCGCTGAGCCCTCGAGGCTCGTTCTGCGTGGCGGCGCGGGCCTCGTCGCGGCGGAAGATCTCGCCGATGAGCGCGACGGCTCAGTCCGTTTGCGTTGCGGAGGCGGCCAGGTCAGCGCGTGCGGGTGCTGATTCGACGTGCGGAGTTGGCGAACGGAGTCAGGCGCGCAGTCGCAAACCCTTCGGCGTGGCGCGGAATCCTGCTTCGGTGAGCACGTCGGCCAAGCGGGATCCCCAAGCGCCCT
This sequence comes from Saccharopolyspora sp. NPDC045839, assembly GCF_056431645.1. Taxonomy (NCBI): domain Bacteria; kingdom Bacillati; phylum Actinomycetota; class Actinomycetes; order Pseudonocardiales; family Pseudonocardiaceae; genus Saccharopolyspora; species Saccharopolyspora sp. NPDC045839. The sequence goes on from NZ_JBWKKH010000004.1 coordinate 94,413, forward strand.
CGCCGTCGGCGCGCTGCACCGCGAGCTGCTCCAACCAGCCGTCCCGGACAACGCGGGCCAAGCCCGCCGCGGCGCTGCGCAACGCGGATTCGTCGTCGGTGAAGGACAACAACGACTTTCCGCCGCGCTCGACGTAGAACACCGCTTCGCCGGACACGAGGACCACGAGCGCTCCGGCCTTGCGGCCGGGCCGATGCCGGGTTTCGCCCATCACCGCAGGCCATTCCAGCGCGCCCCCGTAGGGCTGCGCCGGGTCGGCGGCCGCCAGCACCACAGCCTCGCCGTCGCCATCCTCGCGAGACAGCGCGCGCAGGCGGTCGATCGCGCCGGGCACCGCGAACTGCGCGGCCCCGAGTCCCTCGACGACGTATCCACGCCTGCAGCGCCCGGATTCCTCCATTGCCCGAAGCACCTTGTACACGGCGGAAAATCCGCCCGTGACGCGCTCGATGTCCAGCGCTCCCCGCGTCAGCACCCCGTGCCGTTCCAAGAACGCCTCGGCCCGCGCATGCGCCCGTCGCGTCGGTTCGCTGGACGGCTGCGGCGCCAGCGACCAACGCCCCGACACCGTCGGCGGTCCGCTGCGGCTGGGCATCGAAGGCCGGCCCGCGCGCAACCTCGCGTAGCGGCCACGAGGCGCGCTGCGGCGCGGTTTGTGCGCTGCGCCGCGTCCGGACACCAACGCTCGCAACGGCGCCAGGGTGTCGTTCGTGACCGCGCCGGACCAGACCAGATCCCACAACGCCGAAGTGACCGCATCGTCGGCGGGCGCGCTCTCGCCCTGCTCCAGCAGCAGCGCCGCCGACCGATCCGCCAGCTGGCGGAAGAACAGCGCGCCACCGTCCAATGCGGACACGACAGCGCGGTGCAACGGGGAATCGGCGGTGGTTTCCTCCGGCAGGTCGGGCAACAGCAGGTCGGCGACATCGGTGGGCGCCAGCGCGATCCAGCCGTCGCCGCCCGCCAGCGAGCCCGAGCCGACCCAGCTGACCTCGCCGGTCGCGGTCAGCTCGTCGAGCAGCGCGGGGGAGTAGCCGGGCAGCCGGGCGGGCAGGATCAGCGACTCCAGGCCGCTCGCCGGAACCGGCGCGCCAGCGAGCTGTTCGACCACGGCGTACACGTCGTCGACCGTCGGCGCACTGCGCAGCCGCGCCCCGATGCCGTGCCACGCGGGCAGGAACCGACCCAGCGCGGCCGGTTCCACCGGCTCGACCTCGGCGCGCAGCCGGGCCAGCGACGCCCGGCGAAGCCGCCGCAGCACGTCGGCGTCGCAGTACTCCAGCACGCCGCCGCCACCGGCCTCCAGCGGCCGCAGCTCGCCGCGGACCAGCCGCCCGGTGCCGGTCAGCCGGTCCAGCACGCCGTGCACCACGGCCACGCCCAACCCGAATCGCTGCGCCGCGGCGTCGGCGGTGAACGGCCCGCGGCAGCGCGCGTAGCGGATCAGCAGGTCGCCCAGCGGGTCGGCGACCGGCTCGGTGAACGCCTCCGGCACGCCGACCGGCAGCGCGACGCCCAACGAATCGCGGACCTTGCCCGCGTCCTCGATCGCGATCCAGCGCTCGTCGCCCGCGATGCGCACCCGCAGCACCCGACGCTGTTCCGCCAGGTCCGCCAGCCACTCCGGCCGCACGCCTCGCGCCTCGGCTTCGGCGGTGGACAGATCTCCCAGGAACCGCAGCAGGTCCACCGCGGACTCGGCGTCGCGGGCTTGCCGATCCGGGGCGAGCCGCTGCAGCTGCTGCTCGATCTCGTCGAGCGCCTCGGGGTCGAGCAGCTCCCGCATCGCCTCCGAACCGAGCAGCTCCGCCAGCAGCGTCGAATCCAGGCTCAACGCGGCCGATCGGCGTTCCGCCAGCGGTGCATCGGTCTCGTACAGGAACATGCCGATGTAGCCGAACAGCAGGCTGCGCGCGAACGGCGACGGCGTCGGCGTCTCGACCTCGACCACCCGCACCTTGCGCGCCGCGACCTGCGACATCAGCTCGGTCAGCCCGGGCAGGTCGTAGACGTCCTGAAGGCATTCCCGCATCGCTTCGAGCACGATCGGGAACTGCTCGTACTGCGCAGCCACCGTCAGCAGCTGCGCGGCCCGCTGCCGCTGCTGCCACAACGGCGTGCGGCGACGCGGATCCCGGCGCGGCAGCAGCAGCGCCCGCGCCGCGCACTCCCGGAACCGGGCCGCGAACAGGGCCGAACCGCCGACCTCGTCGGTCACCACCTGCTGCACCTCATCCGGCGGAAGCAGGACGTCTTCGGCGGTCGGCAGGACCTCCGCACCGGAGTCGTCCAGCGCGTCGGCCAGCCGCAGCACGATCCCGTCGTCGGACGAGGCCACCTGCGGCTCGATCCCGCGCCGTTCGCGGATCCGGGCGCCGATGGCCAGCGCCCACGGGCCGTTGACCTTGGCGCCGAACGGCGAGTGCACCACCATTCGCCAGTCGCCGAGCTCGTCGCGGAACCGCTCCACCACGATCGTGCGGTCGTCCGGGACGTGCCGGGTCGCCTGGCGCTGTTCGTCCAAATAGGACAGAAGGTTGTCGCGGGCCCACTCGTCCAGCCCGGCGGCCGTCACGCGGGACCGCGCCGCCTGGGTGTCCGCGCTGGTCAACTCCCGCACGAAGGCGCCCAGCGCGCGCCCGAGCTCCAGCGGCCGCCCCGGCGAATCGCCCTTCCAGAACGGCATCCGGCCCGGCTCGCCCGGCGCGGGAACCACCACGACCCGGTCGTGGGTGATGTCCTCCACCCGCCACGCCGAGGTGCCCAGCAGGAAGGTGTCGCCCACCCGCGACTCGTAGACCATCTCCTCGTCGAGCTCGCCGACCCGCACCCCGCCCTTGCCCGCCTCGTCGGCGGGCGTGGTCACCACGAACAGGCCCCGGTCCGGGATCGTGCCGCCGGAGGTCACCGCGAGCCGCTGCGCGCCCGGCCGCGCGCGCAGCTCGTCGTTCACCCGGTCCCAGACGATGCGAGCCCGCAGCTCGCCGAACTCCTCGCTGGGGTAGCGGCCCGCCAGCATGTCCAGCACCGCGTGCAGCGCCGAGTCCGGCAGCCCCGCGTAGGGCGCGGCGCGTCGCAGCAGCGCCGCCAGCTGCGGCACCGGCCAGGTGTCCATCGCGACCATCGCCACGACGTGCTGGGCCAGCACGTCCAGCGGGTTGCGCGGGAACGACAGCGACTCGATCAGCCCGTCCGCCATCCGCTCGGACACCACGGCGCAGCCGACGAGATCGCCCCGGAACTTCGGGAACACCACGCCCCGCGACACCGCGCCGACCTGGTGCCCGCCGCGCCCGATGCGCTGCAGCCCGGATGCCACGCTCGGCGGCGTCTCCACCTGGACCACCAGGTCCACCGCGCCCATGTCGATGCCCAGCTCCAGCGACGAGGTGGCCACCACGCAGGCCAGCCGCCCGGACTTCAGCTCCTCCTCGACCACCGCCCGCTGTTCCTTCGACATCGAGCCGTGGTGCGCCTTCGCGACGATCGGCGGGGCGCCGCCGCCGATCCCGGAGCCGCCCACCGCCTCGGCCGGGAACCGCTCCAGGGGCACCGGCTCCTCGGCCGCGAGCTCGTTGATCCCGGCGGTGAGCCGCTCGGCCAGCCGCCGGGAGTTGGTGAACACGATGGTCGACCGGTGCTCGCGGATCAGCTCCAGGATCCGCTCCTGCACCGACGGCCAGATCGACGTGCGCTGCTCCGCGCCCGCCGCCGGGCCCTCGACCTCGCCGGTCGGCGCGCCCAGCTCGGCCATGTCCGGCACCGGCACCTCGACCCGGACCTCGACCTCCTTGGCGTTCGGGGGCTGGATGGTGCGCACCGGCCGACCGCCGGCCAGGAATGTCCGCACCTCCTCCACCGGGCGGACCGTCGCGGACAGCCCGACGCGCTGCGCCGGCTTCGGCAGCAGCTCGTCCAGCCGTTCCAGCGAAAGCGCCAGGTGCGCTCCGCGCTTGGTGGCGGCGACCGCGTGCACCTCGTCGACGATCACCGTCTCGACGCCGCGCAGCGACTCCCGGGCCGCCGAGGTCAGCAGCAGGAACAGCGACTCGGGCGTGGTGACCAGCACGTCCGGCGGCGTGCGGGCGAACGAACGGCGCTGGTCGGCCGGGGTGTCCCCGGTGCGGATGCCGACCCGGATGTCCGGCGGGGCGCTGCCGAGGCGCTGCGCGGCCTGCCGGATCCCGGCCAGCGGCGCGCGCAGATTCCGCTCCACGTCGACGACCAGCGCCTTCATCGGCGACACGTAGAGCACCCGGCAGCGCTGCTTCGCGTCGGCGGGCGTGCCTTCCGCGGCCAGCTTGTCCAGGGCGGAGAGGAACGCCGCGAGCGTCTTGCCGGAGCCGGTCGGCGCGACGACCAGCGCGTGCTCGCCCTCCGCGATCGCCTCCCACGCCCCGCGCTGCGCCTCGGTGGGCGCGGCGAAGGCCCCGCGGAACCAGTCGCGGGTCGCCGCGGAGAAGCCGTCCAGCACATCGCTCACCACTACATGCTGGACCAACGCCCTGACACCGACACCCGCGACCGGCATCGGCCGACCGTCCACAAGGGCCTGCCGGGATGTGATTCGGCACGAATGCGGGGGATCGGTGCTTCTCGCCGCCGCTGACGTGGCAGCATTCGAGCCCGGAAGCTTCAGCGTGGGAGGGGGACGGGTGCGCGTCCTGTCAGTGGATCTCGGCACCTCGAACACCGTCGCGGTCCTGTCCGCGCACGGTCGGCCGCCGCGGGTGGTCGAGGTCGACGGCTCTGCGACCATGCCGTCCGCGGTGTTCGCCACCGAGGACGGCGGGATCATCGTCGGCCGCGACGCCGAACGCCGCGCCCGGCTCGACCCGTCCCGGTTCGAGCCGAACCCGAAGCGCCGGGTCGACGAGAGCACCCTGCTGCTCGGCGACAACGTCATCACCGTCACCGACGCGCTGGCCGCGGTGCTGCACCGGGTCGCGGAGGAGACCACCCGGCAGCTCGGCGGCGCCCAGCCCGACGAGGTCCGGCTGACCCACCCCGCGCAGTGGGGCACGGTCCGCCGCAACGTGCTGCTGTCCGCCGCCCGGTTGGCCGGTTTCACCTGCAACCTGGTGCTGATCCCGGAACCGGTGGCCGCGGCCGCGCACTTCGCGTCCTTCCCGGACCGCACCCTCGGCGCCGGGCAGGCGCTCGCCGTCTACGACCTGGGCGCGGGCACCTTCGACTGCGCGATCGTCGGCGCCACGCAGAACGGGTTCGCGGTGCTGGCCGAGGACGGCCTGGCCGATCTCGGCGGGTTGGACGTCGACCAGGCGCTCCTGGAGCACGTCGGGCGACAGGTCTCCAACAAGGACCCGCAGCGCTGGCAGCGGCTGCTGCGCCCGGAGAGCACCGGCGACCGGCGGGCCCAGCGAGCCCTGCGCGAAGACGTCCGCGCCGCGAAGGAAGCACTCTCCCGGCACCCGCAGACCGAGGTGCCGATGCCGGAGCCCTTCGAGGACGTGCTGGTCACCCGCGCGGAGCTGGAAGCGCTGGTGCGGCCGAGCATGCTGCGCAGCGTCGAGCTGCTGGCCGCCGTGCTGCGCTCCAACGCGATGAACCCGGAGCACCTCGCCGGCGTGTACCTGGTGGGCGGTTCCAGCCGGTTGCCGCTGGTCGCCAGCCTGATCGGCGAACAGCTGCGGATCGTGCCGACGACGCTCGACCAGCCGGAGACCGCCGTCGCGCTCGGGGCGCACCACGTGTCCCGCGACGGTGCCGCGATGTGGACCCAGGACATCCGGTCCAGCCCGCAGTCGGGCCCGGTCGCCATCCCGCAGACCGGCCAGCCGCAGGCGCCGTACCGGGAGCCCGACACGGTCCGCACGTACCCCGTCGCGCCGCCCCCGCAGCAGCCCCACCCCCAGCCGCCCGCGGACGTGTCCCGGCGCAACCGCAACATGCTGATCGGCCTCGGCGCGGTCGCGGCCGTCGCGGTGATCGTCGCGATCGTGGCGATCGTGTTCCGCGCCACCAACGGCTCCAGCGCGCCCAGCGCGGCGGATTGCTTCCAGCCCGGCACCGTCAACGCCGAGGGCTTCACCGCCTGCCTGGGCAACCTCGCCGGCACCGTTCCGGAGCACGCCAACTGCGCGCCGGGCTGGCAGCGGATCATGCCCGGTCTGCGGGAGCTCGACGGCACCGTGGTGTCCTGCTCGATCGGCAACCCCAACGAGGGCACCCAGATCGTCTACACCCAGCTGGACACGATGGAGGCCGCGCAGCGGCGCGCCGACCTGCTGCTGGAGTTCAACGGCGTGACCAGCGACCAGGTCGAGGCGGACTGGAGCGGCAACGGCCTGACCGGCACCTACCGCGCGGTCACCAGCGACACCTTCGGCACCCTGGTGTTCACGGTCGGCGACCGCCCGCTGGTCGGCATGGTGCTCAAGCCCAACGGCGACAAGCAGCTCGACCCGAACAAGCTGGCCGACGAGTTCGAGAAGTCGGTCCAGCCGGGAACGGCCTGATTCGGCGCCTGGTTCAGCGCCGGTTGCGGCGCTCCCACAGGAAGCGCACCGCGAGCACGATGACCGCCAGCAATCCGGCGCCGATCACCACCTGGCCCAGCGGCGTCGACAAGCCGGTCGGATCGGCCTGCAGCAAGAGCAGCACATCACCAGGGTACGGCCGCCGCGTAGGCTGGCGGGCGATGCGCCACACTGCTTTCCGCCAACGCATGGCCGACGAATTCGGCCGGGTCCGCGCCGAGATGCTGGCCCAGGACCACGTGTTCTCGTCCCTCGACGGGCGGACCGTCGACCAGGCGCTCGAGGCCGGGTTGTCGACCAAGGAGGTCTGGCAGGCGGTCTGCGACGCCTTCGAGGTGCCCGCCGAACGGCGCTAGGACCCCGCTTCCTCCTTGCGCTCCGTGGTGCGGGGCTCCGCGGGCCGGCGTTCCGGGACTTCGAAGTCGGCCCACAGGTTCTGCGCGCTGATCTGCTGCTCGGCGCTGCGCCCTGCTTCCAGGTAGTGCTGGTAGGCGCGGCGCCGCTCCTCCTGCATGTGCCGCCACGTCTCGGCCTGCACCAACCGGCTCTGCTCCGGTGTGGGGTGGCCGTCGGCCACGGCCTTCTCGGCCTTGCAGAGCGGTTCGATCTCGGCGATCCGCCGCTCGTCGGCGAGTCGCTGCTCGGGGACCTCCTCGGCGGGCGGTTCGTGGTGCCGGTAGCGGACGTAGGGGTTGTCCTGCGGCAGTCCGCCGCTGACCCGGCCGTAGAACCCGAGGAACATCAGCAGCATGCCCGCGATCAGGCTGAACACCACGTTCTGCAGCTTGAAGGCGAACACGTTCCAGGGCGTGTTCAGCAGGCCCAGGTTGATCAGCCCGGACAGGAAGAACAGCACCCCGACCGCGGCGGTGGTGGTGGAGGCGACCGGTCCGCCCCAGGCGGCGGCGCCGACCAGGATCGCGCCGACCACCACCGAGACCACGGCCAGCAGGCCGTTGCTGGACAGGCCGATGACGTCGATGCCACTGGTGGTGAACAGCGGCACCTGGTTGGCCAGCCCGAGCACGCCGAAGGCGAGCAGGAACGCGCCGAAGATGGCCGCCCCGACCCGGTAGAACCGGCTCAGCGGGTGGTCTGGTGGCAGGTAGCGGTCCATTCGCATGGTCGGCACCTCCTCGGGACCCGGGCGGGTTCGCCAGTTGGTCTTCCGAGTGTCCGCCTCGAACACGGTGATCGCACCGTCACACGGTCGGGTGACATCGCTGGCGTGTCGGGAAGTTGATCGAACATCCGTTCGTCTAAGATGAGGCGCGTGGGATCGGACCACCGGCGCACCCCGCGACGGAATTGTCGGTCCCTGCCCGTAGCGTCTGATCTGACACACGACGACGAAGTTCGACTCGACCGAGGTGGACCCCCGATGGCAGCGACACCGGACAAGGGCAAGGCGCTGGAGCTCGCGCTCGCCCAGATCGACAAGCAGTACGGCAAAGGGTCGGTCATGCGGCTCGGCGACGAGTCGCGCGCACCGATCGAGGTCATCCCGACCGGTTCCATCTCGTTGGACGTCGCGCTGGGGATCGGCGGTCTGCCGCGAGGCCGCATCGTGGAGATCTACGGCCCGGAGAGCAGCGGTAAGACCTCCGTCGCGCTGCACGCCGTGGCCAACGCGCAGAAGCTGGGCGGCACCGCGGCGTTCATCGACGCCGAGCACGCGCTGGACCCGGAGTACGCCAAGGCGATCGGGGTGGACACCGACGCGCTGCTGGTGTCCCAGCCGGACACCGGTGAGCAGGCGCTGGAGATCGCGGACATGCTGATCCGCTCCGGCGCGCTGGACGTCATCGTCATCGACTCGGTGGCCGCGCTGGTGCCGCGCGCCGAGATCGAGGGCGAGATGGGCGACAGCCACGTGGGTCTGCAGGCCCGGCTGATGAGCCAGGCGCTGCGCAAGCTGACCTCCGCGCTCTACAACGCCAAGACCACCGCGATCTTCATCAACCAGCTCCGCGAGAAGGTCGGCGTGATGTTCGGCTCGCCGGAGACCACCACCGGTGGCAAGGCGCTGAAGTTCTACTCGTCGGTGCGCCTGGACGTGCGGCGGATCGAGACGCTGAAGGACGGCTCGGACGCGGTCGGCAACCGGACTCGGGTCAAGGTGGTGAAGAACAAGGTCGCCCCGCCGTTCAAGCAGGCCGAGTTCGACATCATCTACGGCATCGGCATCAGCCGCGAGGGCTCGCTGATCGACATGGGCGTCGAGCAGGGCATCATCCGCAAGTCCGGTGCCTGGTACACCTACGAGGGCGACCAGCTCGGCCAGGGCAAGGAGAACGCCCGCAAGTTCATGCGGGAGAACCCGGACATCGCCAACGAGATCGAGAAGCGGATCAAGGAGAAGCTCGGCATCGGCGCGACGCTGGACGCCGAGAATGCCGAGCCGGCGCCGGTGGACTTCTGATCCGGCCGACCACCTGTTGATCGCCTTTTGGACATTGGGTGCAGATGAACGGTGACGGTACGCGTCGGGGGAGCGGTGCACGGCGCCGCTCTTCCGGCGACGCCCCGCCGGAAGCCGCGGCCGACGAGAAGCCGCGGCGCAAGCCGGACGATCCGGAGCAGTTGGCCCGGGACACGGTGTACCGGCTGCTCGCGGCCCGCGCGCGCAGTCGTTCGGAGCTGCGAAAGGCCTTGCTGCGCAAGGAGATCGACGAGGAAGTCGCCGACGCCGTGCTGCAGAAGTTCGTCGACGCGGGCCTGGTCGACGACGCCTCGTTCGCCGAGGAGTGGGTGCATTCGCGGCAGCGGTACCAGGGACTGGGGCGCAAGGCGCTGGGCTTCGAGCTGCGCCGCAAGGGCGTCGACGAGCACCTGGTCGACGCGGCGTTGTCCACTGTGGATGTCGATGCGGAGGCGGAGCGGGCGCGGGAGCTGGTGCAGCGCAAGCTCCGGGCGATGGCGAACCTGGACCACGCGACCAAGATGCGCCGCCTCGTCGGGATGCTGGCACGCAAGGGCTATTCCGAAGGTCTCGCCTTCCGCGTGGTACGGGAGGAAATCGAGCGCTCCGGCGACGACGCTCCGGACCCGGACCTCGAATCCCCGTGACCGACAGCGTCGCGGCTTCGTCCGCCTGCTGAGCGAGCAGACCTGCCGAGCGGCCGTGCGCGATGACGCGCCGCCCGCTCGGCTTTGCAGGCACCCGGGATGCGCTGCTGGAGGTCATGGCCGAGGTCGGCACGGGCGGGGTGTGATCCAGCCGGGCGGGTCGCGTGTGGGCCGCCTCTCAGAATGGGACGGCGGTACCGGAATGTCGCCGCCGGCTCGTAGAGTCGCCAGCCATGACGACCTTCGCCGACGTGCGGCACATCGTGTGGGACTGGAACGGCACGCTCCTCGCGGACAACGACGCAGTGGTGGCGGCGGTGAACGCGGTCTGCACGGCCTACGACCGCGAGCACATCGACATCGACGAGTGGCGATCGGTGTTCAGCCGCCCGCTGCTGCAGTGCTACGAGCGGCTGCTGCGGCGATCGCTCGGCGAACAGGACTGGGCGCGCATCGACGTGCTCTACCACGAGGCATACCGGGAACTGCTGCACACCTGCGGACTCGCGCAGGGCGTGCCGCACGCGCTGAAGGACTGGGCGACCGCCGGCCGCACCCAGTCGCTGCTTTCGATGTGGTTCCACGACGAACTGGTCCCGCTGGTGACCGACATGGGCCTGCACCCGCTCTTCGAGCGCGTCGACGGGCTCCGCGACGACATCGGCGGCGGGTCCAAGGCCGAGCACCTGCGCCGCCACCTCGCGGCGCAGGAAATCGACGCACGCGACGTGGTGCTCATCGGCGACGTGCTGGACGACGCGTACGCGGCGGAGCAGGCCGGCACCAAGTGCGTCCTGGTGACCACCGGCGTGATGAGCCGGGCGGCGCTGGAGACGTCCGGATTCCCCGTGGTGGACTCGATTCCCGAGGCGCTGACCACCATCGCCGCCTGATCCTCACCAGGCCGACGGCGGGCTCGTCGTGACGATCCGGGTCCACGGCCCCGGCGGCACGTCGACGTCGTCTACGAACCGCCAGTCGACGACGTCGTGCTCGCCGTCGAGCTCGCGCAGGCCGAGGCAGCCGTTCAGCGCGGGGGAGACGTCCATGCCCGCGCCGTTGAACCGGGTGTTGGCGGGTCGGCGGTCGTCGGCGCCGAACACGTAGGCCGCGTCGGTGTACTCGCCCGGCCCGGCGTCCTCGATCTGCCCGAAGCAGACCGCGGCGCCGTGCTGGATCCGAACCCAGCGGTTCTTCATGAGGCTGGTGGAGCGGTCCGCGGCGCGGCCCGCGTAGCCCGGATCGCCGGCCCACGGCACCACCCGGCCGCGCTGCTCGAACGCGGCCGGGTGGTTGCGGTCGTCGAAGGGCAGGTCCAGGTAGAACGGGTTCTGCCGCGGCGTCATCCTGGTGGGGAAGAAGTCGTTGGCGGCGGTGCGCCGTTCGGTGTCGCACCGGCTGTCCCGCTCCACGCCGTCGCAACCGCCGTAACTCGCCAGCCAGTCGGCGTCGTAGGCCGACAACCGCTGGCTGCCGTCCGGCGAGTCCGGGTCGAGCACCTCGCCGACCCAGAACGTGGTGGCCACGATGCCGGTGTGCGGCGGATACGCCCGGCCGTCCGGTTCCGCCGCGTCTCCGCCGCAGGCCGCCGCGATCAGGACGGCGACCGCGACCATGCTCGCCGTCAGCAGAGCCATCTCAACAGGTAGGTCCACGGCAGGCGGGCGCAGACGGCCTCGGCCTTCGGCCTGACGTTCTCCTGCAGCCGGTAGTCGTCCGTGGTCAGCGAACCGGCGCGGGTCAGGGTGAGCCCGAAGCTCAGCCCGGTCGTGCCGTCCGGGGCTGCCGGTGTCGTCCACGCCGCGGACGCCCAGTTCGCCGAGGCGGCGAACCACGGGCTGGTCGTCCAGTAGCGCCAGATGCCGTCCTGATCGCGGCGGTAGACGGCGAGCTGGGTGGGCGCGGTCGACTTGTACCAGGTGCTGAGCTCGTAGGTGTTGTTCGGGTGCGCGGCCGGCGCGGCCTCGCCCATGTCGAGCTGCTGCAGGAGTTTCGCCTCGCCGCTGGCGTATTCGGTGATGTCCAGCCGCTGCGCCCAGCGCCCGTCGTGCGCGTCGGCGATACGGGTCCATTGTGGATTGTTCTGGCCCCAGCTGCTCTGCACCCAGCCGCGCGGGCCCGGCTCTTCCAGCGACGCGTTGACCAGCCCGTCGCGCGGCGCGGGCGCCGGCGGGCGGACCAGCGGGCGGAACCCGCCGCCGATCACCTGGTCGACCGTGCGCACCACCGTGCCGTGCGCCTGCCGCTGCGCCAGCCAGGACGCGAACTGGTCCAGCACGGCCGGGCTGATCGACAGCGACCCGCAGAAGTCGCAGGTCTGGTGCAGCACCAGCGGAACCCAGCCGCCGCCGGAGGCTTCGGCCCGCAGCACCACCTGCTGCAGGTCCGCCAGCGTCCAGTCGGGGGTGACCGTGTCGGTGCCGCGCACCACCAGCGGGTTCACCGGCGGTATCGACTCGGCCGGGGCGCAGTCCGGGCAGCTGTTCTTGGTCAGGAGGCTGCCGGTGACCCGCGCGCTGTTGTAACCGCAGTCCGCGGCCGCCTGCTCGGCCTCGCGGCTGAAGCTGCCGTACGGGTAGGCGAACGAGGTCGGCCGGAAGCCCCAGCCGGCGAGGTTGGCCCGGTCCTGGCAGATCTCCCGGCGGGCTTCGTCCGGTGCACCCTCGGCGAGGTCGGGGTGGTTGACGGTGTGCCCGCCGATCTCGTGCCCGGCCGAGGCGAGCGAGCGCAGGTCGTCGAGGCTCAGGTAGCCGCGCGTGCCGATCGATCCGGACACGACGTAGAAGGTGCCGTGCATCCCGTGCTTGCTGAGGATCCGGGCGCCGGAGGTCTGTGAGACGCTCCCGTCGTCGACGGTGAAGGTGACCACGGTGTGCGGTGTCTGGGCGTCGGCATCGCCTGGCATGCCGAGGAAAACGGCCAGCAGGGTGGCGCTGGCGCAGGCGAGGGTTCTGCTCAAGCCTCTGCGGACCGCGCGTGTTCCGTCCATCGCACCTGACCGCCAACCGGTCGACGGATACTGACCGGCATCACGCTACGGACGGCACAGGCGGAGGCGGAACCAGTCGCTGCGGGGCGCCGGTTACCGCGTTTGACGGAGGCCGTGAGGCTTTTCGGGCTGCTGCAGCGGCTGTTCACAACTCGCCTCGCGCCTGCGGAGGCTGTGCACGCTTGGTTTGAAGTCAACGGCCTGTTCACCGCGATAGGCGAGGTGAGCGGCCCGTTCGCGCCACTTGACTCGCGCAATCGATTTGCGGTGAACGGCCCGTTCACCTCGATAGACGAGGTGAACGGGCCGTTCGCGCCATCCGCTCGACGCGGCCTGGCCCGGCTAGGGGCGCAGCGCGGCCGCGTCGCGGGCGAGCTGCTCGATCTGCGCCCAGTCGCCGGCGGCCAGCACGTCCTTCGGCGCCAGCCACGAGCCGCCGACGCAGCCCACGTTGGGCAGCGCGAGGTAGTTCGGCGCGGTCTGCGGGCTGATCCCGCCGGTCGGGCAGAACCGCAGGCCCGGCAACGGCCCGGCGATCGCCTTGAGGAACGGCACGCCGCCGCTGGGCTCGGCGGGGAAGAACTTCATCGCCGTCGCCCCGCGCTCGGCCAGCCGCATCGCCTCCGACACGGTGCTCGCGCCGGCCAGGAACGGCACCCCGGATGCCTCGACGTCGTCGAGCAGCCGGTCCGTGATGCCCGGCGTGACGAGGTAGCGGGCGCCGGCGTCGGCGGCCCGCTTGGCCTGCCCGGGTTCGGTGATCGTGCCGGCTCCGGCGACCATCTCGGGCACCTCGGCGGCGATGCGCTCGATCGCGGGCAGCCCGGCCGGGGTGCGCAAGGTGACCTCGATGGTGCGGATTCCGCCGCGCAGCAGCGCCTCGGCCAGCGGCACCGCGTGCGCGACGTCGTCCAACGCCACGACCGGCACCACGGGCGCGAGTTCCAGCACGTCAGCTGCAGTGTTCATGGGTGGTTCATCCGTTCCTAGTGCGTGTGACGCTCGGCCGGGGACCCGTGCGTACTTCGTGTCGCCATGGCAGCTCAAAGTACTCACGGGTCCTGACCAGCGCTGTCATGCTGTCACGTCGGCGGGCTGCGCAGTCGGCGGCGCGAACACGCTGGCGCCGCGATCGGCCCGCCCCACGGCCTGCCGGAACGCCGCGAACAGTTCCCGGCCGGTGCCGTACTGCGCCCCGGGCGCGGCCGGTGCGTTGTCGCGCGCGGCGAGTTCGTCGTCGGGCACCAGCACCTCCAGGGTGCCGCGGTCGGCGTCGAGCCGGACCACGTCGCCGTCGCGGACGCGGGCCAGCGGCCCACCCGCGCTTGCCTCCGGGGTCAGCTGGATCGCCGCCGGGATCTTGCCGGAGGCGCCGGACATCCGGCCGTCGGTGACCAGCGCGACCTGGTGGCCGCGGTCCATCAGCACGCCCAGCGCGGGCGTCAGCCCGTGCAGCTCCGGCATCCCGTTGGCCTGCGGACCCTGGTTGCGGATCACCACCACGACGTCGTGGTCCAGCTCGCCGGCCTGGAACGCGGCCGTGAAGCCGTGCTGGTCGTCGAAGACCCGGGCCGGGGCGGTGACGGCGCGGTGTTCCGCGCTGACCGCGGAAACCTTGATCACCGACCGCCCGAGGTTGCCGTCGAGCACCCGCAGCCCGCCGTCGGGGGCGAACGGCTCGTCGACGCCGCGCAGCACGTCCGGGTCCAGGCTCTTCGCCGGCGCGTCCCGCCAGACGAGCTCGCCGTCCTCCAGGAACGGCTGCTGCCGGTAGCGGTCCAGCCCAGGGCCGGCGACCGTCTTGACGTCGGGGTGCAGCAGGCCCGCGTCGAGCAGCTCGCCGACGAGCGTCTGCACGCCTCCGGCGGCGGCGAAGTGGTTGATGTCGGCGGAACCGTTGGGGTAGACCTTCGCCAGCGACGGCACGACGGCGGACAGGTCGGAGAAGTCGTCCCAGGTCAGCTCGATGCCGGCCGCGGCGGCGATGGCCACCAGGTGCAGTGTGTGGTTGGTCGAACCGCCGGTGGCCAGCAGCGCGACGACGGCGTTGACGATGGCCCGCTCGTCGATGATCTCGCCGACCGGCGTGCGGTCGGCGTCGCGGCCGAGCTGCACGACGCGCCGGGCGGCCTCCTCGGTGAGCGCCTTGCGCAGCGGGGTGCCCGGCGGCACGAAGCTCGACCCCGGCAGGTGCAGGCCCATGACCTCGACGACGAGCTGGTTGGAGTTGGCGGTGCCGTAGAACGTGCAGGTCCCGGGCGAGTGGTACGACGCCGACTCCGCTTCCAGCAGGTCCTCGCGGCTGGCCTTGCCCTCGGCGAACAGCTGCCGGATGCGGCTCTTCTCCCGGTTGGGCAGCCCGGAGGGCATCGGCCCTGCGGGCACCAGCACGGTCGGCAGGTGGCCGAACGACAGCGCGCCGATGAGCAGGCCAGGCACGATCTTGTCGCACACCCCGAGCAGCAGGGCGCCGTCGAACATCTCGTGGGAGAGCGCGACGCCGGTGGCCATCGCGATGACGTCGCGGGAGAACAGCGACAGCTCCATGCCGGTGCGGCCCTGGGTGATGCCGTCGCACATGGCGGGCACGCCGCCCGCGAACTGCGCGACGCCGCCCGCTTCGCGGACCGCGTCCTTCAGCCACGCCGGGTATTCGGCGTACGGCTGGTGCGCGGAGAGCATGTCGTTGTAGGCGGAAACGATCGCGATGCCGGGCTTGACCGCTCCGCGCACCGCGAGCCGGTCCGGGCCGCTGCACGCGGCGAAGCCGTGCGCGAGGTTGCTGCAGGGCAGTTCGGTGCGGGCCGGACCGACGGCCCCGGCCGCGCGGATGCGCTCCAGGTACGCGGCGCGGGACGCGGAGCTGCGGTCCGCGATCCGCTGGGTGACCTGGTCGACGACGTGCTGCATTGGCGGCGCCATTGATCGCCTCCGGAAGAATTGCGAAATGCGGGGCGGCGACGACGGTGGCGCCTCATGACGGCCATCACACTAACGGGTGTGGCCTGCATTTCACAATCGATACAGCTTGTTTACCTGCGGCGACCTCGACGACTCCTAGCCGACTCGGCGCCGGTGGACGCCCCACACCCCCACTGCGGCCGCGGCGAGGATCACGGCTCCGATAGCGGTGCTGACGTGCAATGCATCGGTCCACGCCTGGCGGGCTTGGTCGAGCAGCTCGGCGCCCTGCTCCCCGGGCAACCGGGTGGCCAGCTCGACCGCAGCGCCGATGCCACCGCGGGCGGCTTCGGCGGCTTCCGGTGCCACCGAGCCGGGGATCGCCCCGCCCAACCCGGCGCGGTACACGGCGGTGCAGATGCTGCCGAGAACGGTGACCCCGAGCGCCAGCCCGAGCTCGCCGCAGGTTTCCTGGAGTGCGGTGGCCGAACCGGCGCGCTCCGGCGGCGCCGCGCCGACGATCGCGTCCGTGCTCGAGATCATCACCGGAACCACGCCGACGCGGAGCACGATCGTGCCGATGACCAGGACCGCGAGCGCGGCCGGGCCGTCGGCCTGGGTGAGCACGCCGGTTCCGGTGGCGGCGATGACGAGGCCGGTGGTCAGCAGGACCGATGGCCGGAACCGGCGGGCGAAGGTGGCGGAGCAGGCGGACAGCGCGATTCCGGCCACTGTGGACGGAAGCAGCCAGAGCGCGGCCTCCAGCGGTGGCAGCGCGAGCACGCCCTGCAGGTGCTGGGCGAGGACGAAAGTGGTGCCGGCGTTGGTGAAAACGGTGAGCGTCACCGCGACCAGCGGAACGGCGAACGCGCGGTCGGCCGGCAATCCCAGGTCGAGCATCGGATGTGCCAACCGGCGTTGGCGGCGGATGAAGGCGTGACCGAGCCCTAGGCCGCCGGCGATCGCGATTCCCGGCACCAGCTGCTCGTTTCCGGCCGACAGCTCCTTCAGCCCGTGGACGAGGACGAGCACGGCACCTGCCGACAGCAGCGCGCTGGCGAAGTCCGGGCGGTCGCCGGCGCGGTCGCGGTGGGCGGGGAGCAGGAACGGGCCGGTGATCAGCAGCAGCGCCATCACCGGGATGGCCAGCAGGAAAACCGAGCCCCAGTCGGCGAATTCCAGCACCAGCCCGCCGGCGACCGGGCCGAGCGCGTTGCCCGCGGTGAAGCTGGCGACCCACCAGCCGATCGCGACCGTGCGCTGCTCGGGGAGCGGGAACATGGCGCGCAGCAGCGCGAGGGTCGCCGGCATCAAGGTCGCGCCGGCCGCGCCGAGCAGCGCTCGCGCCAGGACCAGCACCTCGGCGCTGGGGGCGAACGCGGCGAGCAGCGAGGCTGCGCCGAACGCCACGGCGCCCGCGAGCAGCAAGCGGCGGTGCCCGATCCGATCGCCGAGCGATCCCATCGAGATCAGCAGCGCGGCCATGACGAACCCGTAGACATCGACGATCCACAGCAATTGCGGCCCGGTGGCGGCGAGATCGGCGCTCAGCGTCGGCAACGCCAGGTGCAGCGCGGAGTTGTTGATGGCCAGCAGGGCGGTCGGCAGGGCGAGCACGGCCAGCCCCGCCCACTCCCGCCGCCCGGCTGCCCGTTTCGGCTGATCCATGGGCCTGCACGCTAGGAAGCGCGGCCGGTGGAGCGCCTCTGCCGACCGACCGGGATGCGTGGGCCGGCGAAACCAGGTCGGTCGACAGAGGCGGTCGTGCGGCGCGCATCCATAGCGTTGGCGGCGTCGGATCGAATGCCGGACCGCGACGGGACGGCGCAGCGGAAGGCTCGTGGACGTGGACCGATACGCGGACATCCTCAACAGCGCGCTGGAGCGCGTGGCCGACCTCGGTTTCGAGCGCACCGGCGGTGAGCTGGCGAACCACGCGCCGATGGGGGCCGAGGCGATCGCCGTGCTCGGCTACTTCGACGAGGTCGCCCCGTGGATCGAGCGGTACCGCACGGGGCAGGAGCACTACGACCCGCCGGAGGGCTCGAACCGGATCGACGCGGCGGACGAGTCGTCGTGGCGATCGGCGCTGGGGTCGTTCGGGCAGGTGGGGGACTGGGAACAGCTGTTCCGGCGGGAGCTGGCCGGCGAACCGTGGCGCGCGGTGCTCGCCCGGTGGTGGCCGAGGCTGACCCCGGGGATCTTCGCCGGGATGACCCACGGCGTGATCCGCACCGCGCACGCCGTGCGCGGGCTGGCGTCCGTGGCCGAGCCGAGCAGCCTGCAGCTGGACGAGCTCGCGCGGGGCATGGCCTACTGGGCGGCTCGCTTCGTGCACCTGCCGGGACGCGTCGGCTTCGACGGCACGGCGGCGTTGTCCGACGCCATCGCGACCCTTCCGCGGCGTGGCCTGCCGGAGGCGCGCAACGTCGAGGAGTTCCAACGCGCCTGGGCCCGGATGGACCAGATCCCCGGGTACGACGCGGCGTTGCGCGCCCCGGCGCCGGCCGATCCGCAGCGGCTGCTGAGCGAGATGACCGCCGAGTTCGCGGGGGTCTTCCTCGCCCACCCCGACTTCGTCCCGGCGCCCGCGCTGGTCCACGCCGTCACCGCACCTGCCGCGGTCCGGCTCGTCCTGCCGCACCTTCCGGCGGAGCAGCACCTGCCGTCGGTGGGCGAGTTGTGGAAGATGCAGGCGGCCCTGCTGACCACGTTCTCCGTCGGGCGCAACGAGAGGGAGGCTTCGAGGACGCTGGCCGCCGAGGTCGAGACGCCCGGTTTCGGCGAGCTCGCGGCCAGGGCGGTCGAGCACGGCGACGAGCACGTCATCAAGTTCACCGAGGCATGCATGCGAGAACACGCGTTGCGGCCCGATGACCGCTACGCAGCGGCCGCCGCTTCTGCGCTGCAGCGCACGCCGCGCGGAGCTGGAGTCGCTGCCCGTCGAATCGTCACGGGCAGCTGACGGTCCGGGCTAGCCTGCGAACATGATCGTGGGACGAGCGGACGAGCTGGCTCGCATCGACGAGCTGCTGGTCGCCGCCCGGGCCGGCCGCGGCGGCGCCCTGGCGATCAGGGGCGAGGCGGGCATCGGCAAGACCGCGCTGCTCGCCCATGCCGATACCGGGGGCATGCAGGTGCTGCGCATCGCTTGCGCGGACGGCGAAGCCGAGCTGCCGCACGCCGGGCTGCACCTGCTGTTGCGGGGCCAGCGCACGGATGAGCTGCCCGCCGAGCAGGCCGGCGCGCTGCGCAGCGCCTTCGGGCTGGAACCAGCGCGTGATGCCGATCGCTTCCTGGTGGGAATGGCGGTGCTGACCCTGCTGGGGCGGTTGGCGGCGCATCGCCCGCTGTTGTGCGTGATCGACGACGCCCACTGGCTCGATGCCGCTTCCGCGGAGGCGATGCTGTTCGCCGCCCGCCGATTGGACGGCGAACGCGTCGCCGTGCTGTTCGCGGCCCGCGACTCCTTCGCTCCGGACTTCCCGGCCCCGGGAGTGCCCGAGCTGCTGCTCGGAGGGCTGGACGAGGCGGCGGCCGCCGACCTGCTCGCCGCCGACCTGCCCGACCTCGCCCGCGCCGCGATCCTGCGCGAAGCCCGGGGAAATCCGTTGGCGCTGCTGGAAATCCGGCGCACGGGCCTGGGCTACGACCCGGGTGCGCCGCCGCCGCGCCACCCGGTCCAGCGCGGCTTCGCCGCCCGGCTCGCCGAGCTGCCGCCCCGCACGCGGAACCTGCTGCTGATCGCGGCCGCCGCCGACGCCGGTGAGGCCGAAGCGGTGCTCGACGCGGCGAGCCGGCTCGATTCGTCCATAGTGGATCTCGCGCCCGCCGAGAACGCCGGGCTGATGAGGCTTTCCGGCGGGGTGTTCGTCTTCGGCCACCCGCTGATCCAGGCCACCGCTTACCAGCGCGCCGAGCTGGTCCAGCGGCTCGCTGCGCACCGCGCCCTCGCAGCCGCCTTCGCCGATCGGGCGGATCCGGGCCGCCGGGCCTGGCACCTGGCCGCCGCTACCCTCGAACCGGACGAGGACATCGCAGCGGAGCTCCAACGGATCGCGGCCGACGTGCGCGGATGCGGTGGCTACGCGGTGGCCGCCGAGCTCCACCGGCGGTCCGCCGCGCTGACGCCCGATCCGCGTCGGCGGGGCCGTCGGCTGCTCGCAGCGGCGCGGGCAGCGGCCAACGCGGGCCGGCTCCGGCTCGCTTCCGGCCTGGTGGAGGAAACCGGCAGGTTCCTCACCGACCCCGTCGATCTGGCCGAGGCGGTCGACGTGGCCGCGGTGCTCGCCCACGAACAGGGCCGCCGCCCGTACCGCGAGCTGGTCGACGCGGCGGCCGACATCGCGGCACGGGCCCCGGAGCTGGCCGGGCGCCTGCTGTTCCGCGCCGCCAAGAACGCCTGGGAATCCGGTGATCTGGCTGCCGTCGTCGACGCCGCGGGCAGCGCGGACGCGCTCGGCCGGAGCAATTCCGCGCTGGTCGGCGCGTTGGCCCGGACGGCGACCGGGTTCGGCAGGCTCACCACCGGCGGGGCTGTGGACGGGATGGCCGCGCTGCGGGAGATGCGCACCGAGCTCGGGGTGATGTCCGGTTCCCTGCGCAAGCGCGCGGTCATCGTGTGGTCGCACGTGCTGCTCGGGGACTTCCGCACCGCGCGCGAGCTCGCCACCGCGTTGGAGGCCGGCTGCCGGACGGACGGCGCGATCGGGCTGCTGCCCAACGTGCTGGCGCTCTCGGCGATGGCCAACCTGCAGCTCGGGGGTTTCCAGGAGGTGCGGAACAGCAGTGGGGAAGGGCTTCGGCTGGCCGAGGAGATGGGGCAGACCGAGGTCGCGAGCACGCTGGCGGTCGTCCTCGCGCACCTGGCGGCGCTGGAAGGGGACGACGTCCGGTGCCGGGAACTGCTCGACGCCGCGTTGCGCGCCGGCGCGCCGGCGGCCGCGATCCGGGCGACCCGCGCGCTGGCCCTCGCCGATCTCGCGGCCGGCCGACCGGAGTCCATCCTGGACCGATCCGACGACATCGCAGCCGGCTTGACCAGGATGGATGCCCGCAACGGCTTGCCGGAACTGATCGAAGCGGCGGCGCGGGTCGGGCAGCCGGAACGCGCGCAGGGCCCCTGCGACTGGTACTCGGACTGGGCGGCAAACCTCGGGCGTCCCTGGGCCGAGGCGGTCGCCCTGCGCTGCCGGGCCCTGCTCAGCGAGGGCGACGTCGCCGAACGGCAGTACGCCGCAGCCGTGCACCTGCACCGGGAGGGCGACGAGTTGCCGTTCGAGCGAGCCCGCACCGAACTGCTCTACGGCGAGTGGCTGCGCCGCCGGCACCGCCGCACCGACGCCCGGCCGCACCTCCGCTCGGCCCTGGACACCTTCGACCGCCTCGGCACCCGGCCGTGGGCGGAGCGCGCCCGCGACGAACTGCGCGCCTCCGGCGAAAGCCGCGGCGCGTCGGCCGATCCCGGGGCCCGCCTCACCCCGCAGGAACGCCAGGTCGCCCGCCTGGCCGCAACGGGTTTGACCAACCGGGACATCGCGGCCCGCCTGTTCCTCAGCCCGCGAACGGTCGGCTACCACCTGTCCAACGCCTACCCGAAGCTGGGCGTCGCCTCCCGCCTCGAACTCGCCCGCCTGCCGGGCCTTCCCGAATGACCGCGGTGCTCGTGATGACGATCACCCTGCGGATGTGGTGTGCATTTCACGATCGATGCAGCTTCCCGGAAATCCGGCCACGAGCACCCCGCCGCGTGCGGGATCATGGGTGGGGGAGTCGAGGAGTGAGGAGCGGGCCCATGCGGATTCGCGTGCTCGCCGCGGTGGTCGCCGCGGCCGCGGTGCTGTCGGGTTGCGGGCAGGACGCGCCGGTCGAGCCGAACGCGCTGCCCGGGCCGAAGCCGCACGCCCCGACCACGGCGCCGACGAGCCAGGCCCCGTCGGCCGGCAACTCGGTCGAACTCGACACCTCCCCGACCCTCGCGCGGATCAAGCAGCGGCGCCTGCTCCTGGTCGGCGTGCGGGAGGACGCGCCCCAGTTCGCCACCCGGGACGGGGCGGGCGAATACCGGGGATTCGACGTCGAAATGGCCCGTGACCTGGCGAAACGCATCGGCCTGGATCCGGCGCAGGTGCAGTTCCGGCGGCTGCCGTCGACCCTGCTGCTCGACGGCGTGGCCGCGGGCAACGTGGACGTCCTGTTCGGCGGGACCGCCGACAACCCGCAGCTGGCCCAGGTCGGGCCGTACGTGATCACCGGCAGCGAACGCTACCTCGTGGTCAAGTCCGACGACCGTAAGCTGGTCGAGGAGCTGCAGCGGATGCTCGACGAGGCGGTCGCGGACGGCAGTTGGCAACGCGCCTACGACGCGACCCTCGGCGCGGCCGGGATCCAGGCCCGGCCGGGCTCGTGACAGGGATTCCCGAAGTGCGCTGACCACCACGACGCGACCGGGTTCGGGGACGAGGCCCCGGAGCCGCCTGCTCTCCGGAAAAGGACGTGCCGATTCGTCGGCGGATGAGCAGACTCGTAGTCCACACCTCGTGCTCGTTGCCGGACATGGCCAAAGGCGGCCGTGCCCGCGGTCGAGCGCGACCCGACTTCAGTGAGGTGCCCCCAACCATGATCGACTCCGCGAGCGCTACGACCGCGGATGCCGGCCGCGAAACGACGCCACCGCGCGCCCCAGTGCTGATAGCCGTGCTGGTGGCCTCGGCGTTCGTGATGATCCTCAACGAGACGATCCTGAGCGTCGCGCTGCGCGAGCTCACCATCGATCTCAATGTCACCACCACGACGGTGCAGTGGCTGACCAGCGGCTTCCTGCTGACGATGGCCGTGGTCATCCCGACCACGGGCTTCCTGCTCGAACGCTTCACGCCGCGCCAGGTGTTCCTGGCCGCGCTGACGCTGTTCAGCGTGGGCACGCTGCTCAGCGCGCTCGCCCCGGGCTTCGCGGTCCTGCTGGTCGGGCGCGTCGTGCAGGCGTGCGGCACAGCGGTGATGATCCCGCTGCTGATGACCTCGGTGATGCGCCTCGTGCCGCAGGAGAAGCGCGGCGCGACGATGGGCACGATCAGCATCGTCATCGCCGTCGCGCCCGCGGTGGGGCCGACGATCGGCGGCGCGGTGCTGGCCTCGCTGGGCTGGCGCTGGATGTTCTGGATCGTGCTGCCGCTGGCGGTGCTCGCGCTGGTCATGGGCGCGGTCTGGATGCGGTTGGACACCGAAACGCGGTCGGTGCCGCTGGACCTGCCCTCGGTCGTGCTGTCGGCCATCGGCTTCGGCGGCGTCCTCTACGGGCTGTCCTCCATCGGGGAGTCCAGCGGTGAGCCGCACCTGGTGGCGCCGTGGATCCCGATCGCGGTCGGCGCCGTCTCGCTCGCCGCGTTCGTGGCGCGCCAGGTCCGCCTGCAGCGCGACGACCGGGCCCTGCTCGACCTGCGCCCGTTCACCAACCGCGCGTTCTTGGTGGCCCTGGTCCTGAGCATCCTGCTGTTCATCTGCCTGCTGGGCGCCGGGGCGATCCTGCTGCCGATGTACCTGCAGGCCGTCCTGCACGCCAGCACCTTCGTCAGCGGGCTGGCCGTGCTCCCCGGTGGGCTGGTCCTCGGCCTGCTCGGGCGTCCGGTGGGCCGGCTGTTCGACCGCGTGGGCGCCCGGCCGCTGGTGATCCCCGGGGCGCTGGCGATGGCGTTGTCGTTGTGCCTGTTCGCCGCCCTTGGACCGGGTTCGCCGGTGATCGCGGTGGTCGGCATCCACATCGTGCTCATGGCCGGGCTCGGGCTGATGATGACTCCGCTGATGACCGAGTCCCTCAGCGTGCTGCCCGATCACCTCTACTCGCACGGCAGCGCGATCCTGGCGACCCTCCAGCAGGTCGCGGGTGCGTTCGGCATCGCGGTGTTCATCACCATCGCCTCCGTGTCGACCACCGACCCCTCCGGCGCGCCCGACGCGGTCGGCCTGCGCACGGCGTTCATCGCCGCCGCCTGCATCGGCGTGCTCGCGTTCGTCGCGTCGCTGTTCCTCCACCGAGCGCCGAAGCCTGCTCCCGCGGATCGCGAGGAGGCGCAGGAGGAAAGCCGAGCGATGTCCAAGCCGTGACGCTCGCCGTGTCCGGCCGGTGACTACCGGCCGGACACGGCTCACCGCTACCGGGCCGCCGTCGGGATGGCTGCGTCGAGCAGCGATTCCGCGGCGGCTCTCGCGTATCGGCCGCAGCCGGCATCGTTGAGCACCATCGAACGGCTGGCGGCGCCGTCGGCGAGGATCGCGAGCTGTTCGACCAGAACCGCGGGTTCGGCGACCCCGAGCGCGCCCACCAGCTCGGCCAGCCGGTCGGCGAGCCGCCGCTTCTGCTCGGCCGCGTACCGGTGCACCGGGCTCCGCGGGTCCGGGAACTCGGCCGCCGCGTCGATGAAGGGGCAGCCCCGGATCGGGCCGTCGCCCTCGTCCGGCACCGCGAACAGCGCGAGGAGCCGCTCCCGCGGGGCGAGATCTTCGCGCTCCAGCACGGATTCCATCGTGCGCCCGGACTCCACGAGGTGCCGGAGGTAGCCCACGACCAGCTCGTCCTTGGTGGGGAAGTGCGCGTACAAGGTGCGCTTGGAGACCGGGGCGGCGGCCGCCACCTGTTCCATGCCCGTCGCGATGATCCCCTGGCTCTCGAAGAGCGCGGTGGCCGCGGCGATGATGCGCTCGCGCCCGCCCCGGCCTCGGCGGCGCTGGACCGTCTGTTGCTCACCCACCCGCAAAGTGTACACATCCGTTTACTTAAAGCGGGTTCTGCGTGGTAGCCTCACGACGCGTTATGTAAACGCTTCCGTTTACTGCGATCGAAGGGTTGAGCCTTGGTGGGCACCACGATGCGGAACTACTCGCCCGATCACGTCGAGGAGCTGATCCGCGGCCGACGAGCCGTCCGCTCCTTCCGGCCGGATCCGGTCCCGGACGCGACGATGCGCGCCGTCTTCTCGCTGGCGAGCGCGGCTCCGTCGAACTCCAACACCCAGCCCTGGAGCGTCGAAGTCGTCAGCGGGGCGGCGCGCGACCGGCTGAGCGATGCGCTGCTGGCCGCGCACGCGCAGCAACGCCTCTCCGTGGACTTCCCGTTCCGGGAGGATCTCTACGACGAGGTGCACCAGCGGCGGCGCAAGGACTTCGGCGAAGCGATGTACGGGGCGCTCGGCATCGGTCGCGAAGACCGGGAAGCCCGCGACGCCTACAACGCGGAGAGTTTGCGGTTCTACGGCGCACCGCACGTCGCGTTGGTGTTCGCACCGTCCAATGCGGACGCACGGATGGCTGCGGACGTGGGCATGTACGGGCAGACGCTGCTCCTGGCGATGACGGCGTACGGGATCGCCAGCTGCCCGCAGGGTTTGCTGGGCTTCTACGGGGACGCGATTCGCGAGTCGCTGGAAATCCGTGGCGGCAAGGTGCTTTTCGGCGTCTCCTTCGGATACGCCCGCGAATCCGCTCCGGTGAACCACATCGCGGTCGGCCGCGCGGAACTCGGCGAGACGACGAGGTTCCGCGCGTAGCCGCCGGCCGGATCAGGTGGCGGTGCGCCGGGCTTCGGCGAGGCGCTGCAGGCCGTCCAGCTGCCACTCCAGGTGCTGCTCGGAGGACACCACGTCGGCCAGGCAGTCCGGTTCGCCGAGCCACCGGATGTAGTGCGGGTACTTGCCTTCCGCCCTGATCCGCTCCAGGTAGGGGTGCGCCGCCTCGGCGAGCTGGGCATCGGACACCAGTCCGGTCCGCTCCCGCATCGCGCGTTCTTCCAGCAGCGCGAGCCCGGACTTCAGGGCCTGTCCGAGCACCGTGTTGACGAAGGTGATGCGGGTCGCGGCGTCCAGGTCCAGCTCGTCGACGGCGGCGAGGGCCGCGTCGTAGAGGCGCAGCGCGTTCGGTCCCAGCGGTGGCCGGCTGAACGACATCCGCGCGAACCAGGGGTGCCGCTGCACCGCCGCCCATGCGGAGCGGCCCATTTCGCGCAGGCAGGCCCGCCAGTCGCCGGGCGGCGGGACGGTGATCTCGCCGTAGACCTCGTCGACCATCAGGTCCGTCAGGCCGTCCTTGCTGCCGACGTAGCGGTACAGCGCCATCGGGCTGCGCGTGCCGAGGCGGCTCGCGATCGCCCGCATCGTGATCTCGCCGGTCGGGCTTTCGTCGGCGAGCGCGATCGCTGCGGCGACGATCCGCTCGCGGCTGAGCTGCGTGGTGGCCGGCGGGGGCGGCGGCTCGTCGAACCAGACCAGGCCGCCCGGAGGTTTCGCAGAAGTCATTTGCCTCGGATACTAACCTGCGTGTACAACGTACATCGTGAATGTACAACGTACACAGACTGAGGTGCTGATCGCCGGCGGTGGACTCGTCGGGCTGACGACGGCGTTGGTGCTGCGCCACCACGGCGTGGACGTGACGCTCGTCGAGAAGCGCGCGACGACCTCGCCGCAGCCCAAGGCGCGCCGCTTCCACGTGCGCAGCCTGGAGATCTTCCGGGAACTGGGGCTGGCCGAGACCGTCCACGAGGCCGCGCGAGGGCTCGCCGACCACGACTGCATGGCCACCGGGCGGACCCTGGCGGAGGCCGAGCAGTTGCCGCCGTGGCGGCCGTCCGGGTCGGGCGAGTCGATGGACGTCAGCCCGGAGCTGCCCTGCCTGGTGGCGCAGAACGTCCTTGAGCCGGTGCTGCGCCGGGCGGCCCAGGACGCGGGTGCGGACATCCGGTTCTCGACCGCTCTCGCGTCATTCGAGCAGGACGCCGATGGAGTCGTCGCCGAGCTCGCGGGCTCCCGGCTGCACGCGGCGTACCTGGTCGCCGCCGACGGGGCGCGCAGCCCGGTGCGCTCGGCGCTGGGCATCGGCCGCTCCGGGCGCGGCGCCATCGGCGAGGACAACGTGAACGTCTACTTCCGCGCCGATCTCGCGGATGTCGTGCGCGGCCGGGAGTTCAACATCTGCCAGATCCAGCACCCCGACGCGCCCGGCGGGCTGGCCTCGGTGGACGGCCGGCTGGACTGGGTGTTCATGACCCCGGGCGGCGAAGTCGACCGCGACTGGCCGGCGCTGCTGCGCACCGCGCTCGGCGTGCCCGCGCCGGACCTCGAAGTCATGAGCGTGCTGCCCTGGCGGCCCGAGATGCTCGTCGCCGACCACTACTCGTCGGGGCGGGTGCACTTGGCCGGCGACGCTGCGCACGTCATGCCCCCGTACGCCGCGGTCGGTGCCAACACCGGCATCGCCGACGCGCACAACCTCGGCTGGAAGCTCGCAGCGGTGCTCTCCGGCGCTGCGGCGCCGTCGCTGCTGGACAGCTACGACGCGGAGCGCCGTCCGGCGGGCTGGTTCGCCGCGGACCAGTCGAGCAGGCGCTCGACGGACCTGACGGCCGCCCCCGATCCCACGCTGGCGCATCCGTTCGTGCTGGCGGCGGGCGGGTTCCAGTACTCGGCCGGGGCGATCTCCGGAGGCCTGGCGGAGGGCGGAGAGGTGGAACCGGTCACCGAGTTCGCGCCGGCCGGGCGGGTCGGCACCCGGGTCCCGCACCGCTGGCTGGACGCCGCCCGCACCAAGTCCACAGTGGACCTCGCAGGTCCCGGGTGGGCGCTGGCCGTGGCCGACGATCCGCAACGCTGGCAGTCCGCCGGGATCCCGGTCCACCGCCTCGACGTCGACTTCCTGCGAGCGGGCGAGGGCGTCCTGATCCGCCCCGACGACGTGGTCGCCTGGCGCGGTACCGACCCCACCGCGCCCGCGAACGTCCTGGAGAAGCTGCTCCGCGCCTGAGAAGCGAAGGGCGCCTCCGACCGGCCCGGTCGAAGGCGCCCTCCACTCGGTGCGGTGCTCAGTCGCCTGCCGTGGCCTCCGCCAGCGGCTTGGCGGCCGGAGCGAGCTGCCTGGTCTTCTTGGTCCGGCGGTTGCGCCGGTCCAGGTACGTGGCGAACCACGTGAGCAGCAGGCACATCGTGATGTAGATCGCCGCCACCACCAGGCTGACCGGGATGATCGGGCGGTCCAGCGTGGGGATGCCGCCGAGGTAGCGGGCGTAGTACAGCAGCTCCTGGTAGGTGATCAGGAAGCCGAGCGCGCTGTCCTTGAGCAGCACCACGAGCTGGCTGATGATCGCGGGCAGCATCATCCGGATCGCCTGCGGCAGCACCACGGTCCGCATGACCTGGTTCTTGCGCATCCCGATCGAGTACGCGGCCTCGCTCTGCCCCTTGGGGAGCGCGGCGACGCCGGCCCGGAACACCTCGGCCAGCACCGAACCGTTGTAGAGCGTCAGGCCGAGCACGACCGACCAGTACTGGCCGAAGTTCACGCCCAGCCCCGGCGCCGCGTAGTACAGGAAGAAGATCAGGATGACCAGCGGGATCGCGCGGAAGACCTCCACGATCGCCGCGCACGGCACCCGGATCCAGGCGTGGTCGGAGAGCCGGCCGAGCGCGAAGACCGCGCCGAACGCCAGCGCGAGCACGGCGCCCATGAGGAACGCGCGGACGGTGTTCCACAGCGCCCCGAACAGTTCCAGCTGGATCTGCTCGTAGAGCAGCCATTCCCACTTGCTCGCGTCGAACTGCCCCGTCTCGTAGAAGCGGAACACCACGTAGCCGAGCAGGCCCAGCACCACGACGGTGCTGACGACGCTGATGAGCCGGTTGCGCATGCGGGCGCGCGGTCCGGGGGTGTCGAACAGGACGCTGCTCATCGGGCCACGCTCCACCGCTTCTCGAAGCTCCGCTGGACCAGGGTCAGCGGGATGACCAGGATCATGAAGCCGACTGCGATCCAGATGAATGCGTTCAGCGTCGGCTCACCCTGCTCGTTGAGGTAGGGGATGACCGAGCCGACCTCGGCCACGCTGAACCCGGCCGCGACGGTCGTGTTCTTCAGCAGCGCGATCAGCACGCTGACCAGCGGCGGGACCACGGCGCGGAAGGCTTGGGGAAGGATCACGTTGGTCAGCGACTGGGCGAACCCGAGCCCGATGGAGCGCGCCGCCTCGGCCTGCCCGACCGGCACCGTGTTGATCCCCGCCCGCAACACCTCGCAGACGAACGCGGAGGTGTAGATGGTCAGGGCGATCACCGCGGCGGTGAAGAACGGGAACTGGATCAGCTCCAGCTTGGGGTAGGCGAAGACGAAGAAGAAGAAGATCAGCGTCAGCGGCGTGTTGCGGAGCAGGGTCACGTAGCCGGCGCCGGCCGCCCGCAGCGCGGGGACGGGGCTGACCCGCAGCGTCGCCAGGATCGTGCCCAGCACCAGCGAACCGGCGGCCGCCAGCAGGAAGAGCTCGATCGTCTGCAGGAAACCCCTGGCGAGGACGTCGCCGTACTCCACCAAGATGTCGATCAATGAGTACTCCTGAAGTAATCGGATGCCCAGGGCGCGGTCCGGCCCTGGGCATCCGATGACGGGATCAGTAGCGGTCCACCTTGGGCGGCTCGGCGGGCGAGCCGGACTTGCCGAGGGTGGCGTCGTAGACGCGCTTCCACTCTCCGTTGGTCGCGGCCTGCTCCAGGATGTCGTTGATCTTGTTGCGCAGGGCGCTGTCGTCGTGCGCGAGGCCGACGCCGTAGGGCTCCTCGGAGAACGGCTTGCCGACGACCTTCAGCTTGTCCGGGTCCTGCGCGGCGTAGCCCTTGAGGATGGCGTCGTCCGTGGTGACCGCCTCGACCTGGCGGTCGAGCAGCTGCTGGACGCACTCCGAGTAGCGCTGGAACTCGACGATGTTCTGCGGCTCGGTGAGCTGGTCCTGCTTGACCCGCTGGATCGGCGTCGAGCCGGTCGCGGAGCAGACCTTCTTGCCCTTGATCGACTCCTTGCCGGTGATGTCGGTGTTGTCCGAGCGGACCAGCAGGTCCTGCCCGGCCATGAAGTACGGCCCGGCGAAGCTGATCTGCTCCTTGCGCTTGTCGTTGATCGTGTAGGTGCCGACGTAGTAGTCGACCTCACCGGTGGAGATCGCCTGCTCGCGCGCGGTGGACGGGATCGGCTTGTAGTCGATCTGCGTGTTCGGGTCGAACCCGAGCTGCGCGGCGATCAGCCGGGCGACCTCGATGTCGAAACCGGAGTACTGGTTGGTGACCGGGTCGCGGAAGCCCAGGCCCGGCTGGTCCTCCTTGACGCCGATCGTGACGCGGCCCTTCTGCTTCATCCGGTCGAACGTCGGAGAGCCCTGGACCTGCACGTTCTGGGCGACGTCCTGCTGGACCTGCGGTTCGCCGCCGCCGGGACCGCCTTCGCGCCCGCAACCGGTCAGCGCCAGCGCCAGCGACGCCGCCAGCACCGTCACCAGCCGCATTTTCTTGGCTCGCATTTCGTCTCGCTGCCTCTCTGTGCAGTGGTCGGTCAGTGGGTGAGGATCTTGCCGAGGAAGTCCTTGGCGCGGTCGCTCTTCGGCGCGCCGAAGAACGACCCCGGTTCGGCGTCCTCGACGACCTCGCCGTCGGCCATGAAGAGCACGCGGTGCGCGGCGCGGCGCGCGAAACCCATCTCGTGGGTGACGACCACCATCGTCATGCCCTCGGCGGCGAGGCCGGTCATGACCTCCAGGACCTCGTTGACCATCTCCGGGTCCAGCGCCGAGGTCGGCTCGTCGAACAGCATCACCTTCGGCTTCATCGCCAGCGCGCGAGCGATCGCCGCGCGCTGCTGCTGCCCACCGGAGAGCTGCGCCGGGTACTTGTCGGCCTGGTCGGCGATGCCGACGCGCTCCAGCAGCTCCATGGCGGTTTCCCGAGCGGCGTCCTTGGCCTGCTTGCGCACCTTGATCGGACCCAGCGTGACGTTCTCCAGGATCGTCTTGTGGGCGAAGAGGTTGAACTGCTGGAAAACCATGCCGACGTCGGCGCGCAGTTCGGCCAGGGAGCGGCCCTCGGCGGGCAGCGGAACCCCGTCGATCTCGATGCGGCCGGAATCGATCGGTTCCAGTCGGTTGATCGCGCGGCACAGCGTCGACTTGCCCGAGCCCGACGGCCCGAGCACGACGACGACCTGCCCTCGAGGCACCTCGAGATCGATCGCCCGCAGCACGTGCAAGGAACCGAAGTACTTGTCGACCGCGGACATCCGGATCATCGGGGAGTCCGTGGAAGCTGCGGCCATTCGTTCTCCTGAACGCATCGGAATTGGATTCGTTGGCCGAAACTTAAGCCTCTGCTGGGGGATAGTCCAGACAGAACGGGCCAGGTGAGATTGCAACTCGGTTACGCTCCGAAGTCGCCAGTCGTGAGTGGTACCTCACTTGCAGTAGTCGCGTCGCGCGCGCCGAGGCCGCCGGGCGGGTGAATCTGCGATCTGACCAGGCGCTACCGTGGAACGGTGAGCACGAGGACCTACGAGATCCGAACCTTCGGCTGCCAGATGAACGTGCACGACTCCGAGCGGCTCGCCGGCATGCTGGAGGACGCCGGGTACGTGCGCGCGGATTCAGATGCCGCTGACGTGGTCGTGTTCAACACCTGCGCGGTCCGCGAGAACGCCGACAACCGCCTCTACGGCACTCTCGGTCACATGCGGCCGGCCAAGGACCGCAACCCGGACATGCAGATCGCCGTCGGCGGCTGCCTGGCGCAGAAGGACCGCGACACGATCGTCAAGCGGGCCCCGTGGGTGGACGTCGTGTTCGGCACGCACAACCTCGGCTCGCTGCCGACCCTGCTGGAACGCGCCCGGCACAACCACGAGGCCGAGGTCGAGATCCTCGAGTCGCTGGACGTCTTCCCGTCCACGCTGCCCGCGCGCCGCGAGTCGGCCTACTCGGGCTGGGTATCGGTCTCGGTCGGCTGCAACAACACCTGCACGTTCTGCATCGTGCCCGCGCTGCGCGGCAAGGAGAAGGACCGCCGCCCCGGCGAGATCCTGGCCGAGGTGCAGGCGCTGGTGTCCGAAGGCGTGCTCGAAGTGACGCTGCTGGGCCAGAACGTCAACGCCTACGGCGTCGAGTTCGGGGACCGCTTCGCGTTCGGCAAGCTGCTGCGCTCCTGCGGGGAGATCGAAGGGCTGGAGCGGGTCCGCTTCACCTCGCCGCACCCGCGCGACTTCACCGACGACGTGATCGAGGCGATGGCCGGGACTCCGAACGTGTGCCCGCAGCTGCACATGCCGCTGCAGTCCGGCTCGGACCGGATCCTCAAGGCGATGCGCCGCTCCTACCGCTCCGAGCGGTACCTGAACATCGTGCGGAACGTGCGCGAGGCGATGCCGGACGCGGCGATCACCACCGACATCATCGTGGGCTTCCCCGGCGAGACCGAGGAGGACTTCGAGCAGACGCTGGAGGTCGTGCGGCAGGCGCGGTTCTCCAGCGCGTTCACCTTCCAGTACTCCAAGCGGCCCGGCACGCCCGCCGCGGACATGCCCGACCAGCTGCCGAAGGAGGTCGTGCAGCAGCGCTACGACCGGCTGATCGAGCTGCAGAACGAGATCTCCTGGGACGAGAACAAGAAGCTGGTCGGCCGCCCGGTGGAACTGCTGGTCGCCGAGGGCGAGGGCCGCAAGGACTCGGAGACCCACCGGCTCTCCGGCCGGGCCCGCGACGGGCGCCTGGTGCACTTCACGCCGACCGGCGCCATCGACGGCGAGATCCGGCCCGGCGACGTCGTGCACACCACGATCTCCCGCGCCGCACCGCACCACCTGGTCGCGGACGCGGACATCACCGGACACCGGCGAACCACCGCCGGCGATCACTGGGAGGCGGGCGTGCGGCCCAAGACCTCCGGAGTCAGCCTCGGGCTGCCGTCGTTCGGAACCCCGCCGCCGCAGCCCGTCGAACAGCAGGGATGTGCGTGTTGAGCAAGCCGGAAGGTGCGGACGAGCCGCGCCGCGAGCTGACCAAGTCGGAGCGCGAGGTCCTGCGCCGCATCGACCCCGGCTCGCGCGCGCTGGTGATCGCGTCGGTGATGCTCGTGCTCGTCCTGTGCTCGCTGTTGCCTTGGGCCGGCGATGCCGCGGGCTGGCAGGTGCTGATGGGGCAGACGGACCCGGCGCTCAAGGTCGGCCTGCTGCCGCGGCTGTTCGCGATCAACTCGACGATCGTCGGGATCGGCCTGGGCGCCCTGGCGCTGATCACCCGGCGGTGGATCGTCGCGTTCCTGGCCGGGCTCGCCGGCGTGGTGGTGACCTTCGAAGGCGTGATCGCGATCTGGTCGCGTCAGACCAGCGGCGTGGAGAGCCCGTCGATCGGCCTGCTGCTCGCGGTGGCCTGCATGGCGATCCTGGCGGTCCAGTGGATGCGGATCGTCTGGTCCCGCTCCTGACCAGCCCGTCCCGGCACCAGAAATTCCCAAGTTTAGGCAAAATTGGAGATCGCTCGGTGCGGGGCGGGTGTTCCAATTTTAGGCAGAATTGGAATTCTCTCCGGCCCGCCGGACCGGGGCTCCGAGCCGGGACCCGGTGATCGTCGGGCACGTAGCCTCGGCGGCATGTCACGAGACCTCGCCTGGGACGGCGGCTACAACATCCGCGATCTCGGCGGGCTGCCCGCCGCGGCGGGCAGCAAGATCCGCCGGGGCGCGGTCGTGCGCTCCGCCAGTCCGGCGTTCCTGACCGAAGCGGGCTGGGCGCAGCTGTGGGAGCACGGCGTCCGAACCGTCGTGGACCTGACCGACGACGGCGAGTCGTTGCCCGAGACCGCGGCGAGGCCACCGGGGCTGAACAGCCTGAAGATGCCGCTGAACCCGGTGCACGACACCGAGTTCTGGGGGAACTGGGGCAACCGGCTGCACGGCACGCCGCTGTACTACCGGCCGTTCCTCGACCGCTTCCCGGACCGCACGGCCAAGGTCGTCAGCGCGATCGCGCGCGCCGAACCCGGCGGGGTGCTCGTGCACTGCACCGCGGGCCGCGACCGCACCGGGATCATCGCGCTGGTGCTGCTCGCGTTCGCGGGGGTTGCGGCCAACGACATCGTTGCCGACCACCAGCTCAGCCACGACCGGCTGCGGCCGATGTTCCACCGGCTCGGCAAGCCCGACCAGGAACCGTTCATCGACGAAGCGCTCGCCGAACACGGCACCACCAAGCACGAGGTCCTGCACTCGGCGCTCGACGCCTTCGACGCCGAGCAGCACCTGCGCGCCGGCGGCTGCGCCGACGCCGACCTCGACGCCCTCCGGGCGAGGCTGCTCGCG
Source organism: Saccharopolyspora sp. NPDC045839 (assembly GCF_056431645.1). Taxonomy (NCBI): domain Bacteria; kingdom Bacillati; phylum Actinomycetota; class Actinomycetes; order Pseudonocardiales; family Pseudonocardiaceae; genus Saccharopolyspora; species Saccharopolyspora sp. NPDC045839. Next base: position 128,012 of record NZ_JBWKKH010000004.1, read on the forward strand.
CCGCCCGCCTGACGGCGCGAGCGAAACGCCTACCGGCTGGCGATCGCGTGCTCCGCAGCCTCCAGCCACTCGCGCCACTGCGCGGCCTGCGCCTCCGCCTGCTTCGCACGGCGTTCGTCGCCCGCTGTGCGGGCCTTCTCGGCCTGCGCCTCGAACTGCTCCACCCGGTCGCGGAACTGGTCGACGCGGGCCTGCGCCTCCGGGTCGGTGCGCCGCCACTGCGCGTCGGCTGCCGACCGCACCCGGTCGGCGACCGTGCGCAGCTTGCCTTCCAGCTCCCGCATCCGCTCCCGCGGCACCTTGCCGATCTCGTCCCAACGCTCCTGGATCCGCTGCAGGTGGGCCTGCGCGGACTTGAGGTCGGCGGACGGATCGATCTGGTCGGCCTCGACGAGCAGCTCTTCCTTCAGCTTGGCGTTCGCGGCGAATTCGGCGTCGCGTTCGGAGAACGCCTCCGAGCGGCGGCTGAAGAACCGGTCCTGCGCGGCGCGGAAGCGCTGCCACAACGCCTCGTCGCTGTCCTTCGGGGCGCGGCCGGCGGCCTTCCAGTCGGCCATCAGCTGCTTGTAGCGGTTGGCGGTCTCGCCCCAGTCGTTGGACTCGGTCAGCGATTCGGCTTCCTCGACCAGATCCTGCTTGTGCGCCTTGGACGCCGCGCGCTGCCGGTCGAGCTCGGCGAAGTGCGAGCCCCGGCGGCGGCTGAAGGCGTCCCGCGCCTTCGAGAACCTGCGCCACAGCTGCTCGTCGGTCTTGCGGTCGACGCCGCGGATCTTCTTCCACTCGTCGAGGATCTGGCGCAGCCGGTCACCGGCGCTCTTCCAGTGCGTGGATTCGGTGGCGATCTCCTCGGCCTCGACGACCAGCGCCTCCTTGCGCGCGATCGCGTCCGCCCGGGCGCGTTCCTTCTCGTGCTTCGCGCCCTCTACGGCCTGCTCGGCACGCGCCAGCAGGTGCTCGATCCGGGCGGTCAACGCCGCCAGGTCACCGATCACCGCGGCTTCGGTCAGCGACTCGTGCAGGTGCTTCGCGCTGGTCAGGGTGTGCTTCGGCTCGCCGGCGTGGGTGCCCAGCCTGGTCTCCAGCAGTTCGACCTCGGTGAGCAGGTCGTCGAACTTGCGCGCGTAGAGGGCCAGGCCCTCGGCCGCATCACCGGCTTGCCAGGAACCGATCGCGCGCTCACCGTCGGGGGTGCGGACGTACACCGTGCCATCGGCGTCCACCCGCCCCCACTTGGTGGGATCTGCGGAAGCGGTCGGTACCGCCGGCGCAGCCGTGGGTGACCCGGTGGTGCTGGTGGTCGAGTCCGCGGCCGCCTTGTTGGCGACTGCCTCGGGGGTCGTGTCCTGGTGCGTCATGGCCGGCTTCCTCCTTGCGTGCCCGCTCCGATGCCCGTGTCCGGCACGGGCGCCCCGCATCGGCGGGGCCCAGCAAGCGTCGACCCGAACCGTTCGGTGGTCCGGCCGCCGCTGGCGCATTCAAACAGGTCAGGGCGCGAATCGGTACTCCGTCGCGGAATCGGTTCGCCGATGGATCGGCGCGCCGCGCGACGTGTTGACCGGGCCGGGCACGTGACCTGCACGGGTTCATTGTCATCAGGCACCGGTTCGGTCGCAGCGGGCAGGGGCGGGAAACCCGCGCCGTGTCCTGCCGCCGGTTGCGACTCCCTGCTCCAGTCAACTCGCCCGTGACCTCTACCGTGCACAGGTGTGATCACCCGTGTCGCTGTGGTGCCCTACCCGCCGTTGCTGGTTCCCGAACTGACCGTGCGGGCCGACCCGGAAACCGCTCGCCTACGGGGCGCCTGTCTGCGCGCCGTGTCCAGTCTGACTGAATCTGCCGCCGAATGGGTGGCCCTTGGCGTAGATCAGTCGGGACCGGTGGTGCTCGGGCCGGACGCGGCGGGCACGTTCGCTGGCTTCGGCGTCGACGTCCCGGTGACGCTCGGCGGCGCCGGTACCCCGGATCCGCGGCTGCCGCTGCCTGCGCTGATCGCGGGCCTGTTGCGCGAGCAAGCAGGGGCGCGGACGGTCACGACGCACCTGCTGGCGCCGGATGCACCGGCCGAGGAATGCCAACGGCTCGGCACCGAGCTGGCGGCGGAAGACGTCGGCCTCCTGGTGCTCGCCGACGGCACCAATCGCTCCGACGAGCGTTCGCCGTACCCGCCGGACGAGCGCGCCAAGCCGGTCGACGAGCAGATCCGCGCCGCGCTGGCCGATGTGGACACGAACGCGCTGCTCGCGCTGGAGCCGGAGCTGTGCGCAGAGCTGGGCGTCGCGGGTCGGGCCGCGCTCCAGGTCCTGCCCGGGGTCGTAACGGCCACCGGCGGAACCTGGCGCGGCGAACTGCTGTACTCGGCCACCCCGTTCGGCGTCACCTACCACGTCGCCACCTGGACCCGCACGGCCTGAACAGGTGTTGCCGCTGGTCACCACCCGTGAGTGCTTCGGGGTGCCATAGCGCCCCGAAGCACTCACGCCCTTGGCCGACCGGTCCGGGGCCGGCGGACCGCTGTGCGGCAGGCCCGGCAGGCGCTTCTAAGGTCGAGGGGTGCAGTCCCTTTCGCATCTGGTGGCGATCGTCGGTCCCACCGCCACCGGCAAGTCGGACCTCGGCATCGAGCTCGCCGCGGCGTTCGACGGCGAGGTGATCAACGCCGACGCCATGCAGCTCTACCGCGGGATGGACATCGGCACGGCCAAGCTGCCGCAGGCGGAGCGCCGCGGCATCCCGCACCACCTGCTGGACGTCCTCGACGTCACCGAGACCGCCTCCGTGGCGGCCTACCAGGAGCAGGCGCGCAGCGCCGTCGAAGACGTCCTCGCCCGCGGCCGGACGCCGGTACTGGTGGGCGGCTCCGGCCTCTACGTGCAGGCGGTCGTCGACGACCTGTCGTTCCCCGGCACGGACGCCCAGGTGCGGGACAAGTACGAGCAGGAGCTGGCGAGGGTCGGCCCGGACGAGCTGCACCGGCGGCTGCGGGAGCTCGACCCGGTGGCCGCGGAGGCCATCCTGACCAGCAACGGTCGCCGCATCGTCCGGGCGCTGGAGGTCATCGAGATCACCGGTCGGCCGTTCTCGGCGAACCTGCCCAAGCCCGGACCGCCCCGCTACGGCGCGGCGCTGATCGGCCTGGACCGCCCGGTCGAGGACCTGGACGATCGCGTCGACCGGCGCGTCACCAGCATGTTCGACGCCGGGCTGGTCGACGAGGTCCGGCAGCTCGAAACGCTCGGACTCCGGCGAGGCCGCACCGCCAGCCGCGCGCTCGGCTACCAGCAGGTGCTCGCCGAGCTCGACGGGGCGGGCGACATGGCCGCCGCCGCGGCCGAGACCGCGAAGCTCACCCGCCGCTTCGTCCGGCGGCAGCGCTCCTGGTTCCGCCGGGACGGGCGGATCCACTGGTTCGACGCCGCCGCCCCGACCCTGGCCACCGACGTCCGAGCGCTGCTGACCTCGGGCACGGCTGAGCGTCAAGAGCCGTCCGGGCGAACGTAGACTGGCCCCGTGCATTCCTCCCAGGGCCCCGAGTTCGTCAAGGGCCACGGCACCCAGAACGACTTCGTCATCCTGCCCGACCCGGACGGCGAGCTCGCCCTCACCGACGAGCGGGTCCAGGCGCTGTGCGACCCGCGCCGAGGGTTGGGCGCGGACGGCGTCCTGCGGGTGATCCGCGCAGGTGCGCTGGAGGACGCCCCAGCCGACGTGCCGGCCGACGTGTGGTTCATGGACTACCGCAACGCCGACGGCTCGATCGCCGAGATGTGCGGCAACGGCGTGCGGGTGTTCGCCCGCTACCTCGTCGACGCAGGGCTGGCCGCCCCCGGTGAGCTGCCGGTGGGCACGCGCGCGGGCGTTCGACCGGTCCGGATCCACGACGACGGCCGGGTCACGGTCGACATGGGCCCGGCCAAGGTCTTCGGCGAGTCCACCACCAGCGCCTCCGGCCACTCCTTCGCGGGAGTCGCGGTGGACGTCGGCAACCCGCACCTGGCCTGCGTGGGCGACGTGGACCTCGCCGAGCTCGATCTGAAGACGGCGCCGCCGCACGACCACCACCTCTTCCCGCACGGCGTGAACGTCGAGTTCGTCCGGCCGCTCGAGGGCGACCACATCCAGATGCGCGTGCACGAGCGCGGGGTCGGCGAAACCCGCTCCTGCGGCACCGGCACGGTCGCCGCCACGGTCGCGGCCCTGCGCGCGGCCGGCGCGGAAACCGGGCGCCGGGTGGTCCACGTCCCGGGAGGTACCGTCGAGGTGGAGGTCACCGCGGCGTCCTCCACGCTCACCGGCCCAGCCGTGCTGGTGGCGCGCGGGAACCTCGATCCCACCTGGTGGCAGCGGCCGTAGGTGGGCGTCACAACAGTGCAAACGGGTAATGGCGGGCGCGACACGTGAAAATCGGTCGCGGACCGTGGGACAATGGCCTTGATATGAAAAATTCCCTGACCTGGTCCGCCGAGCCCGACCGCGACGCGGTCGAACCCGACGAATACGACCCCATCCTCACTGCGGAACCCTCCACGGGCGAGATGGAGCGCGCTGAACGTGCGTCGCTGCGGCGGATCGCCGGGCTGTCCACCGAGCTCGCGGACATCACCGAGGTCGAATACCGCCAGCTCCGCCTGGAACGCGTGGTGCTGGTCGGAGTCTGGACCGACGGCGACGCGGCGCACGCCGACGCGTCGCTGGACGAGCTGGCGCGGCTCGCCGAGACCGCCGGCTCGCAGGTGCTGGAAGGCATCATCCAGCGCCGCGATCGCCCGGACCCCGGCACCTACGTCGGCTCCGGCAAGGTCCGCGAGCTGCGCGACATCGTCGTCGCCACCGGGGCGGACACCGTCATCTGCGACGGTGAGCTCTCGCCCGGCCAGCTGCGGCAGCTGGAGGAGAAGCTCAAGGTCAAGGTGGTCGACCGGACCGCCCTGATCCTGGACATCTTCGCCCAGCACGCCCGGTCCAAGGAGGGCAAGGCGCAAGTCGAGCTCGCCCAGCTCCAGTACTTCCTGCCGCGCCTGCGCGGTTGGGGTGAGGCGATGTCCCGGCAGGCCGGTGGCCGGGCCGGCGCGAACGGCGGCGTCGGCACCCGTGGTCCCGGTGAGACCAAGCTGGAGACCGACCGGCGGCGCATCCACAAGCGCATCGCCAAGCTCCGCAAGGAACTCGCCGCCATGCGCACGGTGCGCGGCACCAAGCGCGGTCGGCGCGAATCCAACGAGGTCCCGAGCGTGGCCATCGCCGGTTACACCAACGCCGGGAAGTCCAGCCTGCTCAACGCGTTGACGGGCGCCGGGGTGCTGGTGGAGGACGCGCTGTTCGCCACCCTGGACCCGACGACCCGCAGGGCGGGCACGCCGGACGGCCGCGAATACACGCTGACCGACACGGTCGGTTTCGTCCGGCACCTGCCGCACCAGCTGGTCGAGGCGTTCCGCTCGACCCTCGAAGAGGTCGGCGGTGCGGACCTGCTGGTGCACGTCGTGGATGGCTCCGAGGTCTCGCCGCACGAGCAGGTCGCCGCGGTGCGCGAGGTGCTGAACGAGATCTCCGAGGACCACGAGACGGCGATGCCGCCGGAACTGCTGGTCGTCAACAAGATCGACTCGGTCGACGCCACCCGGATGGCCGAGCTTCGGCGGCTGTTGCCCGCCGCGGTGTTCGTCTCCGCGCGAAGTGGCAAGGGCATCGAGGAGCTGCGCGAGGCCATCGCCGAGCGGCTGCCCCGGCCCGACGTCTTCGTCGACGCGCTGGTGCCGTACACCCGCGGCGAACTCGTGGCGCGGGTGCACGCGGACGGCGAAGTGGTCGACGAGGAGCACACCCCGGAGGGCACCAGGATCCGCGCGAAGGTCCGGCCGGACCTGGCCAGCGCGCTCCAGCCGTTCGTGGGAATCGGGTGAGCACTGCCGGTGCGGGTGGTGCGGCTGCCGCCGCGCTGCTGCTGTCGGTGGCGTCGGGCGTGGTTCCGGCCGCCGCCGCTGAGCAGTCGCTCGCACCGGTCGACAAGTGCCGTGTCGGGGACAAGCGCCTAGCCGAGCTGTCCGGCCTCGCGTCGGACGGTTCCGCCTGGTACGCGATCAGCGATGGTGGCAGCTCGCTGCGGGTGTTCGTGCTCGACCCGGCCGATTGCTCGGTCCGCGGACTCCGGACGGCCTCCAACGATCCGTACGACGTCGAAGACCTCGCGTTGGGGCCCGACGGATCGCTCTGGCTGGCCGACACCGGGGACAACCGCCGCCGCCGGGACAACATCGGATTGCACGTGATGCCGCCGGGCGGCGGCGCGACGCTGTACCACCTCACCTACCCGGACGGGCCGCACGACGCGGAAGCGCTGCTGCTCGACCGGACCGGCGTGCCGCACATCGTCACGAAGGAACCGCTGGGTGTTGCCGGGGTCTACCGCCCGAGCGCGCCCTTGGCAGCGGACCGCACCGTGCCGCTGGAGCGGGTCGGTTCGATCTCGCTGCGCTCCACGCAAACACCGGGCGGTCCGGTGCGCGGCGCGTTCGGTTCGGTGCTGGTGACGGGCGGCTCCGTGAGCCACGACGGCACGATGGTCGCCATCCGCACCTACACCGAGGCGTACGTGTACAACGCGCCGGACGGCGACCTGGTCGCGGCGTTCCAGCGCGAACCGCTGCGCATCCCGTTGCCGAACGAGCAGCAGGGTGAGGCGATCGCTTGGGACCCGGACGGTGCGTTGCTGTCCGGGTCCGAAGGAAACCAGCCGGTCCGCCACATCCCCGGAGTCGCGGCGGCCGCGCGAACGTCCGGTGCGCAGGGCGAAGACACTGCGGCTCCGCCGCCGGGCGGCGACGCGGACCAGGCTCAGCCGCCGGCCGCCCCGAGCGGTGCCGGGATGTCCACGGGGCAGGCCCTGCTCCTCGCGGCCGCGCTGTCCGGACTGCTCATCTTCGTGACCCGTCGGCTGCGCCGCCGCGGCGGCTAGTACCGCCGACCCGAGCGCCCTTCGCGGGCGCTTCCAGCAATTGCGGAGTGGCCACCGGCGTGCGCTCGCCGTCGCGGCTGCGGGATTCGCCGGCTCATGTCGAGACCGGGAATCCCGCAGCGAGCGTCCAGCGGGGGCGCCGGTTGCCTGAAGCTCAGAGGCGTCGCAGCACCGCGACGACCTTGCCCAGGATCGCCGCGTCATCGCCGAGGATCGGCTCGTAAGCCTGGTTGTGCGGCATCAGCCACACGTGGTCGTCGGTTCGCTTGAACGTCTTCACAGTCGCTTCGCCGTCGATCATCGCGGCCACGACGTCGCCGTTGTCCGCGTCGGGCTGCTGGCGCACGGCGACCCAGTCGCCGTCGGTGATGGCGAGGTCCACCATCGAGTCGCCGACGACCTTGAGCAGGAAGAGCGTGCCGTCGCCGACGATCTCCTTCGGCAGCGGGAAGACGTCCTCGATGGATTCCTCCGCCAGGATCGGGCCGCCGGCCGCGATCCGGCCCACCACCGGCACGTACGCGGGCTTGGCCTGCCCGGTCATCTCGAGGGATTCGGGCTCGCCACCGACGAGCACGCCGACGGTGCGTGGTCGGTGCGGATCTCGGCGCAGGTAGCCCTTTCGCTCCAGCACGCGGAGCTGGTACGCCACCGACGACGTCGAGGTGAGCCCGACGGCGTCGCCGATCTCGCGGACGCTTGGCGGATACCCGTGCTCGCGCATCCACTTCCTAATGGCCTCCAGCACCTTCAGCTGGCGGTCGCTGAGCTCGTCGGTCCCGCTGGGCTGCTCGGGCAGGGTGTGCACGTCGGCCCGGGAGTCGTCGCCCTTGACGTCCTGTACGCGGCCCTTGATCGAGCCGGTCGCATTCCTCGCCACCGCTGCCTCCTGTCCGTGTGAACTGCTCCGTGTGAACTGCGGTGCTGATCGCGGGTGGAGTGTCGGTCCGCCCGATTTCCACAGTAGACGCGAGAAACCCAGAGATCAAACACCTGTTCGAGTTAATTTTGGGCCTTAAGTCTCGCCTTGCGGTGTGCTCGTGGTACACAATCGCACGCAGGTTCGATCGAACATTCATTCGATCATGATCTCGGGTGCGGGAGGCGTCATGACCACGTTCATCGATGCGGCGAGGCGGGCACGTCCTGTCGAGCGGGAGGTCGCCGACCGGCGGCAGGTGGGCGTGTCGGTCGCGGCGCCGCGGTCGCGCCACGGCGTCCGGCGGGCGTCCGGTCGCGTCGTCTTCCGCTCGCTGGATGCGCCGGCCGAGGAGTCCGTCGCGGCGTGCGGCCGGGCTCGCCGGAGCGGCGAGTGGCTTTGGCTGACCTCGGTGGCGATCTTCACTTTCCTCATTGTCATGCTGATGGGGTTCTTCGGGCTCGGCGACGCGCCGGTGGCGGGCGGCAACGCAGTCGTCGAAGTGCACGCCGGGGACACGTTGTGGGGGATCGCGGACCGGGTGGCGCCGGACAGTGACCCGCGCGCGGTGGTCGCGAAGATCGTCGAGCTCAACGGGCTGGACGAGGCCGCCCTCGAGGCAGGCCGTCTGCTGGTGGTCCCGGTCGGCGATTGATCGGTGCCCGGACCGGTGCCGGGGGTGGCGCCGACCGGTGATCGATCGACTGCCGGGCGCCGTCGGGCGGTCGTCGTCGGGCGGTCGTCGGTGTGCGGCCGGCCGGTGGCGGCCCGGTGGCCGGGGGTCCGGGGCCGTGGCTTCGGCGGCGACCAGCGGGTTCTCGCGGTCGGTGTCGATCGGCGTCGGCCGGGCGCGCCGCGGGGGCGTGTCGAGTTTGCGTCGCGGTACGCCGCGGATTAGAGTCGACCACAACATCTAGTAGTTACGTCCGTGTATTTAGTCCACAGGTTGGGCTTGTAGGGTGTTCGAGCGCCCACGGACGGTGAGTTGGTCGACGGTCGCCGAGGTGTGGTCGCGGCCAAGCTGGGGAAGGGGGTGAGGGCCGGTGCGGTGCCCGTTCTGTCGCGGCGAGGACTCCCGGGTCGTCGATTCGCGCGAGGTCGAGGAAGGCCAGGCGATCCGGCGCAGGCGATCGTGCTCGACGTGTGGTCGGCGGTTCACGACCATCGAAGAGCTGGTGCTTTCGGTGGTCAAGCGTTCCGGCGTCACCGAGCCCTTCAGTCGCGAGAAAGTGGTCCGCGGCGTGCGGCGTGCCTGCCAGGGGCGCCCCGTCGAAGAGGACGCGCTGCAGCAGCTCGCGCACCAGGTGGAGGACACGGTCCGGTCCCTCGGGGTCTCCGAGCTGCCCAGCCACGAGGTGGGGCTGGCGATCCTGGGGCCGCTGCGGGAGCTCGACGAGGTCGCCTACCTGCGGTTCGCGAGCGTGTACCGGGCGTACTCCTCGGTGGAAGACTTCGAGAAGGAGATCGCCGACCTGCGCGCGGCGCGGCGCGCCGCGCAGGCCGGTGCGGAGCAGAACGCGGAGACCGGCCGTGAGTAAGCCGCGTCGGCGGACGCCCCGCCGAGGGGGCGGAAACGCAAAGCGTCAGCCGGCGGCCCAGGGTGGGGCGCCGCTGAGGATTGAGGCACGACCGAACCGGACGGGGAGCCCGGACGGGGCCGACGAAGCACGACGAGCGAGCGACACGCGCGCGATCAAGAAGGAAGAGGGTCAGGTCATGACAGAGACCGTCGGTAGCCCGGCCGGCGCATCGGGGGAGTCGGCAGCAGGTGCCCGCGAGGGCATCCGGGTGCAGCGCGTCTACACCACGGAGGGGGTGCATCCCTACGACGAGGTCAAGTGGGAGCGCCGCGATGTGGTGATGACCAACTGGCGGGACGGGTCGGTCAACTTCGAACAGCGCGGGGTCGAGTTCCCCGACTTCTGGTCGCTGAACGCCGTCAACATCGTCACCAGCAAGTACTTCCGCGGCGCGGTGGGCAGCGACGAGCGGGAGGGCAGCCTCCGGCAGCTCATCGACCGCGTCGTGCTGACCTACGTCGCGGCGGGCGTCGAGCACGGTTACTTCGCGACCGACGCCGACGCCGAGATCTTCGAGCACGAGCTGACCTGGATGCTCATGCACCAGGTGTTCAGCTTCAACTCGCCGGTGTGGTTCAACGTCGGCACCAACTCCCGCCAGCAGGTGTCGGCCTGCTTCATCCTGTCCGTCGACGACACGATGGAGTCGATCCTCGACTGGTACAAGGAAGAGGGCCTGATCTTCAAGGGCGGTTCGGGCGCGGGCTTGAACCTGTCCCGCATCCGCTCCTCGCGCGAGCTGCTGTCCTCCGGCGGCACCGCGTCCGGCCCGGTGTCGTTCATGCGCGGCGCGGACGCGTCCGCGGGCACCATCAAGTCCGGCGGTGCGACCCGCCGCGCGGCGAAGATGGTGGTCCTGGACGTCGACCACCCGGACATCGAGGAGTTCATCGAGACCAAGGCGCGCGAGGAGCACAAGATCCGCGCGCTGCGCGACGCCGGTTTCGACATGGACCTCGGCGGCGCGGACTCCAACTCGGTGCAGTACCAGAACGCAAACAACTCGGTGCGCGTCTCCGACGAGTTCATGCGCGCGGTGGAGAGCGACGGCCGGTTCGGCCTGCGGGCCCGGATGACCGGCGAGGTGCTGGACACGGTGCAGGCCCGCGACCTGTTCCGCAAGATGGCGAAGGCCGCCTGGGACTGCGCGGACCCGGGCATCCAGTACGACGACACGATCAACGACTGGCACACCTCGCCGGAGACGGGCCGGATCACCGCGTCCAACCCGTGCTCGGAGTACATGCACCTGGACAACTCCAGCTGCAACCTGGCCTCGCTGAACCTGCTGAAGTTCCTGCGCGATGACCTGACCTTCGACGCCGAGCTGTTCGAGAAGGCCGTCGAGTTCGTCATCACCGCGATGGACATCTCGATCTGCTTCGCGGACTTCCCGACCGAGGCGATCGGCGACACCACCCGCAAGTTCCGGCAGCTGGGCATCGGCTACGCCAACCTGGGCGCGCTGCTGATGGCGACCGGCCACGCCTACGACTCCGACGGCGGTCGCGCGCTGGCGGCGGCGATCACGTCGCTGATGACCGGCACCGCGTACAAGCGGTCGGCGGAGCTGGCCGGCGTGGTCGGCCCGTACGACGGCTACGCCCGCAACGCCGAGGCCCACCAGCGCGTGATGCGCAAGCACGCGGCGGCCAACGACCTGGTCCGCACCTACCACCGCAACGACGCCGCCGTGCACAAGCTGGCGACGAAGGTGTGGCAGGAGGGCCTGGAGGTCGGCGCCCGCAACGGCTGGCGCAACGCGCAGGCTTCCGTGCTGGCCCCGACCGGGACCATCGGCCTGATGATGGACTGCGACACCACCGGCATCGAGCCGGACCTGGCGCTGGTCAAGTTCAAGAAGCTGGTCGGCGGCGGCTCCATGCAGATCGTCAACCAGACGGTGCCGCGCGCGCTGCAGGCGCTGAACTACCAGGACGAGCAGATCGAGGCCATCGTCGAGTACATCGCCGAGCACGGCCACGTGGTCGACGCGCCGGGCCTGCGGCAGGAGCACTACGAGGTCTTCGACTGCGCGATGGGCGAGCGCTCGATCGCGCCGATGGGCCATGTGCGGATGATGGCCGCGGTGCAGCCGTTCATCTCCGGCGCGATCTCCAAGACGGTGAACATGCCGGAGTCGGCGACCATCGAAGAGGTCGAGCAGCTGTACTTCGAGGGCTGGAAGCTGGGGCTGAAGGCGCTGGCGATCTACCGCGACAACTGCAAGGTCGGCCAGCCGCTGTCGGCGGGCAAGGGCGACAAGGGCGAGTCGGAGAAGGCGGTCGAGAAGCAGATCGAGTACCGCCCGGTCCGCAAGCGCCTGCCGAAGAAGCGCCCGAGCCAGACGGTGTCGTTCACCGTCGGCGGCGCCGAGGGCTACCTGCACGCCGGTTCGTACCCGGACGACGGGCTGGGCGAGATCTTCGTCAAGCTGGGCAAGCAGGGTTCGACGCTGGCCGGTGTCATGGACGCCTTCTCGATGTCGATCTCGGTGGGTCTGCAGTACGGCATCCCGCTGGAGTTCTACGTCTCGAAGTTCCAGAACCTGCGCTTCGAGCCGGCCGGGATGACCGACGACCCGGACATCCGGATGGCCAGCAGCGTGCTGGACTACCTGTTCCGCCGGCTCGCGCTGGACTACCTGCCCTACGAGAAGCGGGCCCAGCTGGGCGTCTTCACGGTCGACGAGCGGGAGGCGCAGGTCAACGGCACCGATGTGGCGCCGGCCGGGCAGGACGCGGCCGTCGAGCTGGACACGATGCGTTCCACTGTGGACTACTCGAAGAAGTCCGCGGAATCGAAGGCCGAGGAGCAGCGGGCGGGCAGCTCGACCGAGCTGCTGGAGCTGCGCCTGGGCAAGGCCGCGGACGCGCCGCTGTGCATGACCTGCGGCACTAAGATGCGTCCGTCGGGCTCCTGCTACCTCTGCGAGGGCTGCGGCTCGACCTCCGGCTGCAGCTGATCCCCGCACGAGGTTCGAGATGAACTAGCTGGTCACATGGGGTGTCAACCGTCTCGGTTGACACCCCATGTCGGCCGGCTCGACAACCCGTCTGATGCATCAGATGCAACGGGACGGGCCGTCGACCGAGAGATTTTCGCTTGCCCGGCAGGCGAAACTGATTCCGTGACTATCGACTACGCCCTGGCGGGTTACCGCGTTGCTTCGCGAGCCACTCGGTGGGATTGGCAGGACGTCGGTCTGCCGAGCACTGATCTGGTATCGGTGAGTGGTTGTGTGGTGGACCTGCTGGCGGTGGACCCGCAAGGCTGGGATGACTGGTTCGGCGACTCGGAATCGGCCGAACAAGCACGTGTCCGGGCGAATCGGGCTGGCCTGCATGTGCTCGGGGTGGGGATCGCCTCCCCGGATGTTCCGGCCTTGTCGGCAGATATGGCCGAAGGCGGGTGGGAAGCAGCGGGCAGCCTGCCGGAACGGCTGGCGCGACGGGAGCCCGTCCCCGCAGGTCAGCCGCTCGGTTTCGAGCTGGTCGGCTACGACTGCGGGCTATGGCACACCTGGACCTGCCTCGGCGGCCTCGTCCGTGATGTCGGGCTCGCGACCGGCGTCCGTCCTGGACGATGGGGGTTGATCCAGGATGAGCGGCGCGCGCGCCTGGCGGCTGACTGGCTTACGGCTTCCAATCTCGGGGACCCCAAGGTCTTCCTATGGGTCGCGGCCATGCTGGTCGCAGTCCCAGGCGCCGAGGAACAGCGCACGTTCGGAATGAGTGCCGTGCGCCAGGAGGTCGGGATTCATCGCGCAAAGCACAAATCGGGCATCTGAAGCCAAGGCGTGAAGGTGCTGGTGGAAGGGGAGTAGGCCGATTCGGCCGGCTCCCCTTTTCTCGTGCATGGGGATTGAGCTCGGGACAGATCCGAGGTGTTCCGTAACAAACCCCGCATCTGGAGCCGGAGACGACGGCCTGCCGGGTACGAAGTGGACGTTCGCTCGCGAGCTGGGCGAGATCGGTGATCTGCGACCCACGCGCTGACGACCGCGAGCCGACCCGGAATAGCTGGCCGACCCGAATCCCAATGCAGGCAGGAGAGATTGCCGAGCGCTTGCTCGCAGCGGTTCCCGCGAGGTCGGTGAGGTGTGAGGCGAGTCGGAGGAGTTGGCCAGCCGGCTCGGCAACCGGTTGGCCGTGGTGACCGTTCCGCCTCTCCTTGATCAGCCTCGACGTGCTGCAGCGGCCGAACTCAATGCGCCCTGCAGTGCGCCGAGGCACATCTCCCGCAGTTCGATGCGGGAGAACGCTTCGTTCGTCAGCCATTCCACGCAGATCGCGCGGACGAACACCAGCCACGCGTGCAGCGCGGCCGATGCGACCTCGCGGCTCAGGCCGCCGAGTTCGGCCGAGTTGAGGATGCGTTGCCGGAATTGCCCCATCTCGTCGGCGATGATCGCCTGGATCACCGAGTCGCCCGACAACGTCCGGTTCGCGGCCAGCACGGTCTGCCGGTTGGCGACGAAGTAGTCGATGTGCGCGTCCAGTCCCGCCGACACCTGTTCGGCCATCGGGCGGGCAGGGTCGACCTTCGCCGCGTCCAGTAGTTCGTCGGCCGCGCGCTGGTAGATCGCGGCGAACAGGTCTCGTTTGCTCGCGAAGTAGCGGTACAGGTTGGCCCGGGAAATCCCGGCCAGCTCCGCTACCTCCTCCATCAGCACGTCGTCGTAAGGCCGCGTCGCGAACAGTTGCGCGCCGATTTCGAGCAGCTCGCCGCGGCGCTGGTCCGGTGGCAGTCGTCGTCGTGCTCCCATGCGGGAAACACTAATTGACGCATGTCTCGTACGAGTCGTACGCTCCTCTCGTTACGAGACATGTGTCTAGTAAGGCGGGTATGGTGACTGGTACCGAAACAGCGACCGGCAGAGTGAAGGCGACCGTCGCTCCCGGTGATGTCAGATCGCGCGCATCGCTGCCGAAACCCGACTACCAGGACGCGTTCGCCGTCGATACCGACGAGGAGGATCCCCAGGATCCCTGGGACGCAGAACGCTGGATCCGCGAGGTTTTCGAATCGGCCCCGGCGCCCGTCCGTGCCTTCCTCCGGATCGGCTGGTCGATGTTCGGAGCACAACTCGGCCCGTCGGGATCCCCAGCGCACGTCTTGGGCTGGCAGATCGGCGAGAACCACCCGGACTGGATTCGCCTGGAAGTCTTCTGGAAGCTCGGACTGCGGGCGAACCTGGTGTTGCGCGCGCAATTGTCCGCGATCGTTCTGGCGACCTTCGTCGAGCACCAGCGCAGGGCCGCTCGAATCCTCTGGCCGGCGCTGATTCCCGTCCACCGCCTGACCCTGCGCTACCTGCTCTCCCGCGCTGCAGCGAAAGCCCCTTCTGGAATCACCTAAACTGGGGGCGAGTCGTGACTGGCGTTCGGGTGGAGCACCACCGGGGAACGGCCCGGGTCGGCTGATCGCCGGCTTGCAGCCGCGCGCCTGGGTGCTATCGGAAGGCCGACGCCCGAGGAGCGAACGTGGCCGAAACCCTTGATGTCCCCCTGATGTCCGGTACCGAACCGGCGCGCGAGGTCATGGCTCGTGCCGCCGAGCGCGCAGCGCGATTCGAGCAGCAGACGGGCGAAAAGCCTTGCCTGGCGACCGTTCTGGTCGGCGATGACCCGGCATCGGCTACTTATGTGCGGATGAAGCGGAACCGGTGCGCGAAGCTCGGCATCGAGTCGCGGCACGTTCCCCTTCCGGCTTCCACCACGACGGAAGCATTGGTACCCGGGCGCAACTGCTCACCCCAGTCCCTGGCGGAGTGGGGCCGATGACGATCGCGCTGCTCATGGAGCAGACCGTCGAGGCAGCATTCCGGCAGGCTGGGCTTCTCTGACGTTCAGCGAAGGTGCCCGTACCGCTCGTTCAGGTCTTCGGCCGTGTCCGGGCTCTCCTCGCCGTCGGTGTAGCCGGACTCCCACGGCACCGCACAGGGCGAGTTGTGCTCGGGGTCCGGGCAGATGACGCGGGTGAGCTCGTCCCGGAGGACGTCCATCTGCGGGCGGGAGGTGAGCAGGCCGACCCGGACCTGGTGGATCCGCCGGGGTCCGGGGTCGGCTTCAGGGTGCCCGAACTCCCACTGCCGGGGGAGGTCCTCGTAGAACTCGGCTAGCGGCATGGACGCCGAGTTCTCCTGTCGCGCAACGGAGAGCTGGTACGGCACTGCGCGGCCGTCCAGCAGCCGGGTCCATCCTTCGGTGAGTCGCGCTGTGTCTTCTTCGGTCGCGTAGAAGCCGATTTGGATCTCGAAGAGGCGTTCAGGTGGCACGGGTTCTCCAGGACGGGCAGTGGTTGGCGGTGCACTCGACGGTAGCGCGGGGCACGGGGCTATCGCTCGCCATTTGTCCGTTGCCCGGGTTCTCCGCCGGTTGGTGCGGGGAGGCCGAACTTCCGGCGGTACGCAGTGGGCGTGAGGCCGGTCCGGCGACGCATCTGGGCCCGCAGGTTGGCTGCCGTCCCCAACCCGCTCGTTGCGGCCACGCGGTCGAGCCGGAGCTCGCCGCGCTCGATCAGTCGGCAGGCCAGCGTCACGCGCTCGGAAGTGAGCCACTCCAGCGGCGTGGTCCCCAACTCGACCTGGAACCTGCGGTGCAGCGTCGCCGGGCTCACCGCGGCTCGCTCGGCCAGGTCGGCCACCGCCATCGGCTGATCCAGCCGTCGCTGTGCCCAGGCCAGCACCGGGCCCAGGGATGCGTCCGGCACGGCCGCGACCGGCCGTTCGATGAACTGCTGTTGACCGCCATCGCGGTGCGCGGCGAAGACCAGTCGGCGGCTCACCGCATTCGCGATCTCGGCGCCGTGGTCGCGGCGGATGAGGTGCAGGCCGAGATCCAGCGCGGCAGCGCTGCCCGCGGCGGTCAGTACATCGCCGTCGTCCACGTACAGAACATCCGGCTCCAGCCGGACCGCCGGGTAGCGGGCGGCGAACAACTCGGCCCACCGCCAGTGCGTTGTCGCCCGGCGATTGTCGAGAACGCCTGCCGCTGCCAGCGCGAAGGTCCCGGTGCAGAAGCTCACCAACCGGGCTCCCCGCTCGGCGGCCCGCCGGATGGCCTGCAGCACCGCAGATGCCGGCGTCACCTCGGGATCGGGCCTGTTCGGGACGATCACGGTGTCGGCCGCGTCGACCGCTTCCAGGGTGGCCACCCCGGACATCGTGAACAGCCCGCGGTGCATGCGCACCACCGGCTCGGCCGCGCAAAGCGTGCACTCGTACCACGGCCGGTCCAGCTCGGGGCGGCGCAATCCGAACAGTTCCGTGGCCACACCCAGCTCGAACGGGTTCGAGCCCTCGTCGACGATCACGGCCACCCGGTGCGAGGATTCTTGCGGCATGTGCAATTCCTAGCACTCCCGCAGCGACTCGTCGCCGGACAGGATCGCGTTGTGAGTGATGAACCGATCGACCTGCAAGCCGCGCTGGGGGCCTTCGATGCCCTGTGGAGCCCCAGGATCGTCACGCAGGTCAACGACTACGACGTCCGGATCGCCAAGGTGGCCGGCGAATTCGTTTGGCACAGCCATGACAACACCGACGAGTTCTTCCTCGTCCTGGAAGGAGAACTGGGCATCGGGCTGCGCGACGCCGGCGGCGAGCGCGTCGTCACCCTGCCCCGGGGATCGGTCTTCGTCGTCCCCCGCGGCGTCGAGCACCGCCCGTTCTCGACCGGCGGTGCGTCCATCCTGATGTTCGAGCCGACCGGGACGTCGAACGTCGGCGACCGGCATGACCGGATCCCCGACCACATCACGGCGACCACCGGGCGCGCGCTCGCCTGACCGGTGGGAGCGGGGAGCCGTCCGGTTCCCCGTTCCCCTCGGCGATCGCGCGAGTCCCGGCTCATGCGCCGATTTCGGCGAGGCGGTACGTCGCGTCGTCGATGCCGTGCTCCATGCTGCTGGCCCGCGCCGCGTCCCGGTCAGGCGAGCCGACAAGCGGAGGGCGGCTCGGGTCAGGCGGCTACCGACCGCAGGCCCTCCCGGTACGTCGGGAACTGCGGCACCCAGCCCAGCTCGCGCTTGGCCTTGCCGTTGTCCAGCCGGATGTGCGTGCCGACCAGCAGGGCATGCAGGTAGGGGGTGACGCGCAGCAGCCAGCTGGGAATCCGGCGCGGAGCGGGTGCGCCGGCGGCGGCCGCCACGGCGTCGAGGTAGTCGTCCATGCCGACGGGCTCGTCGTCGACGATGTTGTAGGCCTGGCCGGCGCGGCCGCGTTCGAGCGCGGCGACCGTCGCGGAGGCCGCGTCGGCGATGTGGATGAGGTGCATGGTCCCCGCCGGGCGGGGCACCGGAAGCCGGCGTCGCCGGGCCATGTCCATCATCGAGAGGGTGGACCGCTCGGGCCCGTAGAACAAGCCGTAGCGGAGCGCGATGCCGTCGATGCCCGCCGCGCCGAGCACTTGGTCCTCATTGGACCGAAGCGATCGCAGGTGGCGGTCGAACCCGCCGCGACCGGGCTGCCCGTACGGGTGTTCCTCGGTGAGGCGGGCCGGGCCGTGGTCGCGCCAGCCGTAGCCGAGGAAGAACGACTGCGTGATGAAACGGGTTGCGCCCAGGCTCCTCGCCGCGCGCAGCAGGTTGCGCGTGCCTTCCTCGCGCAGTGCATCGGTGGCGTAGAGATCGCGGTGGAACGTCGGCGTGCGGGTGATCGCCGTGGCCTGGTGGATCACCGCGTCGGCGGTTCGCCCGTCGAGGGCGGTGAGCAGCGCGTCCGCATCCATCACGTCTGCGACCACGGGTTGGACCCCCGCGGTGCGCAGGCGTTCGGCTCCGCTGGTCGTGCGGGTGAGTCCGAGCACGGTGTGGCCTGCGGAGAGAAGCAGGGGGAGCAGCTCGGAGCTGATCGTTGCCGTTGCGCCGGCGAGCACGATTCTCATGTCAGTTCTCCGTTCTGGTCGTCGAGCGGCGCAGGCTGCGCATCCGGGCCGCGAGCGCGACCGCGGCGATGGCCGAAACGGCCAGCAGGGACCATCCGTCGGACGGGCGACCGCCGCCCGTGTCGAGCATGTGGTTGATCGCATGCAGGAGGTTGGTGGACACGAAGCCCGCCAGCACGACGGCGAGGACGTCGCACCACCACAGCGCGGCGAGCATCATCAGACCGATGCCGATCTGGAAAACCCCGGCGTCGTGGAGGAAGTGCTCGTGGTTCGGCCAGTTGGCCCACTGCGCGAAGCTCGCGGGCGCGAAGCGGCACCAGGCGCCGAGGATCACCATCATGACCGCCCCCAGGACGGTGACCGTCGTGATGAAGGCGTGTCGGCGGGTTCTCATCTGCTTGCCCTCCCAGATCGGGCGGAATCCGGCGTTCGTGCAACAGACGAGATCGGCCGGGCGGATGTGACGGGACCGCCTCTTGTCGAGCGGACCGGGTGTCCCGCCTCGGTATTGGACAGTACGTTACAAAATTTGGTAGGGTCGCCGCATGGCACGACCGAGGTTGTTCGACGAGGAGCGGGCGCTGGAAGCGGCGATGCGCACCTTCTGGGCGAATGGCTACGAGGCCACCTCCACGCAGGACCTGTGCGAGGCGACCGGTCTCGGGCGCAGCAGCATCTACAACACCTTCAGCAGCAAGCACGACCTGTTCATGCGCGCGCTGACCCGCTACATCAACACGACCTCGGCCGTTCAGCTCGCGATCCTGGAGGATTCCGGGCGATCCGAGGTGGATCGCATCCGCGCGCTGCTCGCCGTGATCGTCGATACCGAGCTGGAGAACCGCCGCGACGGGCGCAGCTTCGGTTGTCTGACGGTCAACTCCACCGTTGAGCTCGCCGGGCGCGATCCGGAGACCGCGAAGCTGCTCGATCGCGACACCGAGGCGCGGCTGACCGCCCTGCGGGCCGTGATCGAGGCGGGGCAGCGGGATGGCGGGATCGCGTCCGCGCGCGATGCCGATTCGCTGGCCCGCTTCGTCAACGCGGTGATCGGCGGCATGCGGATCGCCGGGCAGGCCGGTGCCGATCGGGCCGTCCTCGAGTCCATCGCCGAAACCGCCATGGACGCGTTGGCCCGCTGAAATCGCGTTCGTCCACCGCGTGTCCTTTCATGCCCAAGTTTTGAACTGATCAATCTAAAATATGGAGAGCGTCATGCCACGCGCCGTCTACATACTCGCCCTCGGCATCTTCGCCATGGTGACCAGCGAATTCGTGGTCGCCGGGCTGATGCCGCAGATGGCCGAGGGACTTTCGGCGACCATCCCGCAGATCGGCTACCTCATCACGGCCTTCGCGGCGGCGATGGCCTTCGGCGGACCGTTCCTGACCGTCGCGCTGCTGAAGATGAGCCCGAAACTCGCGCTGCTGGCCCTGTTCGCGATCTTCCTCGCGGGCAACCTGCTCGCGGCCACCGCCACCGGCTACAGCCTCATGCTGGTTGCCCGCATCGTGACCGGCGTGGCTTCACAGGCGTTCTTCGGGATCGCCATCTCGCTCAGCGCGCAGCTGACCCGCCCGGAGGTGCGCGGTCGGGCCATCGCGGTCGTGATGAACGGCCTGATGCTCGGCACCTTGCTGGGCATGCCGCTGTCCACATTGGTCGGTGAGCGGTTCGGCTGGCGGGCGGCGTTCTGGGCCATCGCCGCGCTCGCCGTCATCGCCGCGCTGTGCACCGCGCTCGGCGTGCCGAAGCTGGGGCGAGTCGGCGATGAGGGGAACTTCCGGCAGGAGCTCGCCGCGTTCCGCAAGCCGAAGCTGTGGATGGTGCTGACCACCAGCACGCTCATCATCGGCGCTACCTTCGCCGCCTTCAGCTACTTCAACCCGATCCTCACCCAGGTCACCGGGTTCAGCACCGGCACCGTCCCGCTGCTGCTCGTCGCCTATGGCGCCGCCACGGTGGTCGGAAACACGATCGTCGGACGCCTCGCCGACCGGTACACGATCCCGGTCCTGCTCGGCGGGCTGGTCCTGAACGCGGGCTTCCTCATCGGCTTCGCGCTGCTGGCGCACCTCAGCGTGCCCGCGGTCGTCTTCATGCTCGGCATCGGCCTGGTCGGGGTCACCATGAACCCGGCGATGATCACCCGAGTGCAGCGCACCGGCAACGCCCGGCCGCTGGTCAACACGGTGCACTCGTCCTTCATCACGCTCGGCGTGATCATCGGGTCCTGGATCGGCGGGCTGGTCATCGACGGATTCGGTCTGCGAGCGCCGCTCTGGCTGGGCGCGGGCCTGGCTGCGATCGGCATCGTCACGCTCCTGCCCGACCTCGCCCGCCTGCGGCGGCCTGCGGCGCAACCTGCCGCGGAGCCGAGCCTCGCGAGCCAGTAGCCCGCAGTCGTGAGTTGGCGGTGGCCGCCCAGGCGAGCCACTGCCACTCATGCCGTTCGGCTAGACTCCGTGACGTGATGACACCGATTCATGCTGCTGTGGTCGGTTAGTTCCGGGCTGCTGCCCCCACCGGCCGATCGACGTGCCCGTGCCCGTTGGCCGGGATGTTCGTGCTGATCCAGCGACTCCGCTGTTGCTCGCCGGGTGCCGGGGCGCAAGCCGTCCACTTCTCACCTTTCGCAGGTCGCTGACCTGCGCTCGGCCGCATCAGCAGGAGCGGTTCATGAATTCTTCCCCTAGCAGTGCTGCGCGCCCGCAGCACGTCGTTTCCGAAAGCGGTGCCCTCCGCTGGCTTTCGGCGAACGGTTTCCGCCCACCGGCGCGGATCGTCGACGCGGATGACCGGATGTCCGCGAACGAGGCGCATCGGTTGGTCTCGCGCGGAACGGGCTTGCTGTGGCACGGCGACTTCCACAACGCGCGCCAACTGCTCAGCGCCGTGTCTCGCCGCCTCCAGCCGAAACGGCGAGGCGGCTCGTCCGCTGCCGAGTCGTTCCGGCTGCATCGACAGCAGCAGGCGCGCCGAGCACGCGCGCTGGCGTTGGTTCTGGTGCGACTCGATCCCGGCCATGCGTTGAACCTGCGGCGCGCGCCTGATGTCCGGTCGGCGTGCCAGGAGGCGTACGGCCCGGCGGACACTCCGTACGTGGTCCCGCTGCGGGAGTTGCTCGGCGTGATCGGGGCTAGCGAATGGCGCCGGAAGGGCGTTCCGGTCCCGGCGCTCGGCGCTCGAATCCACCCGCACTACGGCGTTTTCGCCCCCACCAGAAGCGAGTACGTGGACCTGGTCGCCGGAAGTCCGATGCCCCCGGCGGAAATCGCCTTCGACATCGGCACTGGGACGGGTGTGCTGGCCGCAGTGCTCGCCCGCCGCGGCGTCGAACGCGTCGTGGCCACGGACACCTCGGCGCGGGCGGTCCGGTGCGCCGAGGACAACGCCGGGCGGCTGGGCCTCGCCGGGCGGATCGAGCCGGTGCAGGCCGACCTGTTCCCGCCCGGGCGCGCGGAACTGGTCGTGTGCAACCCGCCGTGGCTGCCGGCGAAACCCCATTCGCTGCTCGACCACGCCGTTTACGACCAGGGAGGCCGGATGCTCCTGGAATTCCTCGCCGGGGTGCCGGAACACCTGAAACCGGGCGGCGAGGCTTGGCTGATCCTCTCGGATCTCGCCGAACGACTCGGACTGCGCACCCGAGACGACCTGCTCGCGGCCATCAGCGGGGCCGGGCTCCGCATCGTCGGGAGATCGGAAGCCCGGCCGAGCCATCCGAAGGCCGGGGATCCCACCGATCCGCTGCACGCCGCCCGAGCCGCCGAAGTCACGACGTTGTGGCGGCTCGCGCCGGTTGGGGACGACACCATCCGGACGTAGCCTCGGGGCAGTCGTCTTGCTGCACGCGGCTCTGAGCTGGTTGTTCGTGCGCTGGTGAGAGCGGACCGCGTCGGTTCCGGCGAGGGTGCTGCGGCCGTGGCACCCTCGCCGGGCGGATGACCTGTCACATCCGGCAGGGCCGCCTCGTCCTACCGGTGACCAGCTCAGGAAGGACGGGTAAATGCAGAAGCCGACCCTGGTAACAGGCGGGACGGGCACGTTGGGCAGGGCAGTGGTGCGGCAGCTGCTCGACGCCGGGCACGAAGTGCGGGTGCTCAGTCGCGGCCCGCGACCAGAGAACGTCCAGCACGGGTGGGCG
The DNA here is from genome assembly GCF_056431645.1 of Saccharopolyspora sp. NPDC045839. Taxonomy (NCBI): domain Bacteria; kingdom Bacillati; phylum Actinomycetota; class Actinomycetes; order Pseudonocardiales; family Pseudonocardiaceae; genus Saccharopolyspora; species Saccharopolyspora sp. NPDC045839. The sequence continues at coordinate 150,502 of NZ_JBWKKH010000004.1, forward strand.
ACCGGGGATCTGCGCACGGGAGCGGGCATCGATGCGGCGACCTCCGATGTGGACGCGATCGTGCACTGCGCCACCACGTTGGGGCGCAAGGACGTGGCGGCCACCCAATGCCTGATCGATGCCGCGCGCCGCAACGGCGTTCCGCACCTGGTCTACATCTCGATCGTCGGCGTGGACCGGGTGCCGATCCCGTACTACCGCGCCAAGCTCGAAGCGGAAGAGCGGGTGACGAGCTCGGGGCTGCCGTGGACGATCCTGCGGACCACCCAGTTCCACGACCTGATCGCCCGCATCACCTCGGCGCAGCGCCGGTCCCCGGTGGTCGCGACGCTCGCCGGCGTGAACTTCCAGCCCATCGACGTCCGCGACGTCGCGGAGCGCCTGGCCGAGCTCGCGGCCGGATCGCCGGCGGGCCGGGTAGCGGACATGGGCGGGCCGGAGGTCCGCAGTCATCGCGACCTGACCCGGGCCTACCTGGGTTCGACCGGGCGCCGCCGAATCCTGCTGCCGGTGAGGTTGCCGGTGGCGGCGTTCGACGCCTACCGCCGAGGCGGTCACCTCGCCCCGGACAACGCCGTCGGCCGCATCAGCTTCGACGACTTCCTGGCCGGGCGGTGACGGTGCGCGCCTGGCTGCGGGCAGGCTTGATCTTCCTGACGTTCGTGCACGTCGCAGTGGGTTCCTGGACGTTGCTCTTCCCGCATTCGTTCTACGGCCGGGTACCGACGGTGGGCGACTACCCGCCGTTCAACGAGCACCTCTTCCGCGATTTCGGCGCGATGAACCTCGCCATGGCCGTGGTGCTCGGCACGGGTGCGGTGCTCCTGGAACGGACACTGGTCTACGTCGCGTTGACGTCGAACCTCGTCTGGGCGGTTCCGCACCTGGCGTTCCATGCCGCGCATCCGCCGCACACCGCGGGGACGTTGCTGGTGGTGGCGCTCGTCGTGATCGCGACGATCCCGGTAGTGCTGCTGGTGCTCACCCGCGGCGCTTTGCCAGCAGGTGAGCGGCGACGGCTGTCGCGCCGGTGACCGCGAACACCGACGGCCAGGCACCGACCTTCTTGGCCAGCGGGTGCGAGCCGGCCAACGCCGCTGTGTAGGTGGCGCCCAGCGCGAGGGCCGGCGCCACGCCGGTCCGCCGGCGGCACACCTCCATCGCGCCCAAGCCGGCACCAGCGGCCACCACGCCGCCCCAGTGCCGGTGCTTGGTCGCGCGGGCGACCGCGAAGCCGCCGATCAATCCGGCCGAGGTCAACAGGCTGGACGGAATGGACATGCTCGCTCCTCGCGGGTTCGGTTCCGGCTCCCGCACTGACTCTACTGGGCGGCGAGCGGTGGGTTCTGGCGTAAACCCGCCGGGGGAGTGTTTGACTTCGCGTTCCGCTGTAAGAAAAGTGCTGGTGTCGAAATCCCTTCGGTCCCCGGGAGCCTGCATGCGACGCGTTCGGATGGGTTTGCTGGCGGCGGTTTGCGTCCTGCCGCTCACCGGGATGCCGGCTCTCGCGGAACCACCGCAGGGCCCGGTGTTCCAGGACGGCGAGGCACAACCGGTGTTCGACCCGGCGCACGCGGTGCGCGAGGACCTGTTCGTCACAGCGCCGGTGGACAGCGATCGCGACGGGCAGGACGACGTCGTGCACGTCCAGGTGGTGCGGCCGGCGGAAACGACGCAGGGCCTGCGGGTGCCGGTCGTCTACCAGGCCAGTCCGTACTTCTCCGGCGGGAACGACGTCCCGTACCACAACGTCGACACCGAGCTGCACGTGCCAGCGAAACCGGGCAACCGGACCATCCGCACCGCCGGCGGCGACGAACGCCTCGCGGCGGCCGCCGACATCAGCTGGGCCTACGAGGAATACCTGCTGGCCAGGGGATATGCGGTGGTGTACGGGGAATCGCTGGGCACCGGGCTGTCCACCGGTTGCCCGACCACCGGTGCCGAGAACGAGACGATCGGCGCCAAGTCGGTGGTCGACTGGCTGAACTCCCGCGCACCCGGGCACGACGGCTCCGGTGCGCCGGTCGAGGCGGCCTGGGCGACCGGCAAGGTCGGCATGATGGGCGTCTCCTACAACGGAACCCTGCCGAACGCGGTGGCCAGCACGGGCGTCGAAGGGCTGGAGGCGATCGTGCCGATCGGCGCGATCTCGAACTGGTACGACTACTACCGTTCCGACGGAGCGGTCGTGGCACCCGGCGGCTACCAGGGCGAGGACGCCGACGTGCTGGCCAAGTACGTGCACACCCGGGCGGACCGGGAACCGTGCCGGACGGTGCTCGACCGGCTCACGGCGGACCAGGACCGGATCACCGGCGACTACAGCCCGTTCTGGGACGAGCGGAACTACCTCGACGACGTCGACAAGGTCCACGCCGCGGTGCTGTCCGTGCACGGGCTCAACGACTGGAACGTCAAGACCCGGCAGGCCGCGCAGTGGTACGCGGCGCTGCGGGAACACGACGTGCCGCACAAGATCTGGTGGCACCAGTCGGGGCACACCGACCCGCTCCGGCTGCGGGAGCAGGAGTGGCTTCGCACGTTGAACCGGTGGTTCACCCGGTACCTGTACGACGTGCCCAACGGCGTCGAGGGCGAGCCGAGGGCGACCGTGCAGCGGGAGGACGGCAGCTGGGCCGACGAGGCCGAGTGGCCCGCGCCGGACACCCGCGAGGTGACCTTGCGGCCCACCCCGGGTGGCCCTGAGCGAGGCGGGCTCACAGCCGCGCGGGTTCCCGGCCGGGTGTCGGAGTCGCTGCGCGACGACGCGGGCCAGTTGGCGGAAGACCTCGCGACGGCGCCGAGTTCGCCGAACCGGCTCGCCTACTTCGGCGCCCCGTTGGCGGCTCCGGCCCGGGTCAGCGGCACGGTTCGGGCCGAACTGGCGCTGACCTTCGACCGGCCGGCCGCCAACGTGACGGCGCTGCTGGTGGACCAAGCGCCGGACGGCGCGGTCACGGTGGTCACCCGGGGCTGGGCGGATCCGCAGAACCGGCACGCGATCGACCGGACGTCGCCGATCGAGCCGGGGAAGAACTACTCGATCAACGTGGTGATGCAGCCCGACGACTACATGTTCGCGCCGGGGCACCGGCTCGGGATCGTCGTGCTGTCCAGCGACCACGACTTCACGTTGCGCCCGAAGCCGGGTGCCGGGCTGGAGCTCGACCTGTCCCGCACTCGGTTCCGACTGCCGATCGTCGGGTCGGTCGAGTAGGCCGACCGCGACGAAGATTCGCGATTGAGGCGTGGAAACGGAGAGTTAGCGTCGAAGTAGTGATGCGATTGGCCCGGCCGATCGTCACTCCATAGTGGATATATCGGCTATGTCGGCCGAGTTGTCCACAACGGACGGATCTGTCCACAGATTCCGAAAATGCCCTTTCGTCGACGCGGGTTCGGCGTCGATCGTTGCGGCATGACAACACGACTCAACGCCACCATCTCGCTGACCGAGCCCGCCGACCTGATCGCCGCTGTGCCGCACATGCTCGGGTTCCACCCGGTGCATTCGCTGGTGGTGCTGACCCTGCACGACGTGGCGGAAACGCCGACGTTCGGCGTGACGCTGCGCACCGACCTGCCATGCCCGATGGGTGTGTGCGGCTTCGGTGAGCACCTGCTCGACGGCCCATTGGGTCAACGGCGGATAGAAGCCGTGATCCTGGTCGTCGTCGGGGAGAAGACCAGCACCGCGGCCTGCGGCGACGCCTGTGCCGGGCGATGCGAAAGCCTCGAACGATCCACGGTGGATGATCGCGATACCGGTCCGCCGCACGCCGACCTGATCGAAGTGATCCGCGGCGCGTTCCACCGCGCCGGGGTCGCGACGGCCCACGCGTTGTGGGTGCCGGAGATCCGAGCCGGTGCCGAGTGGGAGTGCTACGCCGATCCGGGCTGCTCCGGTGTGATCGCCGATCCGCGGGGTTCAGCGGTCGGCGCGGCGCTGGCCGCGGAGGGGGCGGTGACCTTCGGAAGCCGCGATGAGCTGCGGACGCTCGTCGCGGCGGAGTCCGACGAGGTCTTGGCGCGCTGGTCGGCGAAGCTCGACCTGCTGGCCGAGGAACGCGCCGAGGGCTACGACCCGGGAAAGGTCGCCCGCGACGTCCGGATCGTCTTCGCGGCCATCGAACGCGTCGGCAGCGGTGCCGCGCTCACCGAGGACGACCTGCTGCGCGTGCTGGTCGCGGTGTCCGACACCAGGGTTCGCGACATCGCCCTGGGCACAGCGCTGGGCGATGCGGCCAGGGCAGCCGAAGAGCTGTGGCTGACCCTGGTCCGCAAGGCCCCCGACCCGGAACTTCCCGAGGTCGCCGCGCTGCTGGCGTTCTCCGCCTACCTGCGGGGCGAAGGGGTGCTGGCCGGCGCCGCATTGGAGCGAATCGAGCAGGCCCAACCCGACCACCGGCTCGGGATCCTGCTGCGGCAGGCCATCGAAGCCGGCATCTCACCGGCCGACCTGGCGGTCATCGCCCGCGACGCCGCCGAAGACGCCCAGATCATGCTCGAAGAGGACGGAGCCTGGTGATGAATCACGACGAGACGATCCGAAGCGAAATGCCTTGGCGGCGTTCAGGATCCCTGGCGCTGCCGGGTGAACTCCCAAGCGTCCCGCACGATCACCTCAAGGTCGGCGCGCTGCGGCGTCCAGCCCAGTTCCTCCCGCGCGCGCTGGCTCGACGCCACCAGCGTCGCCGGGTCACCGGCCCGGCGCGGCGCGACCTTCGCCGGGATCGGGTGGCCGGTCACCTCGCGGCAGGTGTCGATCACCTGCTTGACGGAGAAGCCGGTGCCATTGCCGAGGTTGTAGATCCGGTGCCGGCCCGGGGCGGCGCTCTGCAACGCCAGCAGGTGGGCGTCGGCGAGGTCGGTGACGTGGATGTAGTCGCGGACGCAGGTGCCGTCGGCGGTGGGCCAGTCCTCGCCGAAGATCTGCACCTGCTCCCGCTGGCCGAGCGCGACCTGCAGCACGATCGGGATCAGGTGCGTCTCGACCGTGTGCCGCTCGCCGAACGCCCCGTGCGCGCCGGCGACGTTGAAGTACCGCAGGCTGACCGCGCCGATGCCGTGGGCGGCGGCGTAGGACGTGATCGCGTGGTCGATCGCCAGCTTCGTCGCGCCGTAGGTGTTCGTCGGGCGCGTCGCGGTGTCCTCGGTGATCGGCGTGACCTCCGGCTCGCCGTAGGTCGCGGCGGTGGAGGAGAACACCAGCCGCGGCGTGCCGTGCTCACGCATCGCGTCCAGCAACCGCAGCGAGGTGGCCACGTTGCCCTGCCAGTACTTCTGCGGGTCCTGCATGGATTCGCCGACCAGCGACTTCGCCGCGAAGTGCAGCACGCCGTCGAACGGCTCCGAGAGCAGCTCGCTCGCCGCCGTCGAGATGTCGGCCTCGACGAACTTGCAGCCGTCCGGGATCGCGTCGGCGTGCCCGGTGGACAGGTCGTCGACCACGACGACCTCGTGGCCGGCTTCCACCAAGCGCGCCGCGCACACGCTTCCGACGTAGCCTGCGCCGCCTGTGACGAGGAGCTTCACCTGCGTACTGCCTTCCGTGGGAGATCTTCTGAGGGCGCCGTCAACCGGCAGGCGGGAGCGGTCGCCCGGTGGTCACCGGTCCCGCCCCGCACCGGCGGAGGGTACCGCTGTGAACAAGCGGGGCGCCGCGAGGTGCCGCCCCTCGAAAGCGTCCCGGATGGCGCGCTCGATGCGGTGCCTGTCGTCGGCCCGCACCAGTGCGATGGCCGAGCCCCCGAAGCCGCCGCCGATCATCCGGGAGCCCAGCGCGCCGGCGGCCAACGCGCTGTCCACCACGAGGTCCAGCTCGGAGCTGGAAACCCGGTAGTCGTCGCGGAGGCTGGTGTGGGAGGCGATCAGCAGCGGGCCGATCTCGGCGTACCGGCCGGCGCGGAGTTCGTCCACAGTGGCCAGCACCCGGCCGTTCTCGGTGACGATGTGCCGGACAAGCGGTCGGAGTTCTTCCGGAAGCTTCGGCAGGGTCGCCGCGAGGTCATCGCCGGGCACGTCGCGAAGTGCTTTGATCCCCAGCAGTTCCGCCGCGCGTTCGCAGCCCTGCCGCCGCTGTCCATAACCGGACTCGCTGTGCGAGTGCTTCACGCGAGTGTCGATCACCAGCAGCTCCAGGCCGGCGCTGCGGGGATCGAACGGGATCTGCTCGGAGTCGCCGGAGCGGACGTCGTAGAACAGCGCGTGTTCCGCGGTGCACGCCAGCGACGCGGTCTGGTCGAGCAGGCCGGTCGGCGCCCCGGCGAAGTCGTTCTCCGCACGCTGCACCAGGCGCGCGATCTCGCCCAGGCTCGGGGCGTTCGGCTCGCCAGGCGCCAGCCGCGCGGTGTCGAGCAGCGCCAGCGCCACCGCGCATTCCAGGGCGTGGGAGGACGACAGCCCGGCACCGGTCGGCACCTCGCCGACGATCACCAGGTCGGCACCGCCGAGCGGGAACCCGGCCTCACGCAGGGCCCATGCGACACCGGCCGGGTAGGCGACCCAGCCGGTGGTGGTGCCGGGGCTCAGCTCGTCGAGCGACACGACGGGCGCGCGGTGCACTCGTCCGTCGCTGCCGAGAGTGGCGACGGAGAGGAACCGGTCGGGACGGGGACGGATGGCGACGGCGGTGCGGTGCGGCAGGGCGAAGGGGAGCACGAACCCGTCGTTGTAGTCGGTGTGCTCCCCGATCAGGTTCACCCGCCCAGGGGCGGACCAGACCGCGCTCGCCGCGCCGCCGTGCTCGTCGGCGAACAACGCCGCCGCGCGGTCCGCCGGATTCACTTGGTGCGCACCATGACCGCGTGCGCGATGCTGACCGACAGCTCGGTGCTGCCGTTCTGGCCGCGGACCTCGATCGGCTTGTTCGGCCCGACCACCGACATGATCTCCACCTCGTTGCCCGGCACGACGCCGACGTCCTTCAGTTCGGTCATCAGGTCGGGGTCGAGCTGGACGTGCTCGGCGATGCGGCGGATGACGGCGCGACCCCCGCCGCTGCGGGCGATCTCGTCGACCCGCTGCAGGTCTCCGTCGGCCGGCGCCTCGACGTGGTCCACGCCGAGCTCGTCGAGCCCCGGGATCGGGTTGCCGTAGGGCGAGGTCGTGGGACCACCGAGCAGCTTGACGAGCTTGCGCTCGACGGCTTCGCTCATCACGTGCTCCCAGCGGCACGCTTCATTGTGGACGTGCTCCCACTCGAGGCCGATCACGTCGACGAGAAGCCGTTCGGCGAGGCGGTGCTTGCGCATCACGCTGATCGCGCGGGCGCGGCCGGCCTTGGTGAGTTCGAGGTGGCGGTCCTCGGCGACGGTCAGCAGCCCGTCGCGTTCCATGCGGGCGACCGTCTGGCTCACCGTGGGGCCGCTCTGCTCCAACCGTTCGGCGATGCGGGCCCGGAGCGGAACCACGCCCTCTTCTTCGAGGTCGTAGATGGTGCGGAGGTACATCTCAGTGGTATCGATGAGATCGTTCACGTCGGCTCCCCATTCAGTCCCAACCACGATGCTAGTCGCCCGGGGCGACAGCGGTCAGTGGTCCGGGAGTTGACTTCCAGGATTTCCGACAGACCTCGTCGCCGGGCTACGAAAGGGCCGTCATGCATCCTTTGATCAGTACTGATGATCTCATGGCCACGTTGCGGCGGCAGCCGCCCCCGACGCTCCTCGACGTCCGGTGGTCGCTGCTCGGGCCGCCGGGCCGGGAGGACTACGAAAAGGGGCATCTGCCCGGTGCGGTGTTCGTCGATCTGGACGCCGAGCTTGCGGCCGAACCGGGCCCCGAGGGACGCCATCCGCTGCCCGACCCGGCCGACCTCGAGGCGGTGTTCCGCAGGGCGGGCGTCGACGCCGAGCGCCCGGTGGTCGTCTACGACGCGGACAACGGTTCGGTGGCGGCCCGCGCTTGGTGGCTGCTGCGCTGGGCGGGACACGAGTCGGTGGCGGTGCTCGACGGCGGCTACGCGGCCTGGGTGGCGGCGGGGCAAACCACCACGACGGACCTCCCACAGCCCGCGGCGGGTGACTTCCGGGTCCGGCCGGGCTCGATGCCAGTGGTGGACGCGGACGCCGCTGCCCGGCTCGCCAGGGAAGGCACGCTGCTGGACGCCCGTGCGCCGGAGCGCTACCGCGGCGACGTCGAGCCGGTGGATCCGCGGGCCGGGCACATTCCGGGCGCGCTGAACGCGCCGTTCGCGGCGCACGTGGCGGAGTCCGGCCGGTGGCGGTCCCCTGCGGAGCTGGCGAAGCACTTCGCCGGCCTGGGCGTCGATGCGGCGGGCCCGGTCGGGGCGTACTGCGGGTCGGGCGTGACCGCCTGTTCGGTCCTGCTCGCGTTGGAGCACGCGGGCCTGTCCGACCGGCAGCGCCCGGCGGTGCTGTACGCGGGCTCGTGGTCGAACTGGTCGGCGGACCCGGCGAGGCCGGCCGCGACCGGATCGGAGGCCGGATGACAGATCGTTCCGCCGGTGCGCGCGGGTGACTCGGAACACTGTGTTGGCCGACACAGGGCAGGTAGCGTCCGGGGCATGGGTTCTCAGTGCGCGGTCGTGTGGGACGAGTCGGTGCTCGGCTACGACCTGGGTGGGCAACACCCGCTGCATCCGATCAGGCTGGAGCTGACCATGCGGCTGGCCTGTGAGCTCGGGGTGCTCGACGGCGTCGAGACGATCAAGCCCGAACCGGCCACCGACGCGGACCTGGAGCGCGTGCACACCGCCGAATACATGGCGGCGGTGCGCTCGGCGCCGATGGCGGGCTGGGAGGTCGGCCATGGGCTGGGCACCGACGACAACCCGATCTTCGACCGGATGCACGAGGCATCGGCGCTGATCGCGGGCGCCTCGATCCGGGCGGCCGAGCAGATCGTGTCGGGCAAGGCCGACCGGGCGGTCAACATCGCCGGCGGACTGCACCACGCGATGGCCGACCGCGCGGCGGGCTTCTGCGTCTACAACGACTGCTCGGTGGCCATCGCGTGGATGCTGGAGCAGGGCGTGGAGCGCATCGCTTACCTCGACGTCGACGTGCACCACGGGGACGGCGTGCAGGCGTCGTTCTACGACGACCCGCGGGTCATGACCATCTCGTTGCACCAGCACCCGCTGACGCTCTGGCCGGGCACCGGGTTCTCCGCGGAGATCGGCTCCGGCGGGGCCGACGGCACCGCCGTGAACATCCCGCTGCCGCCGGGCACGGGTGACGCCGACTGGCGGCGGGCCTTCCACGCGGTGGTGCCGTCGGTGCTCGACGCGTTCCGGCCGCAGGTGCTGGTGACGCAGTGCGGCGCGGACGCGCACCGGGAAGACCCGCTGGCGGACCTGTCGATGAGCGTCGACGGGCAGCGTGCGACCTACCAGGACCTGCGAGAACTCGCCGACAGCTGCGCGGGCGGCAAGTGGCTGGCGCTGGGCGGCGGTGGCTACTCGCTGTTCCGGGTGGTGCCGCGCGCCTGGACGCACCTGCTGGCGACGCTGCTGGACCGCGACCTCGCCCCGGAGACGACCATCCCGGAGGACTGGATCGCGCACACCGTGCGCGTCGCGGACAACGTTCCGCTGCCGACTTCGATGACCGACGGGGCCGACCCGGCCTTCCAGCGGTGGTCGGGGGTCACCGCGTCCGCGGTGGACACCTCGATTCGCGACACCCGGCACGCGGTGTTTCCGTTGCACGGTCTCGACCCGGTCGACAGCCGCGACTGAGGAGTCCGAAGTGGACGGAGTAGTGGAACAGCAGGAAGCGGCCACCCCGCGGGCGGACTACCCCCGCCGGTGGGAGGCGGACGTGGTGCTGTCCGACGGCGGCACCGTGCACCTGCGGCCGATAACCGAAGCCGATGCCGAGAAGCTGGTGGCCTTCCACGGGCGGCTCAGCGACCGGACCAGGTACTACCGCTACTTCGGCCCGTACCCGCGAATGCCCCAGCGCGACGTGGAGCGGTTCACCCGCGTCGACTACGTCGACCGCGTCGCGCTGGTGGCGCTGCTCGGCGACGACATAGTGGCGGTGGGCCGCTACGACAGGCTCGGCGAGCAGCAGTCGGCCGAGGTCGCGTTCGTGGTGCAGGATCAGCACCAGGGGCGCGGCCTGGGATCGATCCTGCTGGAGCACCTGGCCGCCGCGGCCCGGGAACGCGGGTTGCGGCGCTTCGTGGCCGAGGTGCTCGCCGAGAACTCGACCATGGTCCGGGTCTTCCGCGACGCCGGTTATCAGGTGAGCCGGGCCATGGAAGAGGGCGTGGTGCACCTGGAGTTCGACATCGACCCGACCGAGGAGTCGGTGGCCGTGGCCCGCGCCCGCGAGCAGGCGGCCGAGGCCCGCAGCGTGCACAACCTGCTGCGGCCGCGTTCGGTGGCGGTGATCGGGGCGTCCACCGACCACGCCAAGATCGGCCACGCGGTGCTGACCAACCTGCTCACGGCGGACTTCACCGGCCCGGTCTACCCGGTCAACCCGGAGCACCGCTCGGTGCGCGGCGTGCGCGCCTACCCCTCGGTGCTCGACATCCCCGACGAGGTCGACCTGGCGGTGGTGGCGATTCCGGCCGCCGGCGTGACCGGGGTGCTCGACGACTGCCTGGCCAAGGGCGTGAAGGCCCTGGTCATCGTCAGCGCCGGGTTCAGCGAGGCCGGCCCGGACGGCCGCGAGGTGGAACGCGAGATGGTGCGGGCTGCGCGCGTCCACGGCATGCGCGTGGTCGGCCCCAACGCACTGGGCGTGGTCAACACCGATCCGGAGTTCCGGTTGAACGCGAGCCTGGCACCGCAGCTGCCCGGCCGCGGCCGCACCGGCTTCTTCTGCCAGTCCGGCGCGCTCGGGGTGGCGATCCTGGCCACCGCGACCGAGCGCGGCCTCGGGCTGTCGACGTTCGTCTCGGCGGGCAACCGCGCCGACGTGTCCGGCAACGACCTGCTGCAGTACTGGCAGACCGACCCGGCCACCGATGTCGTGCTGCTGTACCTGGAGTCCTTCGGCAACCCGCGCAAGTTCGGCCGGTTGGCGCGGCGGCTGGCCCGCAGCAAGCCGGTCGTGGTGGTGAAGTCGGGTCGCAACGCGGTGCGTCCCGGTTTGGCGGCCACGTCGGTGCAGATCGACGAGACCAGCGTGCAGGCGTTGTTCGAGCAGTCCGGCGTCATCCGGGTCGAGTCGGTTGCGCAGATGTTCGACACCGCGTTGCTGCTGGCGCACCAGCCGTTGCCGCAGGGCGACCGGGTCGCGATCGTGGGCAACTCCTCGGCGCTGGGCATGATCGCAGCCGACGTGGCGCAGGCGCAGCAGCTGGAATTGGCCTGCGCCCCGGTCGACGTGGGTGCATCGGCGGGGCCGGAGGAGTTCGCGGCGGCGGTCCGCGACGCCGCCTTGCGCCCGGACGTCGACGCGTTGGTGACGGTGTTCGCCCCGCCGGTGGCGGTTCCCGGCACCGCGTACGCCCGCGCCTTGCGGGAGGCGTTGCAGGAAGCCGGTGTCGCGCGTTCGAAGCCGGTGGTGACCACGTTCCTGGCCGCCGAAGGCGTGCCCGACGAGCTCGTGGTTCCCGGCCCGGACGGATTGACCGGCAAGGGCTCGGTGCCGTCCTACCCGAGCCCGGAGCGGTCGGTGCTGGCGCTCGCGCGGGTCACCAGGTACGCGCAGTGGCGCGCCGCGCCGAAGGGGCATTTCGTGCGGCCGCCGGAGATCGACGAGGATCGGGCGCGGGCGCTGGTCGACGGCTGGCTCGCGGAGGGCATCACCGACCTCGACGACGCCCAAGCGGTGCGGCTGCTCGGCTGCTACGGCATCGACCTGGTGCCGTTTCGCCTGGTCACCGGCGTCGAAGAAGCCGTCGCGGTGGCGGAGGAGCTGGGCTACCCGGTGGTGCTGAAGTCGGCGAGCGATCAACTGCGGCACCGCAACGATCTGGTGGGGGTCCGACTCGACCTGGGCAGCGCCCATGCCGTGCGGTCGGCGTACGCCGATATCCGGCAGGTCTCGGGGATCGACGAGGTCTACGTGCAACGCATGGCGGCCCGGGGCACTTCGTGCGTCATCGACCTGACCGAGGACCCGTCGTTCGGCACCCTGGTGTCGTTCGGCCTTTCCGGGGTGGCCAGCGAATTGCTCGGGGACAAGGCGTACCGTGCGCTACCGCTGTCCGATGTGGACGTCTCTGCGCTGGTGCGCGCGCCTCGGGCGGCGCCGCTGCTGGCCGGGTACCGGGGCACCGAACCGGCCGATCTCGCGGCGCTGGAGGACTTGGTGCTGCGGGTGGCGACCCTGGCCGAGGACCTGCCGGAGGTTCGCGACCTGGCGCTGCAGCCGGTGCTCGCCTCGCCGACGGGTGCCGTGGTCGCCGGGGCCAGGGTCGGCATCCGGGCGTCGCCGGAGGCGCTGGACGCCGGTCCGCGGCGGCTGCGCTGATCGCTGCGACGCGGCACACTGCCCGAAACTGACTGGTTCCGTTAATCTGGCGGCGTGGACGAGCAGACCGTCGAGAACAACGCCGAGAACGGTTCGGGCGACCAGGCTTCCCTGGTGCTCGGGCAGGTTTCGGCCGGCGCGCACCGGCTGACCGTGCGCGCCGCCAAGCAGGACGATCCCGCCAGTCCGGTGGTCGTCCTGCTCCCAGCGATGGGCGTGCCCGCCAGGTACTACCGCCCGTTCGTCGCCGATCTCCACGCCCAGGGCCTGGCGGTGGTGACCTTCGACGCGCGCGGGCAGGGCGAGAGCAAACCGTCGGCCGCCCGCGGCGTGCGTTTCGGCTACCAGAGCATGATCGACGACGTGGATGGCGTGCTCGATCTCGTCGACGCCGCTTTCCCGCAGGCGCCGCGGTTCCTGCTCGGGCACAGCCTGGGGGGCCAGATCGCACTGCTGCACGCGGCATGCCGTCCGGACCGGGTGCAGGGCGTGGCACTGGTGGCTTCCGGTTCGGTGTGGTTCGGGAGCTTCCCCGGGATGTACAAGCTCCGCACCCTGTTCGGCACGCAGCTGGTGGCGGCCACGTCGGCGCTGATCGGCTACTGGCCCGGCCACCGGTTCGGCTTCGGCGGCCGCCAAGCGACCGACCTGATGCAGGACTGGGCGCGGCAGGCCCGCACCGGCCGTTACCGGCTCAACGGCTCGACGACCGAGTACGAGGCGGCGCTGCGGGAAGTCCGGCAGCCGCTGCTGACCGTCAGCGTCGCGGGCGACCGGCTGGCCCCGAAGTCCTCGGTGGACCACCTGGCGGCGAAAGCCGGGCGGGCGCCGCGCACTGAGAAGCACTACACCCGGGCGGCGTCCGGCGCGGAGAACCTGGGCCACTTCAACTGGGTGCGCAACGGCGGCGAACTGTCCCGCTGGGTCCGGGACTGGATCGCCGCCGTCGATTCCTCGGTGCACGCCTAGCGAGGTCGCGGAAGCCGATCGCTTCGGTGGGGCGGGAAATCCGCCCCACCGGGCGTCAGCAGACCGAGTCGGTCGGCTTGGGGACGTCGAGCCCGAACAGGGGGCGCAGCTTCAGCCCGACCCAGGTGCCGACCAGCGCCAGCAGGCCCCAGGCCCAGCCGTGCAACGAGAACGAGGCGATCCCGGAGAAGTAGGCGCCGATGTTGCAGCCGTACGCCAGCCGCGCGCCGTAACCCATCAGCAAGCCGCCGATCACGGCAGCGAACACGACCTTCGCGGGCAACCGCTTGGCCAGCACGAAAGCGCCCGACGCCGCCGACGCCACGAGCGCGCCGACGATGATCCCGAAGTCCAGCACCGAGGTGGAGTCGGCCAGCACCGGACCGGTCAGGGTCGCTGCGCGTTCCCCTTGCCAGTACGGCCAACTCGTCACGTCCACACCCACCGCCTGCAGAGCCTTCGAGCCCCACAGCACGAACGCCGAGGTGATGCCCCACGGGCTGCCGCGGGTCAGCAGCACGACCGCGTTGAGCCCGGCCAGCACGAGCGCCCCGACCCAAAGCGGCCACGAGCCGCGCAGCACGCGCCAAAGCCCGCGCGCCGTCGGCGGGCGGCCCGCCGGGGGCGCGTTGTGCCGCCGAGCCCATCGCGTTGCGGCGTAACCGATCGCGCCGAGCACGGCGAGCTGAACCACCAGTGCGCCGAAGTAGCCGAGCCCGGTGTCCTCGGCGAGGGAGAACGATCCGAGGGTGATCGCGTCCGAGGTCCACAGTGGAAGGTGTAGCGCACCGAGCACCGAACCGCAGATGAAGAAGAAGAGCGTGACCACCAGCAAGGTGTTCCCGCCGCCGACGGCGAACAAGGTGCCCGATGCGCACGCGCCCCCGAGCTGCATCCCGATGCCGAACAGGACCGCGCCGACGACCAGCCCGAGCCCGAGTGGTTCGACGTTTCCCTCCGGTGTGGCACCGAAGAACGTCACGCCGCCGGCCAGGATCGGGGCGAACAAGATCGACGCCGCGCCGAGCATCAGCAGGTGCGCCTGGACTCCCGACGTCTGTCCAACCGAGACGAGTTGCCGCCAGGCCGAGGTGAAACCGAAGCGGGAGTGGAAAAGCGTCAGCCCGAGCGCGAGGCCCAGCCCGGCCAGCACGGCGGACTTCACGCCGACCACAACGGCCGCAGCGGTCACGAGCGCCACGGCCGCGATCAACCCGACGGTCAGCGGAACCCACTGCGGCTTGCCCTGCGGTGCTGGGGCCGCAGTGGCGGATGTGGCAGGTGTGGCGGTGGTGGACATTCCTCACTCCCGGATGTGAAGCGGATTCGTCGACGAAACCACGCGCAGGCCGTCTACCACCAGCCGTTTCGAAATGTGGGAAAGATGTGGATCCAACTCGGTGCGGATTTCGCGCAACCGGCCGTGCGGGGCGCTCCGTCCTTAGGGCATGAGACGCCTACAAACCGCAGTGGGCGCGGGTGTTCTGCTCGTAGCGTTGGCAGCCTGCGCCCAACAGCCATCCAATGAAGTTGGTTTCGGCGGCCAGCCCCCGGCTCCGCCCGGCCCGGTGCAGCCGAAACCCGAACAGGAACGCGCTCCGGTCGCCGAGACCGCGGTCGACGTGTCGTTGCTCCCCAAGGGATATCCGAAGAAGGTCTGGACCCAGGACGGCGGAGTGGTCGTCGTGGCCACCGGTCAGGAAGGCGGCTGCAGCAAGGTGCACGCCGAGCTGGCCGAACAGACCGCCGACCACGTGAAGGTGGTGCTGGTCGAAGAAACCCCGGAACCACCGGGAATGTGCACGATGGACCTGCGCTACCCGCCGGTGGCGGTGCAGCTCGACGCGCCGCTGGACGCGCGGAAGGTCGTTCTGGAACAACGAGATGTCAAGGTTCCACGCTGATCGGTGACCACGTGATACCTGCCAATCGCGTCGATCGGCTGAGCTGAAACCGGTACTCCCGCAGGAGGTGGGGCTCCTGCGGGAGTACCGGTGTGTGGTCAGCGGCCGAAGGAGATCTGCAGGGTCGGCTTGGTGGAGTTGGCGAAGAAGTCGTTGCCCTTGTCGTCGACGACGACGAACGCGGGGAAGTCCTCGACCTCGATGCGCCACACCGCTTCCATGCCGAGCTCGGGGTACTCCAGCACCTCGACCTTGCGGATGCAGTCCTGGGCCAGGCGCGCGGCGGGGCCGCCGATGGAACCGAGGTAGAAGCCGCCGTGGGTGTGGCAGGACTCGGTCACCTTCGCCGACCGGTTGCCCTTGGCGAGCATGACCAGCGAGCCGCCCGCGGCCTGGAACTGCTCGACGTAGGCGTCCATGCGACCGGCGGTGGTGGGGCCGAACGAGCCGGAGGCGTAGCCCTCCGGCGTCTTGGCCGGGCCCGCGTAGTACACGGGGTGGTCGCGCAGGTATTCGGGCATCGGCTCGCCGGCGTCCAGCCGCTCGGCGATCTTGGCGTGCGCGATGTCGCGGGCGACCACCAGCGGGCCGGTCAGCGACACGCGCGTCTTGACCGGGAGCTTGGACAGCTCCGCGCGGATCTCCGCCATCGGCCGGTTCAAGTCGATCTTGACGACCTCGTCGGAGAGCTGCTCGTCGACCACGTCCGGCAGGTAGCGGGCCGGGTCGCGCTCCAGCTGCTCCAGGAACACGCCCTCCGGGGTGATCTTGGCCTTGGCCTGGCGGTCCGCGGAGCAGGACACCGCGACACCCACCGGCAGCGAGGCGCCGTGCCGCGGCAGCCGGATGACCCGCACGTCGTGGCAGAAGTACTTGCCGCCGAACTGCGCGCCGATGCCGAACTGCCGGGTCATCTCCAGCACCTGCTGCTCCATCTCGACGTCGCGCAGGGCGTGCCCGGAGGCCGAGCCCTCCCGCGGCAGCTCGTCGAGGTAGCGGGCCGAGGCGAGTTTCGCGACCTTGAGGTTGAACTCGGCGGACATGCCGCCCACCACGATCGCCAGGTGGTACGGCGGGCAGGCCGCGGTGCCCAGCGAGCGCAGCTTCTCCTCCAGGAACCGGCCGAGCCGCGTCGGGTTCAGCAGGGCCTTGGTCTCCTGGTACAGGAACGTCTTGTTGGCGCTGCCGCCGCCCTTGGCCATGAACAGGAACTCGTAGGCCGGGTCGGTGCCGGTCTTGTTGTACAGCTCGATCTGCGCGGGCAGGTTGCTGCCGGTGTTGCGCTCGTCCCAGAAGTTCAGCGGCGCCATCTGCGAGTACCGCAGGTTGAGGTCCTGGTAGGCGTCGAAGACGCCCCTGGCGATCGCCTCTTCGTCTCGACCGCCGGTGAGCACGGTCTCGGTGCGCTTGCCGATGACGATCGCGGTGCCGGTGTCCTGGCACATCGGCAGCACGCCGCCGGCGGACACGCACGCGTTGCGCAGCAGGTCGGTGGCCACGAACCGGTCGTTGGGGCTGGCCTCCGGGTCTTCGACGATCGCGCGCAGCTGCGCCAGGTGGGACGGGCGCAGCAGGTGCTGGATGTCCTTGATCGCCTCGGTTGCCAGGGCGGTGAGCGTGGTCGGCTCGACTTCGAGGAATCGTCGCCCGGCCGCCTCGACGACTCGGATGCCTTCGGTGGTCACCAGGCGGTAGTCGGTGTTGTCGGGGCCGAGGGGGAGCACCTCGGTGAAATCGAACGTGGTGGGCACGTCGCGGCTCCTTTGCGCGCGTTCGGGTTACGCGATGACCAATAAAACCGCGCGGTCGATCAGCGCGTCCACGGGGGTGGCCCAGGTGTGACGGATCGCCCGCCCTGGTGGCGCGGCGGAGCACCTGCGAGGCTGGCGGTCGAACGTCTCATCGCACCCCGGACGCGGGGCCGGAGCAACGGAGGTCGCCTTGCCGACGACAGATCCCCTCGATGCGCTGGTCAACCTTCGTGACCTGGGCGGGCAGCCCGCCGGTGACGGCGTGATGACGAGGGCCGGCGTGGTGTTCCGGAGTGATGCTCCGCACAGCGGCGACCGGGTGCCGGAGGGAGCGTCGCCGTGGCCGCCGAAGGTCGTGGTGGACCTGCGGGATTCGGTGGAGACCCGTGACCAGGAACACCCGCTCGCGTCGGTGGCCACCGTGCACCACGT
The DNA here is from genome assembly GCF_056431645.1 of Saccharopolyspora sp. NPDC045839. Classification (NCBI taxonomy): domain Bacteria; kingdom Bacillati; phylum Actinomycetota; class Actinomycetes; order Pseudonocardiales; family Pseudonocardiaceae; genus Saccharopolyspora; species Saccharopolyspora sp. NPDC045839. The sequence continues at coordinate 167,959 of NZ_JBWKKH010000004.1, forward strand.
GCCGCTGCTGGAGGAGGCGCGGGACGCGGACATCGATGTCGACGAGGCGGCCCACGAGCTGACGGCGCTGTACCAGTCGATCCTGCAGGGCGCCCCGAAGAAGCTGGTCGAGGTGTTCCGCATCGTCCTGGAGGCGGACGGTCCGGTGCTGATCCACTGCGCGGCGGGCAAGGACCGCACGGGAGTGGTCTCGGCGATGCTGCTGGGCGCGGTGGGAGTGCGCCGCGACGCGATCGTGGCGGACTACGTGCGCACGGACCGGAACATGTTCCGCGTCCTGCAGCGCCTGAACGTGGCGCCGGAGCTGCCGCCGGGCGTGGACGAGGAGATGGTCCACGAGCTCCTGTCGACGCCGACGGAGGCGATCGAGAGCGTCCTGAGCGCCTTCGAGGTCTACGAGGAGGGCGTCAGGGGCTGGCTGCGGACGCACGGGGCGACGAACGAAGAACTGGACCGCTGGCAGGCCAAGTTCATCGGCTGAGCCAACGCGGCGAGAAGCCTGCAGCGAACGGCCTGTTCACCTCGGAAGAGGAGGTGGACAGGCCGTTCGCGTAGAAGCGGTGCGCGGACCGGAAAAGGGGTCGGGAGGCCGGACCCGCCCCGACGACGAGTCCGCCCTCCCGTGGCGAGCGGCGAACCCGCCGCTAAGACCGAAGCGGAAGAACAAAAAGGGGGGAAGAACGATGTTCCCGCCGAAACCCAGCAAGGTCAACAAGCCATCCGGGTGTACCAAAACGCCCGGAACAACAACAAAAGAACGAACTCCCCAACCCAAGCGCCCGAACCAAGGCGCAAACAAGATCGAGAACCGAAAGCGAACCACCCGAACCCCGAACCAGAACCCCGGAAGCCCAGAACCCGAGAGGTTCAGGACCAGGAAGGTTCAGAACCCCCGGAGGCTGGTCGGTGAGCAGGCCGGGAACGCTCGACAACGCGAAGAGCATTCCCGAAAGCGACCACCGCACCGTGGGGGTCTGCGGGGGCTCGGCCCCCGCAAAATCATCTAAGGGGGCGGAATGGTCTGCGCTTTCCGCAGACACACTCCGCCCACCGAAGCCCCATTAGCTCGCGTACGCGCGCAGGCGGTCGGCGCGGTCGCCCTGGCGGAGCTTCGCCATGACTTCCCGCTCGATCTGCCGGACCCGCTCGCGGGACAGCCCGAACGACTTGCCGATCTGGTCCAGGGTGCGCGGCTGGCCGTCGTCGAGGCCGTAGCGCATCCGGATCACCGCCTGCTCGCGCTCCTCGAGCGTGGCCAGCACGCGGCGCAGGTCGTCCTGCAGGAACCCGGAGATCACCGCGTTCTCGGCGTCGGCCGATTCGGCGTCCTCGATGAAGTCGCCGAGCGGCGCGTCCTCCTCGGCCCCGACCGGCATGTCGAGGCTGACCGGGTCGCGGGAGTGGTCCATCAGGTCGAGGATCTTCTCCACCGGGATGCCGGCCTCTTCGGAGAGCTCGTCGTCGGTGGCCTCGCGGCCGAGCTTCTGGTGCAGGTCGCGCTTGATCCGGGCCAGCTTGTTGACCTGCTCGACGAGGTGGACGGGCAGCCGGATGGTGCGGCTCTGGTCGGCCATGCCCCGGGTGATGGCCTGCCGGATCCACCAGGTCGCGTAGGTGGAGAACTTGAAGCCCTTGGTGTAGTCGAACTTCTCCACCGCGCGGATCAGGCCGAGGTTGCCCTCCTGGATGAGGTCCAGCAGCGGCATGCCGCGGCCGGTGTAGCGCTTGGCCAGGCTGACGACCAGGCGGAGGTTGGCCTCCATGAGGTGGTTCTTCGCCCGGCGGCCGTCGCGGACCACGGCGCCGAGGTCGGAGCGCCGCTCGGGGGAGAGGTTCTTGCTGGTCTCCAGCAGGTGCTTGGCGAAAACCCCGGCCTCGATCCGCTTGGCGAGGTCGACCTCTTCCTGTGCGGTGAGCAGCGCGGTGCGCCCGATGCCGTTGAGGTAGACGCGCACCAGGTCGGCCGATGGGCCCTGGGTGTCCAGGTCTTCGGCGACGGTGACGTCTGGCTTGGTGGTCTGCGGGACGGTCATTGAGCTCCCTCCCTGGCGGGCTGGCTTGGCGGGCGCAAATCACACTCGCGCGCCGTTGCGCGGTGTGGAGGACGCGTACGCTCGGTTGTACGAGCTCCGCGTCGACGTCTTCTTCGGTGCTGCCGATGGGTTCGTTGGTGGCCTGTCGGCATGGCCGTCGAAGCTTCGTTACCTGGAAAACGACCGGCGTGCCGAATTCGTTCCCGAAGTTCTAGACGAAGAGACGTCATGGCGGTCACATCCGTTGCGCCGCCAAGCCTGAGGATTTCCTGAGAGCCTTCGTTACATTTAGACCTCAACCAAAAGTGTGAATGGCCCGTCGTTCACGCTCTCGACCGCCATCATCGCCCCGAACACCCCGGTGGCCACTCGCGCACCCCGCTCGCGCAGCGCCGCCACAACCCCGTCTACCAGCGGTTCGGCCTGTTCCGGCCGGGCCGCCTCGGTCCACGACGGGCGGCGCCCCTTCTTGGTCGACCCGTAGAGCGTGAACTGGCTGACGACGAGCAGCGGTGCCCCGGTCGTGGCGCAGGACTCCTCGTCCCGCAGCGCCCGAATCTCGTGCAGTTTGCGCGCCATATTGACGACTTCTCGAGGCCCGTCGGAATGCGTCACACCCAATAGCACTAACAGCCCGGGTTCTTCGATCTTGCCGACCACGACGCCGTCGACGGTTACCGAGGCGCGAGTGACTCGGGTGACGATTGCTCTCATTGGTCGGCGCCCGCCCATTCCGCCGGCAGCAGCATTCCGTGCCGAACGAGTTCGCGCACCATCGGGATCGCGGCCCGGGTCAGGTCTTCGGAGTCCTCGCCATAGCCAATCGCGAGCAGTTCGAGGAGTTCGCCGAGCGGCAGCGCCCCGCGGCACCCGGCGAGCAGCCGCACGCCCAGCTCGTCGATCTCGTGCTGCCAGCCCGGTCCGTCGGTGCGGTGCAGCCGGTGCACGAGCGGCTGCCAGCCTTCGTCGCCGGGCTCGGAGACTGCTTCCAGCACGGTGCTGTCGGCGGTGACCAGGCGGGCCGCCAGCAGGGCCTCGGCGGAGTCGTGGGCGCGCAGCCAGTCGACGCGGCGCAGCCACTGGTCCGATTCCGGGCCCAGCGGGTCGTCGAAGGCGTGCCGGAGGTCCTCGCAGACGACCTCGCCGCGCGAGTCGGTGCGGCGCAGCGTGACGAACCCGAATCCGATGCCGATCACGTCGTTGGCCTCGAACCAGTCCAGCCACTCGGCCGCCTTCCGCAGGCCCTGCGGGGACCGCAGGTCGTACCCGGCGTCGCGTAGCCAGGTGCCCACGTAGAGGGCTGGGTCGGCGACGTCGCGCTGCACGAACCAGGCGTCGACCCCGGCGCCGGGCGGCAGCCACCGGGACACCCGGTCCTGCCAGTCCTCGCCGTCCCGGTGCACCCAGGAGGCCAGCAGCTGCCCGGTGCCGCCTTCGGCGAGGAAGCCGGGCAGCTGGCGCACGACCAGCGCGCTCGCGTCGTCCCCGGCCAGCCCCGAGTCGCGGTAGGTGAAATCGGTGCGTGGCGGGCCGACGACGAACGGCGGGTTGCACACGACCTGGTCGAACTTGCGGCCCCGGACCGGGTCGAACCACTCGCCCTCGGCGAGCTCGACCTCGACGCGGTTGAGCCGGAACGTCGCCTCCGCCAACGCCAGCGCCCGCTTGGACACGTCGGTCGCGGTGATCCGCTGTGCGTGCGTGCTGGCGTGCAGGGCCTGCACGCCGCAACCGGTGCCGAGGTCGAGCACCGAGCCCACCGGCCGCCGCGAGGTCGCCCGGACCAGGCTCAGCGACGCGTGCCCGACGCCGAGCACGTGGTCGGCCTCCACCGGGCGGCCGCCGCGCAGGTCCGAATCCAGGTCCGAGACGACCCACCACGATTCGTCGTCGACCCCGTGCGGGCGGACGTCGAGCCCGGCGCGCAGCCGGTCGCCGTCATCGACGAGCAGCCCGGCGGCCTTCGCCTCGGGCAACGGCAGCGGGGCGAGCGCGGCTTCGACGGCGGCCTGAGACTCGGCCTGGCCGAGCAGGAACAAGCGGACCAAGGTGCCGAGCGCGCCGGCGTCGTCGGTGGCGCGCAGTGCCGGAACGGGCTCGCCCCGGCCCAGCGCGGCGTGCGCTTCGGGACCGAGGAGCTCCACGACGCCGTCGGCGTCGTAGCCGGCGGCTTGGAAGGCGTCGCGAAGTCGATCGATGCGGTCATGGGACAGGTCTGGAATCACGATCCCGATCCTCACACGGCCACCCGTTCGCGCATCTGGGCGCATCCGCGGCGCGGAGCTCCGGAAAACCGATCGCCCCCGAGCTCGTCCTGCACGAACATGGGTGGATGAGACCTGCGGTCGGTGCCGCCCTCGTCCGGTGCGGCGAATGTGGCGGGCACGAATACAGCGGCGCGCCTGATTGCAGCCGATGCCGGGCGCTGGTGGACGACGTCGTCGAAGAGGAATGGCGGCGCTTCCGCGCCGAGTGGGAGGCGGAACCGGAGGCGGAGGTCGCCGGGTTGGTGGTGGCCGAGCCGGACCGGCACGACTGGCGGGTGGTGGACGCCGCGCTCGACCGGATCGCCTGCGAAGAATGCGGAGGCCGGCTCGGACGCGGGCCGGTGGACTGCGGCGCGTGCAACCTCGCCCACGGCTTCAGGTACGCCGCGGTCGAGACCGATCGTCCCGGTGTTTCGCCGCTCAACGAGCACGCGGTGCGCGTGAACGTCTCGGTCGTCCGCAGGCCGAAGGTGACGTCGGCGCAGGAACTGCTCGCCAGGCGGCTGCTGCTGCCTGCGCTGCTGGTCGGCTTCCTGCCGACGACCGCGGAGGCCCAGCGCGTGAGCGCCCTGATCAAAGGAGGAGCCACACCGGATCGGGTTGTCGAGCTGATCGACGACTGGCTCGGAACGTGGCGTCCAGGAGGGCCGGGCGCGACTCACCGGTGAGGCAAAACGCCCGGGAGATCAGCAGATCGCGAGAAGGCTTCGCCCGGCGCCGATGGGGGCCTGCCATTCGCTTGGCTGAGCACCTCGTCTCCGAGGTCGATTGGCGACGTATCCATTGCTGCGCCGATACCGCATCGAATATTCGTGACTGCTCACTATTTGGTGCGTACCGCACCAAATAGTGGGTACTTGTCGGCCCCGTGCCCGGAGGTGACGATCAACCGGCTGCTGAAAGTGGAATTGAAGGAGCGATTCACGATGACCAAGTCCTCGCCGGTTCCGATCACGGTCCTCGGTCTCGGCGCCATGGGGCGAGCTCTGGCACATGCGTTCTTGGGTGGCGGCCACCCCACCGCGGTGTGGAACCGCGCGCCGGGCAGGGACGCCGAACTCGTCGCCGCCGGAGCCACCTCCGCCGCGACGGTCGACGAGGCGGTCGCCGCCGGTGGCCTGATCGTCGCCTGCCTGCTGGACCACGGATCGGTGCACGACGTCCTCGATCCGGTGGCCGGTGACCTCGCCGGGCGAACCGTCGTCAACCTGACCTCCACCGCGCCGAGCGATGCGCGGGAACTTGCCGCCTGGGCGGAGCGCCACGGCATCGACTACCTCGACGGCGGCATCATGTCCATCCCGGCCATGATCGGCCGGCCGGAGTCGTTCCTGCTGTACAGCGGTTCGAAAGAGGCGTTCGACGAGAACAGGGCGGTATTGGAGCTGCTGGGTTCGGCCGAGTACTTCGGTGCGGACGCGGGGATGGCCTCGCTCTACGATTTCGCATTGCTGGCCGCGATGTACACCATGTTCGCCGGGTTCTCCCACGGCGCGGCCATGGTGCGCACCGAAGGCGTCCCGGCCACCGAATTCGCGAAGCACGCCGTGCAGTGGCTCTCGGCGATGGTGCAGGTCCTCCCGCTGAGCGGGGAAGCCATCGAGGCCGGTGCCGAGGCCGATGGGCAGAGCCTCGACTTCACCAAGGCAGCCCTCGACGCCATCGTCCGGGCGAGCCGGGAGGCCGGGGTGGGGCTGGACGTGGTCGGTCCGCTCAAAGCCCTGGTCGACCGCCAGGTCGCCGACGGCCACGGAGCGAAGGCCTTCGACGCGGTGTTCGAGGGGGTCAGGGCGCCGGGTTCCGCGTGAGTCGCCGCGACGACCGCCGCCGCGCCTGACGTGTGAAAATGAGGCGCATGTCCAACATGCTGCACCTCACCGGCGACGCCGACGCCGACAAGCTGCTCAGCGACGACTCGTTCGCCCTGCTCACGGGCATGCTTCTGGATCAGCAGGTCGCGATGGAGGTCGCGTTCGCGGGGCCGAAGAAGATCGCCGACCGGATGGGCGGGTTCGGCGTCACCAAGATCGCCGAATCCGATCTGGACGAGTTCGTCGAGCTGTGCGTGCAGAAGCCGGCGATCCACCGGTACGGCGGGTCGATGGGGCGGCGGGTGCACGCGCTGGCCCAGTACGTCGTCGAGCACTACGACGGCCGGACCGAGGCGATCTGGACCGAGGGCGACCCGGACGGCAAAGAGGTGCTGAAGCGGCTCAAGGCGCTGCCCGGTTACGGCGACCAGAAGGCGCGGATCTTCCTCGCCCTGCTGGGCAAGCAGCGGGGCGTCCAGCCCACCGGGTGGCGCGAGGCCGCTGGGGCTTACGGCGAGGACGGGTCGAGGCGCTCGATCGCCGACGTCGTCGACGAGCAGACCCTGAACGAGGTCCGGTCCTGGAAGAAGGAGCAGAAGGCCGCCGCCAAGGCCGCCAAGGGCTGACTCCCGGAATTCGCTCTCGCCGCGATGCGCCCGCGCGCTACTGTCCGGCTGGGGAGGCGTTCATGGACGAGCGAAGGCTGGTGCGGGTCTCGAAGTACCTGGCCAAGCACCTGCGCCACCAGCCCGAGCGGATCGGGATCGAGCTCGACGAGCACGGTTGGGTGGCGGTCGACGAGCTGCTCGCCGCAGCCGGCTCGCACGGCTTCCCGATTTCGCGGGCGGAGCTGGTGCGGGTCGTCGCGGACAACGACAAGCAGCGGTACGTGATCGACGGTGACCGCATCAGGGCCAGCCAGGGGCATTCGGTCGCGGTGGATCTCGACCTGCCGGTGGCGCAACCGCCCGCATGGCTGTTCCACGGCACGGTCGCGCGCAGCCTGACCGGCATCCGCGCCGAGGGGCTGCGGCCGATGAACCGGCATCACGTTCACCTGTCGGTCGATCGCGAGACCGCGAAGCGCGTCGGCGGGCGGCGGGGGAGGCCGGTCGTGCTGACCGTGGACGCTGCCGGGATGCACGCGGCCGGGCACGAGTTCAGGGTCAGCGCCAACGGCGTCTGGCTGGTGGACCACGTCCGGTCCGAGTTCATCCGCTACCCGGACTGACTCGGCGGCGGCGCTACGGGTGGTAGCCGGATAACGCCCGGCAACGTCAACGCGGAAGCCAAGGCAGGGCCTGCGAACACGCGGGCCTTCGCGCGGGGCTGGCCCACGAGCAGTGCCACGGCACCGCGACCCCACCGGTGAGCGCCACCTCGGCCGAGCCGCCCGCCACATCGACTACGGCACCGACGACGAGCCACCCGCCGACCAGCTCGCCGCCTGCGGAGACGAAAGCAGACTCGCCGACGACACCCGGCTCGCCGACCACGTCAGGTTCGCCGACCACCACCGACCGGCCCAGCGCTTGCGCAAGCACGGGGCCGTGAGTCTTTTGAGTCGCCAGAGCAGCCCAAAAGACTCACGGCCCCGTCATCGACATCAGGGAGCTCGGCGAGCCGCCGACTGGATCAGGCCGCCGCGGCGGCGCCGGGGCTCTGGTAGCGGTCGACGTACTCCTGCTCGGACAGCTCGGCGATCGCGTACATGATCTCGTCGGTGATCGAGCGCAGCACCGGCAGCGACGACTCCATCCCGGCGTAGCGGGAGAAGTCCAGCGGGTCGCCGAAGCGGACCGTCACCGGGTGCGGCCGGGGGATCTTCTTGCCGCGCGGCTGGAGCTTGTCCGTGCCGGTCAACCCGACCGGCACCACCGGCGCGCCGGCGGCCAGCGCCAGCCGGGCCACGCCGGTCCGCCCCCGGTACAGCCGCCCGTCGGGCGAGCGGGTGCCTTCCGGGTGGATGCCGAACGCGCCGCCGTCGAGCAGCACCTGCTGGGCGGTGTCCAGCGCCTCCTTCGCGGCGCGCCCGCGGCCGCGCTCCACCGGGATCGCGCCGAGCGAGCCGAACAGCCACTTGACCAGCGCGCCCTTCGTGCCGGTGCCGTTGAAGTACTCGGCCTTGGCCAGGAACGACACCGGCCGCGGCAGCACCAGCGGCACGATGAAGCTGTCGAGCACGGCGAGGTGGTTCGGGGCGAGGATCACCGGGCCGGTCGTCGGCACCTTGTCGGCGTCGATCACGGTCGGCCGGTAGATCGTCCGCGCCACCGCGCCCACGACCCGCTTGCTCACCGAGTACAGCATTCGCCCTCCCGCGCCGTTGATCCCGATCGAATCTAACCCGGCGAGGTTTCGGCGGTGCGTCCTGCCGGTCAACCTCTGGGTCCGGCCGGTCGGCCCGGCGCCCGGGGTTGCGGGACGCGCGAACCCGGGGTATCCGAGGACGCGATCGGGTGGCAGCATGGGAGGCGGAGGTAGCGTCGTGAACAGCTCACATCGTGACGACACCCCGGTGCTGATCACCGAGGCACAGCCGTCCTACGACGATCAGCAGGCGCAGCGGCGCCGCCGGTACGCGATCATGATGGCCAGCCGGATTCCGTGTCTGGTGGTCGCCGCGGTGGTGTTCCAGCTGTGGCAATTGTGGTGGTTGTCACTGATCATCCTGGCGATTTCCATCCCGCTGCCGTGGATGGCGGTGCTCATCGCCAACGACCGCCCGGCCAAGAAGAGCGAGCACGTGAACCGGTTCCGCCGTTCACCGCACTCGATCGAATCCGGCAGCCACCAGGTCATCGAGGGCGCCTGACGGGCAACACCCGGCCGGATGCGGACATGCGTCGATGCCGTGCGGCATCATTGGGGGCATGAGCACGATGACGATGCCGGAGACCGATACCCGGACCGAGACCACTGATCAGACCAGTGACGACCGTCCGGAGGTGTTCCACTACGTGCAGAAGGACAAGATCGCGGAGAGCGCGGTCATGGGCACGTTCGTGGTCGCGCTGTGCGGCGAGGTCTTCCCGGTCACCAAGTCGCCGAAGCCGGGCTCGCCCGTTTGCCCGGACTGCAAGGAGATCTTCGCGTCCCTCCCCCCAGGCGGCAAGGACTGACCTTCCGGACCCGCGCGGCGGCGCTCAGCCGCCGTGCGGTTCGGCTTGCTTGTCGGTCGGTTTCTTCGGCAGCGGCGCGCCGTTGCGCGGCCGCTCCGCGGGTGGGCTCGGCTCCTCGCCCTCCTCGGCCTGGCCGTTGCGCCACGCGCGGTAGCCCTCTTCGGTGTGCATCCGCTGCGCGAGCCGCTTCATCTCCAGGCGCCGCCACCTCCGGCGCTCCCGGCGGGTCATCTTCGCCGGCCACATCTCCTGGATCGCGTTGTTGAACTGCGCGCCCATGATGATCGCCAGCCCGATGAAGAACGCGAACAGCAGGAACGCGATCGGGGTGGCCAGCGCGCCGTAGGTGTAGCCGGTGCCGGTCACCCACGTGATGTAGAGCCGCAGGCCGATGCTGGCGCACAGGAAGATCGCCATCGCCAGCAGCGCCCCGGGCAGGCCGCGATGCCACGGCAGCTTCCTGGGCAGCGCCACCTTGTACAGCGTCGCCAGCGCGACCACCAGGCCGATCCCGGTCGCCGGGTAGTAGAACGCCTGGATCAGCCAGGCGATGTCGTCCTGGAAGTCCTGCGGGAAGAGCGTCGGCAGCCAGTCCGGGCCCAGCGCGACCACCGGCAGCCCGACCACCGCGAGGATCAGGCACACCAGGTACAGCAGCAGCGCGAAGATCCGCTGCCAGATGCTGTTGCGCACCAGGTACTGGTCGTAGGCGAGCGTGATCGAGTCGACCAGCGACGCCAGCGCCGACGAACCCGCCCACAGCGAGATCAGGAAGCCGACCGAGACAATCTCGCTGCGTCCCTTGGTGAGGATGTCGGCGACGGTCGGGCCGATGATCTGGTCGACCACGTTCGCCGTGAACACCGAGCGGGAGAACGCGAGGATCTTGTCGTGCACGGCGTCGACGACCTCGGGGCCGAACCAGTCGCCGACGAAGCCCAGGCTGCCCAGCAGCCCGAGCAGCAGCGGTGGCATGGACAACGTCTGCCAGAACGCGGCGGCCGCCGATTCCGAGAAGATGTTGTCCCACCACGCCTTGTCGAGCGTGCGCATGACCAGGCGCAGTGGCCCGCGCCGCACCGGAGCTTCCCGTGGTGCGACGGTCGCACTGCGCCCCTGGCGGTCTGGTGGACTCGGCTGACCCATGGCACCCATAAGGATGCTGCATCGGCTGGCGCCGCGGGCGTCGCCCCTTCAAAACCGCCGGGAACACGGAGTGTCGCGCACCTCTCGTCCGGGCATGCCGGTGCCCGCCGGGCTCGAAAGGTAGGCTGCACGACGGCCCGCTTCGAGTCGATCGACGCTGAAAGCGCGTGCGGGCGGTCGCGGGGCAGCGCAGGGCGCGCCCTCACCATCCAGCAGGGGAGCAAGAAGGAAGGGGCGGCGACCCGGCGTGTCCGAAGCGCAACTCGACCATTCCGTTCGATCCGTGCTCAGCGACCCCTCGCAGGCTCCATCCCGGCCACTGCGCGCCTGGCAGCGCCGGGCGCTCACCAAGTACCTGTCGAGCAGGCCCCAGGACTTCCTGGCGGTGGCGACGCCGGGCGCGGGCAAGACGACGTTCGGCCTGCGGGTCGCCGCGGAGCTGCTGGCCGACCGCACGGTCGAGGCGGTGACCGTGGTTGCGCCCACCGAGCACCTCAAGCACCAGTGGGCCATGGCCGCCGGCGGCGCGGGCATCCCGCTGGACTCCAACTTCCGCAACAGCGACGGCATCACCTCCAGCGACTACCGCGGCGTCGTGGTCACCTACGCGCAGGTCGCGGCGCACCCGACGCTGCACCGGGTGCGCACCGAGCGCCGCAAGACGCTGGTGATCCTCGACGAGGTGCACCACGCGGGCGACGCGAAGTCCTGGGGCGACGCGATCCGGGAGGCGTTCACCCCGGCCGTGCGGCGCCTGTCGCTGACCGGAACGCCGTTCCGCAGCGACGACTCGCCGATCCCGTTCATCGGCTACGAGCCCGACGCCGACGGCTCGCTGCGCAGCAGGGCGGACCACTCCTACGGCTACTCCGACGCCCTCAACGACGGCGTCGTCCGGCCGGTGCTGTTCCTGGCGTACTCCGGCGAGGCCCGGTGGCGGACGAACGCCGGCGACGAGTTCAGCGCTCGCCTCGGCGAGCCGCTGACCGCCGAGCAGACCGCGCGGGCCTGGCGCACCGCGCTGGACCCGTCGGGCGAATGGATCCCGGCGGTGCTGCAGGCCGCCGACACCCGGCTGACGCAGCTGCGCAACGGCGGCCTCCCGGACGCCGGCGGCCTGGTGATCGCCACCGACCACGTCACGGCCAAGGCCTACGCGAAGGCCCTGCACCGGATCACCGGGCACGATCCGGTGGTGGTGCTCTCCGACGATCCGCAGGCGTCCGGCCGCATCGCCGACTTCGCCGAGTCCGAGGACCGCTGGATGGTCGCGGTCCGAATGGTGAGCGAAGGCGTCGACGTGCCGAGGCTGGCCGTCGGCGTCTACGCCACGAGCGCCTCGACCCCGCTGTTCTTCGCCCAGGCCATCGGCCGCTTCGTGCGGTCCCGGCGACCGGGTGAGACGGCGAGCATCTTCCTGCCGAGCGTCCCGGTGCTGCTGGAGCTGGCCAGCCAGCTGGAAGCGCAGCGCGACCACGTGCTCGGCAAGCCGCACCGGGAGAAGGACGGCTGGGACGACGAGCTGCTGGCCGCGGCCAACAGCAAGCGCGACGAGCCCGGCGAAGAGGAGAAGGCGTTCACCTCGCTGGGTGCCGAGGCCGAGCTGGACCAGGTGATCTACGACGGCTCGTCGTTCGGCACCGCGGCGTTCAGCACCTCCGAGGAGGAGCAGGACTACCTCGGCCTGCCCGGCTTGCTGGAACCGGACCAGGTGCGGGCGCTGCTGCGGCAACGCCAGGAACAGCAGCTGGAGGACGTGGGCAAGCGCGAAGCGGTCGCGAAGGCGGCGAAGGCCGCCGAGCAGGCGGAGCAGCGCGCGCGGCCGCAGACCGTGCAGGAGCGCTTGCAGAAGCTCCGCAAGGAGCTGAACACGCTCGTGTCGCTGCACCACCACCGCACCCGGAAGCCGCACGGCAAGATCTACAACGAGCTGCAGAAGAGCTGCGGCGGCCCGCCCACCGCGATGGCCACCGTGGAACAGCTCGAGGAGCGCATCGCCACCCTGCGCTCCTGGTGATATCGGCCCCGAACGGCGCAGCGCGATCGGTTTGGTCGCCGATCCGGGTCTCATAGGGTCGGGGCATGGCTTTCGACGTGGAGAAGATCCGGGCCCAGTACCCGGCGCTGGCGGACGGTCGGGCGTGGTTGGACGGCGCGGCGGGCACCCAGGTCCCGCAGTCGGTGATCGACGCGGTGAGCGACGCCTACCGGGTGGGCACGTCCAACGTGGGCGGCCCGTACGAGTCCAGCCGCCGCTCCGCCGGGATCGTCGCCGAGGCACGGGCGGCCGTCGCCGACCTGGTCGGCGCCCCGGACCCCGGGTGCGTGGCGTTCGGCCCGAGCATGACCGCCCTGACCTACCGCTTCGCCGGCGTGTTCGCGGCGGGCTGGCGACCCGGCGACGAGATCGTGGTGACCCAGCTGGACCACGACGCCAACGTGCGGCCGTGGGTGCAGCACGCGCAGCGGGCGGGCGCCGCCGTGCGGATGGCGGAGCTCGACCCGGCGACGGGTGAACTGCCCGTCGAGAACGTCACCGGGCTCATCGGTGAGCGCACCAAGCTGGTCGCCATCACGGCGGCCTCCAACGTGCTGGGCATCATGCCCGATCTGCGGGCGATCACCGACCGGGCCCGGCAGGTCGGCGCCGTGTCCTACGTCGACGGGGTGCAGCACTGCCCGCACGCCCACGTGCGGCTGGATGAGCTGGGCGCGGACCTCTACGCGACCAGCGCCTACAAGTGGGCCGGCCCGCACCTGGCCGCTGTGGTGGCCGCCGACCCGTGGTCGCTGGAGAACCTGCACCCGGACAAGCTGGCGCCATCGCCGGACACCTCGCCGGAGCGGTTCGAGCTCGGCACCAACCCGTTCGCCGCGATGGCCGGTGTGGTGGCCGCAGTGGAGCACCTGGCCGGCCTGGACAGCGACGCCGACGGTAGCCGCGCCGAGCGGCTGGCGACCTCCCGCCGGTCCGTGCAGGCCCATGAGGACGAACTGGCCAGGGAGCTGTTCGACGGCCTGGCGGCTCTGGACGGCGTAGTGCGCTACGGCGCTCCGCAGGGCTCGTGCACTCCTACGGCGTTCTTCGGGCTTCCGGGCAGGGAACCCTCGGATGTGGCAGAGCAGCTGGCTGAGCGCGGTCTGAACGTCTCGCACGGCCATTCCTACGCCTGGGAGACGGTGCACGCCCTCGGCATCGGCCCGAAGGGCGGCGTGCGGGCCAGCCTCTCGCACTACACGAGCCAAGCGGAGGTGCGGCGGCTGCTCGATGCCTTGGCGGAGATCAGCGGATGACCGGACGCACCTAGCCGGAAGACGACCGTGCCCCCGCAGGGCTCCTGCGGGGGCACGGTCTACTCGGTCTGACGGGTGTTTACTGCTCGTCCTGCTGGAGGTCGGCCTGCGCGTCGCGCAGCCCCGCCTCGTACGCACGGGCGTGGTGCCCGCAGAACAGAAGCTCGCTACCGGATGGCAGTACGGCGCGAAGCTTCGCAGCGGCCCCGCAGCGGTCGCAGCGGTCGGCGGCGGTCAGCTCGGGGCGGGTGAGCGTTCCCGGCATCGTGATCTCCCTCCGTCCCGGCGTCGGAATCACCCGACGCCCTCGATCCTGCTACGACCACCGTTGGCCCACTGGCTGCGGGAGCGGTGCTCGTTGACTCCACTCTTCCAGACGCTTGGGCCCGAGTCAGTGTTCCCGCGCCGGGTGGCGACGGTCGTCACGATGAAGCACCCGGTTGCAGCAGCGCCGTTTGCGGAGCGTGATCAACACCGTGAAAAGCCTTGTGACATGGGGAAATAAGCCCTCCCGGGCCGGACGGCGCGAAAGCGGAGTCGATCGACAACCGGACATTCAGTGTTTCAGATCACAGATCGGGCGCCGTTGGGGGCCCGTCATTTCCGCTGGAAGCGAACAGGAAATCCCACCAGGCGGACCGATTTTCGGCGTTTTTCCGGCCTGAAAGCGCCGCCGCGGACGCGAAGAGGGCCGCCGACCGGATCGGTCGGCGGCCCTCTTCGGTGCCGTGTTCGTCAGTCCAGGTAGTCGCGGAGCACCTGGGACCGGGACGGGTGGCGCAGCTTCGACATCGTCTTGGACTCGATCTGCCGGATCCGCTCCCGGGTCACCCCGTAGACCTGGCCGATCTCGTCCAGCGTCCGCGGCTGGCCGTCGGTGAGCCCGAACCGCAGCCGGACCACGCCGGCCTCGCGCTCGGACAGCGTCGCCAGCACCGACTGCAGCTGGTCCTGCAGCAGCGTGAAGGACACCGCGTCGACCGCGACGACCGCCTCGGAGTCCTCGATGAAGTCGCCGAGCTGGCTGTCGCCCTCGTCGCCGATCGTCTGGTCCAGGGAGATGGGTTCCCGGGCGTACTGCTGGATCTCCAGCACCTTTTCCGGGGTGATGTCCATTTCCTTGGCGAGCTCTTCGGGCGTGGGCTCGCGGCCCAGGTCCTGCAGCAGCTCGCGCTGGATGCGGCCGAGCTTGTTGATCACCTCGACCATGTGCACCGGGATGCGGATGGTGCGGGCCTGGTCGGCCATGGCGCGGGTGATGGCCTGCCGGATCCACCAGGTCGCGTAGGTGGAGAACTTGTAACCCTTGGTGTAGTCGAACTTCTCCACCGCGCGGATCAGGCCGAGGTTGCCCTCCTGGATGAGGTCCAGGAACGCCATGCCGCGGCCGGTGTAGCGCTTGGCCAGGCTGACGACCAGACGGAGGTTCGCCTCCAGCAGGTGGTTCTTCGCCCGCTCACCGTCGCGCACGATCCAGCGCAGGTCGCGGCGCATCTGGGTGGTCAGCTGCTCGCCGGCCTCCTCGACCTGCCGCAGCCGCTCCGCGCCGTAGAGCCCGGCCTCGATGCGCTTGGCGAGCTCGACCTCTTCCTCGGCGTTGAGCAGCGCGACCTTGCCGATCTGCTTCAAGTAGGCGCGGACCGAGTCGGCGGAGGCCGTCAGCTCGGCGTCCTTGCGAGCCTGCCGGAGCGCCTCGGATTCCTCTTCGTCCCAGACGAAGTCGCCGGACTCCTTGGTCTCCTCCTCCGGAACGGGCTCTTCCGGGATTTCCACCTCGACGTCGGCGAGGTCGCCGACGTCCGGGGACGTCAGGTCGGTCTCGATCGGTTCGTCGATCTCCATGCCCTCGCCGCTGCCCTTGGCCGAGGCCGACTTCGTCGACTTCTTCGCCGGGGCCTTGGCGCCCTTCTTGGCCCCCGCCGACTTCGCGGCGGCGGTCTTGCGGGCCGTCGGCTTCGCCCCCGTCGAGCTCTTGCGCGCGGCGGTGGACTTCGTCTGCTCGGTGTCAGACGAAGCAGCCGCCTCCGAACCTGGGGTGGCCTGGGACTGGCCCGACTGGGACTGGGCACCGCCGGTTGTTGCAGCGGAGCGTCGGGTTGCTGTTTCTGCGGCTGCCACGTACGCCCTTTCGCGACGGTCGATCAGGGCAGGCCGGAGGGCGCGAAACCTCGGCCGCCGAAGGTCGGGGAACAAACCCACTGGATCCAGCCCTGCGGCTGATGAGGAATCACCCGGTGCCTGCCTCGGTGTTTCCTCGACGAGGACTTCGAATCAAGTGGGCCGTGTTCCATTGTAGCCGCGATGCGGGGGTGCGGTTCCGCTGCAAGGCGGAGTCCGCGCGTCCCGCGATGTGCTAGGAGACCGGAAGATCAGGCGTTGTGCCTGGTTGCGGCCGCCGTCGCGGCACCGACGATGCCCGCGTCGTTGCGGAGCGCCGCGGCGACGACCGGTGTGCGTGTCTCCAGCCGCGGAATCCACTTGTGCCCCTTCTTGCTGACCCCGCCACCGGCGATGATCAGGTCGGGCCAGAGGAACTTCTCCAGTCCCTGGATGTAGTTGCTGACCCGCGGCGCCCACTCCTCGTAGGTCAGCTCCAGGTCGTCCTTGACGGAGGCCGCGGCCTGCGTCTCCGCATCGTGGCCGTCCACCTCGATGTGCCCGAACTCGGTGTTGGGCACCAGCTTTCCGTCGATGAACATCGCGCTGCCGATACCGGTGCCGAAGGTCAGCACCACCACCAGGCCGCGGTGCCCGGCGCCGGCCCCGGAGCGCATCTCGGCGGTGCCGGCCGCGTCCGCGTCGTTGAGCACCAGCACGTCGTCCCGGGTGCGGCCGAGCCGCTCGGCGAACAGCTCCTGGGCGTCGGTACCGATCCAGCCCTTGTCGACGTTCGCCGCGGTGAGCGCGGTGCCGTCCTTGATCACGCAGGGCAGGGTGATGCCGACCGGGCCGGTCCAGGCGAACTTCTCGACGATCTCCGCCACGGCGTCCGCCACGGCGGACGGGGTCGAGGGCTGCGGGGTGGGGATCCGCATCCGCTCCTCGGCCAGCACACCACCGTCGATGTCGACCGGACATCCCTTGATGCCGGACCCGCCGATGTCCACGCCGAAACCGCGGGCAGTCGCCATGGCTGAATCCTTCCTATTCGATTCAGATGAAGGTGTGCAGACCTTAACCGGGTTGTGTTGCGATGTGTACGTGGGATTGGCAGCAGAAGTAGACCCGAAAGCCTTGTGCCAGGTAGCGGTGCGGATCGCCCGCGAAGCCGCGGAACTGGCGCGCACGGTGCGTGACGAAGCAGTCACCGATGGTGCGGTAGACACGAAGAGTACCGAGACGGACGTCGTCACCGCAGGTGATCGCGCGGTGGAGCGGCTCGTGCGGGAACGGCTGGCGGAGTTGCGCCCCGGTGAATCGGTGCTGGGGGAGGAGGAAGGCGGCGAAGGCGCGCTGGACGGGCTGCGCTGGGTCGTGGACCCGATCGACGGCACGGTCAACTACCTGTACGGCTTCCCCTGGTACTCGGTGTCGCTGGCCGCGCAGCTCGACGGGGTTTCGGTGGCGGGCGCGGTGGTGGAGCCCGTGTCCGGCCGGGTGTGGAGCGCCGCCGCCGGGCACGGCGCGTTCCTGGACGGCCGCCGGCTCCGGGTCTCGGCCGCCGACCGGCTCGAACTGTCGCTGATCGGCACCGGGTTCGCCTACGCGGTGGAGCGCCGCACGGCGCAGGCCGAGGTGCTCGGCCGGCTGCTGGGCCAGGTGCGCGACATCCGGCGGGCCGGGGTGGCGTCGCTGGACCTGTGCGCGGTCGGCGCGGGCTGGCTGGACGGCATGTTCGAGGTCGGGCTCAACCGGTGGGACTGGGCGGCGGGCGCGCTGGTCGCCGCCGAGGCCGGCGCCCGGCTGCGGCTGCCCCAGCAGGGGTCGGCGGACGGGCTGGGCGACGGGATGATCGTCTGCGCCGCACCGGGCATCGCCGGTGAGCTGACCGAAGCGCTGCTCCGCGCGGACGCCGGCTGCGTCTGAGAGCGGCCCTGAGGCGCGAAGGGCGCCTGCGACCGGTGTGGTCGCAGGCGCCCTTCGCGCGTCGTCAGCAGTGCACTTCGCGGGCCTTGTTGAGGAGATCGTTGCTGATCTGCGGCGGGGTCACCTCTTGGTGGGCGCCGTCCTGGTGGTCCCGCTGGGGCACCCAGTTCTCCAGCTCCTGGAGCACCTGCTTGGCCTCCGAGGTGGTCTTGATGTCCTTGAAGTCCGCCCCCAGTGCGAGGTCGACGGAGGCGTCCTGGCGTTCGTCGCGCACCAGCTGGGCGCACGGCGCGATCAGGCTCAGCGTCCGCGCCGCGCTCACCCCGGCGCCGCCGAAGCGGATCTGGCCGTGGCACTTCAGGTCGTAGTTGACGTAGACCGGGTCGTTGTCCGCGCCGCCCTTGGCGAAGCCGAGGCTGGCGAGCTCGTCGCTGACCAGCGACGCCTGCCGGGCCTCGCCGTTGCCGTTGAGCACCCGCACCTGCACGTCCTGCTGCGGGATCGGGTTGGTCGAGTCGAGCGCGTTGCGCGGCAGCATCGACCCCAGCGGAACCGGCTCCGGCGCGGCGCCGCCCTGCGGCGCGGCCGTCGGCGTGCTGGGCGGATTGCAGGTCGTCGCCGCCTCGATGTCCTGCACCGAGTCGAAGACCCGGGTCCACAGCAGGCCCGACAGCAGCACGAGCGCGACCAGCACCACCAGGGCGGGCACCGGCCGACGCCGTCGGTACCGGGCTCGTCGACCCGACCTTGCACTCACGGCTGACACGTCCCGCTCCTCCCTGGATGCTTCGACCAGCGTGCGCCCGTCTTCACTAGATCAGCCTAGGCGCACAACCGGCGCCGTGCGGCGCTGGACGCCCCCACCATGTCGGAGCCGTCCGCGACGGGCCGCTGAATCGATGCCGAACGGCGAACTTCCTGGGCACCGCTTCGCGAGGCGGGGTGCCGGGCAACCGAAGAAGGCGACCGGGCGGCATCCGGTGATTGATCTTCGGCGGTCGGCGGATGCAGCGAACACCACACCTATGGGTGACCTGATGCGTGCGCGTACTCGGCATGAGCTACCCTCTCGGCGCCTCACGGAGTGCCGGATGAGGCGAGTCGCTCATTACGGGGGAACTGAACGCGTTGCAGGGCGAGACCACGATCACTGCGCCAACGGGCACAAATCCTGGTCCTGGAACGTTTACCAGCGGCACACCATTGCAGTCTCCACTAACGCAGGGGTGAATCACGATGGCGACCGACTACGACGCTCCGCGCCGCGAGTCCGAAGACTTGGCAGAGGACTCGTTGGAGGAGCTGAAGGCGCGACGCAACGATGCGCAATCCGGCGTCGTCGACGAGGACGAAGGGGCGATCGCGGAGAACTTCGAATTGCCGGGCGCGGACCTGTCCGGCGAGGAGATGACCGTCAAGGTGCTCCCGAAGCAGGCTGACGAGTTCACCTGCTCGAGCTGCTTCCTCGTCCACCACCGCAGCCGGCTGGCCGAAACCCGCAACGGCCAGTTCGTCTGCCGCGACTGCGCCGCCTGATCCAGGCGGCCAGGAGTCGACGAGACCGGGAAGTGGCTGGGCACACGCTGACGGCGTGTGCCCAGTGTCTTTCACGGCTCCCCGCCGGCCGGTCGGACCTGCCCTCCGGCGGGGGAGCCGGGGATCAGGGCTTCTTCAGGGCGGCCATGAGCCGTTCGGGGCGGCGCGTGCTGATCACCCAGTACGGCGTGGGGTCGTCCGGGTCGTTCAGCCAGACCCGCACCGAGGTTCGGATCGACGACCGGTGCACCATGAACGCCGCCGGGTCCAGGTCCGGGCCGAGCGCCCGGCGCTGCTCGGCGGGGGTGATGACCTCCGCGTCCTCGACGAACCGCAGCGGCAGGTGCGCGTCGCCCACCCAGAGCTCGCCGTCGACGACCTCGATCTTGGTGCGACCCAGCCAGAGCGGGATCGCGATGGCCAGCGGGATGAGCACGGCGTAAGGCAGCCATGCGCGCACGCCCGGGTAGCCCATGTGCACCGTGGCGGCCATGATCGCGGCTCCGATGACCGGCAGCGGCCACGCCCACCAGGACGTGTACAACCGCTCGCGGAACACGGGACGTCCCTTCGAGTTCGCCTGACCGGGCATGTCCCCGGCGATGCTGGCCGCTTCTACGCTTTCCGACACGTCTTCAGGGTAGTCTCGCCGCCCGTGTCGAACGTGAAGGTCCTGCTGACCCGACTTGACCCCGATGTGCCGCTGCCCGCGTACGCGAAACCAGGCGACGCCGGCGCGGATCTGGTGACCACCAGCGACGTGGTGCTCGAACCCGGCGAACGCGTCGTGGTGGGCACCGGGATCGCGCTGGCCCTGCCGGAGGGCTACGCGGGCTTCGTGCACCCGCGCTCGGGCCTGGCGGCCAAGGCGGGGTTGAGCGTCGTCAACGCGCCCGGCACGGTGGATTCCGGGTACCGCGGTGAGGTCAAGGTCTGCCTGATCAATCATGATCGTGCACAACCGCTGTCGCTGCGGCGCGGCGACCGGATCGCCCAGCTCGTGGTGCAGAAGGTCGAGCACGCGGTGTTCGAGGAGGTCGACGAGCTGCCGGCGTCGCAGCGGGGTGCCGGGGGCTACGGGTCCACCGGCGGGCACGAGGTGCTGGCGGTCTCGGGGGCCGAGGCCGGTCACAGGACGGAGGTCTGAGGGGATGTTCGGGTGGGGCCGGAAACGGGGCGAACGTGAGGCCGCGGACGAGGCGCTGAACGCCGAGGAAGCGGAAGTCGTGGAGGGCGGCCCGTTCGACTCGAACGAGGCGCCCGACGACGAGGTCGAGCGGCTCGACCTCGGTTCGGTGCGGGTGCCGGTGCCCGAGGGCGGCCAGCTGCAGGTCGAGGTCGACCCGGCCGGGCCGGTGCGCGCCGTGCACTTGGTCACGCCGGTCGGCCGGCTGACCGTCAGCGCGTTCGCGGCGCCGCGCAGCAGCGGGCTGTGGACCGAGGTCAGCGCCGAACTCGCCGAGCAGCTGCGCAAGGACGGCGCCCGGGTGTACGCCGAAGAGGGCGACTGGGGCTCCGAGCTGGTGGCGGACTCGCCGAACGCGGTGCTGCGGTTCGTCGGGGTCGACGGGCCGCGCTGGCTGCTGCGCGGCGTCGCGGCCGGGCCGGCGGAGCACGCCGAGGAGTGCGCGAAGCTGCTGTACGCGGTCCTCGACGAGACCATCGTGGTCCGCGGCGACGACCCGCTGCCGGTGCGCACGCCGCTGCCGATCCAGCTGCCGGAAGCGATCCTGCGCCACATCCAGCAGGCCCAGAACAACGGCCAGCAGGGCTAGGGGAGTCGGCTCGGGCGCCGCCGGAGAACCGGGACGGCGTCCGAGGCGATTTCGGCGCAGCCGAGACCGGATCGGTTCGGGCGCGGGAATTTTTCGCTTTTCACCGGAAAGAACCAGTGCGAAGCCGAACACCCAGCGTGGCCGTGTTGATCAAGGTTTAGCCGATCGGGCGGGTCAAGTCGGTTATCCCGCCGGGCTCGCGACTACGCCGTTCTGGACGGCTACGCTGGGGGTGCACGGGCTTCGAGTCGAGCCCCGGAAGCGCACGGGAGCGCTAGATGAGCAAGACCGACGGCGGCTACTGGCGTCGCCTCGTACGCCGCTTGACCAGCGACGTCGCCGAGTTGGACGCCGATGACCTCTCGGAGCGGTCCCAAGCCGGCGGAGCCCAGCGCGCCAGCGACTGCCAGTGCGGGCAGGAGGCCGTGGTGCTCGGCCGGGTGCGCAGCGTGGGCCTGTGCCCGAAGGCGTCGGCACCGACGCTGGAAGCCGAGTTGTACGACGGCACCGAGGGCGTGACCCTGGTCTGGCTCGGGCGCCGCCGGATCGCCGGCATCGAACCCGGACGGATCATCAAGGCCCGGGGCCGGATCGCGGTCCGCGACGGCCGCAAGGTGCTTTACAACCCCTACTACGAGTTGCAGAACACCGCATGAGCGAACGCGACGCATCCGCCGCCGGGACACCAGCCCAGGACGCGGCCGACAACCAGCAGGACCCGACCGCGCAGCGGGCCGGCGATCCCGAGAAGACCCTGCTCGAACAGATGGGCGGCGTCAGCGGGCTGGCCTACTCCGCGGTCCCGATCGTGGTCTTCGTGCTGGTCAGCTCCTTCACCTCGCTGATGCCGGCGATCTGGTCGGCGATCGGTGTCGCGATCGCGATCGCGATCTTCCGGCTGGTGCGCAAGGAGCCGCTGCAGCCCGCCATCTCCGGCGTGCTCGGGGTGGCGGTGTGCTCGTTCATCGCCTACCGCTCGGGCGATGCCAAGGGCTTCTTCCTGCTGGGCATCTGGACGAGCCTGATCTACGGCGGCGTGTTCCTGGTGTCGGTGCTGGCCCGCTGGCCGCTGGTGGGCGTGGCCTGGTCGGCGCTGAACGGGCTGGGCTTCTCCTGGCGCAAGCAGCGCCGGGCGCTGCGCGGCTACGACCTGGCGACGCTGGCCTGGACCGTGGTGTTCGCGGCGAAGTACGTGGTGCAGCAGTGGCTGTACGACTCCGACCAGACCGGCTGGCTGGCGTTCGCGCGGATCGCGATGGGCTACCCGCTGACCGGCCTGGCGCTGATCGTCACGGTGTGGGCGATCCGCCGCGCTTCGAAGGTCGCCGAGCAGGAGAAAGCCGAAGCCCTGCCGGAGCCCGGAGCCGTCGACTCCAAGCCCTCGCTGGGCTGACCCCGCCAGGTTCGATCCCCGCCGCTTTCGCGCGAAAACGGCGCCCGTCGAGCCGGGAATACCTCAGTCGGTGGGTCGGCGGTCGTGGATGATCGCCCGGATCTGGTGCTCGACGTCCGCGATGGCCACGAACAGCATCTCGTCGCCGGCTTCCAGCGGGTCGTCGGCCTGCGGCACGATCACCCGGCCGCCGCGCAGGATGGTGACCAGCGCCGCGTCGGACGGCAGCTTCAGGTCGCGGACCCGGCGGCCCGCCAGCGGCGTGGAATCCGGCAGCGTGACCTCGACCAGGTTGGCCTGGCCCTGCCGCAGCGTCATCAGCCGCACCAGGTCGCCGACGTTGACCGCTTCCTCCACCATCGCGGCCAGCATCCGCGGCGTGGACACCGCGACGTCGACGCCCCACGCCTCGGTGAACAGCCACTCGTTGAGCGGGTCGTTGACGCGGGCCACCACGCGGCGCACCGCGAACTCGGTCTTCGACAGCAGCGACACCACCAGGTTGACCTTGTCGTCACCGGTGGCCGCGATGACCACGTCGCAGGACTCCAGTCCGGCTTCCTCCAGCGACGCCAGCTCGCAGGCGTCGGCGAGCATCCACTCGGCGCCGGGGATGTTCTTCGGGTGGTAGTTCTGGATGCTCCGCTCGATCAGCAGGACCTCGTGGTCGCCTTCGAGCAGCTCCCGTGCGATGGACTGGCCGACCGCGCCGGCGCCCGCGATCGCGATGCGCATTACTCGCTCTCCTCGGGTGTGCGGCGGGCCGCCGCCGTGACGTCGGTGACGGTGCCCGACAGCGCCGCCACGTAGACGGTGTCGTCGGCCTGGATGACGGTCTTGGCGTCCGGCAGCACGCCGTTGCCGAACCGCATGATGAACGCGACCCGGGCGCCGGTGGCGGATTCCAGCTCGGCGACCCGGCGGCCGACCCAGCCGTCGTCCAGCGGCAGCTGCAGGACCGCGACGGTGCCGGAGGGCTCGCGCCACGCGGTGGCGACGCCCTCGGGCAGCAGCATGCGCAGGAACCGGTCGGTCGTCCACGGCACGGTGGCCACCGTCGGAATGCCCAGCCGCTGGTAGACCTCGGCGCGCTTGGGGTCGTAGATGCGTGCCACGACGTGCTCGATGCCGAAGGTCTCGCGGGCGACCCTGGCCGAGACGATGTTGGAGTTGTCCCCGTTGGACACCGCGGCGAACGCGGTCGCCCGTTCGATCCCCGCCTCGACCAGGATGTCCCGGTCGAAGCCGTTGCCGGTGACCTGCTGGCCGCGGAAGTCCTTGCCCAGGCGGTGGAACGCCTGGGGGTTCTTGTCGACCACGGCCACGGTGTGATCGAGCCGTTGCAGGGCCGTGGCCAGGGAGGCCCCGACCCGGCCGCAGCCCATGATCACCACGTGCACGACCTTGTCTCCTCGCTGCGGGGGGTGTGGGGTTGCCGGCCACGACCTCGCGATCGTCTGCCGACCGTACCGGCACGGGCGCTGATCCGGTCCGGTTCGCGCCCATCGGTTCCGGGCTGGTGCACCGTACCGGGTGAGACGTCCCCGGGGGCAGGGCGGCGCGCAGGATGTGACCTGAGAGCAATTCCGGCAGCCAGGGTCGCCAGTCGACCCGCCTTTGCGCTTACGCTCTGTGCCGTGTCCAAGCTCGCAACCGCGGCGAAACGGTTGATCGTAGGTCGGCCGTTCCGCAGCGACCGCCTTTCGCACACGCTGCTGCCCAAGCGCATCGCCCTGCCGATTTTCTCGTCGGATGCGATGTCCAGCGTTGCGTACGCGCCTGAAGAGATCTTGTTGGTGCTCTCGGCGGCCGGTGTGTCGGCGTTCGCGGTGAGCCCGTGGATCGGGATCGTCGTCGCGCTCGTGATGATCACGGTGGTCGCCTCCTACCGGCAGAACGTGCGCGCCTACCCCTCCGGTGGCGGCGACTACGAGGTCGCCACCGTCAACCACGGTCGCCGGTTCGGCCTGGTGGTGGCCAGCGCCCTGCTGGTCGACTACATCCTCACCGTCGCGGTGTCGATCTCCTCGGCAGCGGCGAACATCGGATCGGTCATCCCGTTCGTGGCCGAGCACAAGGTGCTGTTCGCGGTCGGGGCGATCGCGCTGCTGACCGCGATGAACCTGCGCGGTGTCCGGGAGTCCGGATCGCTGTTCGCGGTCCCGGTCTACGCCTTCCTCATCGGCGTGCTCGGCATGATCGCCTGGGGGTTCTTCCAGTCGTTCGTGCTCGGCCGCGAGCTGCGCGCCGAGAGCGCGAGCTTCCAGATCCTGCCCGACGAGACCCAGATGGCCGGCGTGGCGTTCGTTTTCCTGGTGTTGCGGGCGTTCTCCTCAGGTAGCGCGGCGCTGACCGGTGTCGAGGCGATCAGCAACGGGGTACCGGCCTTCCGCAAGCCGAAGTCCCGCAACGCGGCGACCACGCTGGCGATGATGGGCGGTTTCGCCGTCGCGATGTTCCTGGGGCTGATCGTGCTGGCCCAGCTGACCGGTGCGGTCCTCGCCGAGGACCCGGCGCACCAGCTGATCGGCGCGCCGCCGGGCTACGAGCAGAAGACGTTGGTCGCCCAGCTCGCCGGAGCGGTGTTCACGGGCTTCGCGCCAGGCGTCTGGTATCTGGTGGCCTTCACCGGCCTGATCCTGGTGCTGGCCGCCAACACCGCGTTCAACGGCTTCCCGGTGCTGGGGTCGATCCTGGCGCAGGACCGGTTCCTGCCGCGCCAGCTGCACACCCGCGGCGACCGGCTGGCGTTCTCCAACGGCATCCTGTTCCTGGCCGCCGGGGCGATCATCCTGGTGTTCGCCTTCGAGGCCGAGGTGACCCGGCTGATCCAGCTCTACATCGTCGGCGTGTTCATGTCGTTCGTGCTCAGCCAGAGCGGCATGATCCGGCACTGGAACAGGTTGCTGCGCAAGGAAACCGATCCGCAGGCCCGGCGCCGGATGCGGCGCGCGCAGGCGATCAACTCCTTCGGCCTGTTCATGACGGCCAGCGTGCTGGTGATCGTGCTGATCACCAAGTTCACCCACGGCGCGTGGATCGCGATCGCCGCGATGGCCGCGATCTACGTGCTGATGACCGCGATCCGCCGGCACTACGACCGCGTCGCCGACGAGCTCAAGCAGCAGGAGGCGGACGCGGTTCTGCCGTCGCGCAACCACGCGCTGATCCTGGTCTCCAAGCTGCACCTGCCGACCATGCGCGCGATCGCCTACGCCCGCGCCACCCGGCCGGACGCGCTCGAGGGCGTCACCGTCAACGTGGACGACGAGGACACCCGCGAGCTGACGAAGCAGTGGGAGGCGGAGAATCTCCCGGTGCCGTTGAAGGTGCTGGAGTCGCCGTACCGGGAGATCACCCGGCCGGTGCTCGAATACGTCAAGCGGATCCGGCGGGACAGCCCCCGCGACGTGGTCACCGTGTTCATCCCCGAATACGTCGTCGGCCACTGGTGGGAGCAGCTGCTGCACAACCAGAGCGCGCTGCGGCTCAAGAGCCGCCTGCTGTTCCAGCCGGGCGTGATGGTCACCAGCGTGCCGTGGCAGCTGGAGTCGTCCGCGCGGGTCCGCCAGAAGCAGCTCACCTCGATGCCGGGCGCGGCCCGGCGCGGGCTGGGTACGAACGGGAAGGTGAACAGTGACCGAAAGGCCGGACTGGACAGGTAGGCGGCTGGAGGTCGAGATCGGGCCGGTCGCGCACGGCGGCCACTGCGTGGCCCGGCACGAGGGCCGGGTGGTGTTCGTCCGCCACGCGCTGCCCGGCGAGGTCGTCGTCGCGGAGGTCACGGAGGACGCCGGCGGCGGTTTCTGCCGCGCGGACGCGGTCGAGGTGCTGACCGCGGCGCCGGGGCGGGTCAGCCCGCCGTGCCCGATGGCGGACATGGCGCTCGGCCGCGACCGCTGCGGCGGCTGCGACTGGCAGCACGCCTCCGGCGAGGCGCAGCGGGAGCTGAAGGCCGCGGTGATCGCCGAGCAGCTGCAGCGGATCGCCGGGCTCGACTGGCCGGTCCGGGTGCGGGAACTGCCCGGCGGGCTGCTGCGCTGGCGCAGCCGCGCGCGGCTGGCGGTGGACCGCAAGGGCCGGGCGGGATTCCGCGCGCACCGCAGCCACCGGGTGATCCCGGTGGAGGACTGCCCGATCACCGTCGAGGGCGCGCTGGACGAGGTCACGAACCGCCGGTGGCGTCCGGGCGCGGAGCTGACGGTGGCCGCCGACGCCACCGGTGAAGTGCACGTCACGGCCGTGGACCACAAGCCGCAGCGGCGGCACGGGCGGGCCGTGGCCCGGCAGGTGCAGGGTGGCGGGGTGGCCCGCGAATCCGCCGGCGGCCGGTCCTTCGACGTCGCGGTGCAGGGCTTCTGGCAGGTGCACAAGGCCGCTCCGGACGTCTTCACCGAGGTCGTCGGGCGGCTGGCGGCGGCGCCGGCGGGCGGCGTGGCGTGGGACCTCTACGGCGGGGTCGGCCTGTTCGCGGCCGTGCTCGCCGAGCAGGTCGGGCCGGCGGGTTCGGTGGTGCTGGTCGAGTCGTCGAAGCGCGCGGTGGAGGACGCGGTGGCGAACCTGCGGGACCTGCCGCAGGTGTCGTTCCGGGCGGGCACGGTGGAGGCGGTGGCCACCGACGAGGGCCTGCAGGCGCCGGACGTCGTCGTGCTCGACCCGCCGCGCAAGGGCGCGGGCCGGGACGTGGTGGAGTCGGTGACTGCGCGCCGCCCGGCGCGGATCGTGCACGTGGCGTGCGATCCGGCGGCGCTGGCGCGGGACGTCGGCCTGTTCGCGGAGCGCGGTTACCGGATGACCGAGCTGGAGTCCTTCGACGCCTTCCCGATGACGCACCACATCGAATGCATCGCACTGCTGGAGCCGGATTCGCGCTGAGCCGGGTCGGGGCCGGAACGGATTCATGAGATGACGCAACGCGAACACGTGCCGGAGGTCCTCCCGGCCCCGCCCGCTTCCGGGACCGAGGTGCAGCCCGTCCCGGCACCGGGGACGACGGCGCCGGACGCCGTGCCAGGGCGTCGGGCGACCGCGTTTCTGTTGGCGGCGCTGGGAATCGTGCTGGTCCCGGCCGGTCTGCTGCTGCTCGGTTCGTCCACTGTGCCCGGTTGTTTCGCCGGGTGGGCCGCGGGCTGGATCGTGGTCGCCGCGGCGGCATGGCTGGCCGACTCCCGCACGCCGCGCCGCTGGCCGGGCTGGGCGCTGCTCGCAGCCGTGCCGCAGGCGATCGTCAACGTCATGTTCGGCGCGCCGATCGGTCTGGTCTCGCTGGTCGCCGCGATCGCCTCGCCCGCCCTGGCGGTCCTGGCGCACCGCCGGCTCGCCATGCTCGCGGAGGATCTCGCGGAGCTGGACGTCGAGATCCCGGTGCCGCTCGACGCGCCCGGCAGCGGGCGGTTGCTGATCGGCCGGGACCGGATCGTGCTCGACCGGACCGGCGGCGCCGGACGGGTCCGGCAGGCGCTGCCCCTGGCCGAGCTGGCCTTCGCGCAGGCAGGCGAGATCAGCGGGGAATCGGGCGGCTGGTGGCCGCTGCCCGGCGGCACCGGCATCCGCCTGCGCAGCGGCCCGGCGCTCCGACTGGTCGCCGGGCCGCAGCAGTGGGTGGTCCACGTCGCCGATCCGCAACTGGTCGCCGCGATCGTCCGGCGGCGCGCCACCGCGGCGTGGCCGCTGCGCACCGGGCCGCAGGACCTCGCCGCCTGGCACCGGCTGCGGGGCTGGGCCGCCGCTCGCACCACGACGGTGCGGGGCGGCAGCCGGGCGCAGGGCTACCCGTGGTTCCGGATCCTGCTCGGTGGCGTGCTGGCGGTGTTCGGCTCGATGCTGCTGACCACCGCGATCGGCCGGGGCATCGGCGACCCGGCGCTGTGGATCATCGCGGTGGTCGTGCTGGGTGCGGGCGCGTTCCTGGCCGTCGACTGGTTCCGGGTGCGGCGTCGCCTCGACCAGGCCGAACTGCACCAGTTGCCGCCCGGCAGCCCGCCCTGGGGAGACCTCCGCCCGGATCACGCCCCGCTGCCCGGGTGGCGGCCGTTCCTGCGGTGATGACCCCCACAGCGCTGGTCGCCGCCCGGTGAGCGGGGCGGAAAACCGTTCGCGCGGGGCCCGGGCGATCGCTCCGGCCGCATCGGGCGGTCCGCAGGGCACCGCTGACCCCAGCGATCCGGGGGAATGCGCAGGTGGTGCTCCGGGTAGCCGCGCGGTTGCGCACGGTGCCGCGCACCACGCCGGGCCGTCGGCAGCCCCCTCCGTAGACTGGGACGCGCTATGCATCGCGGCGGAGCCAGGCAGCCAGCCCGGCCCCGGCATGCGAATGAACCCGACCGGCACGACGAGTGAGGTGGAACGGTGACGCTGCTGGGGTCCGTGCACAGTCCGGCCGATGTCAAGCGCCTGACGCACCCTGAGCTGGCGCAACTGGCTTCGGAGATCAGGCGGTTCCTGATCGAGAAGGTGTCCCGCACCGGCGGGCACCTAGGGCCGAACCTGGGCGCGGTGGAACTGACCCTGGCCGTCCACCGGGTCTTCGATTCGCCGCAGGACGCCATCGTGTTCGACACCGGGCACCAGGCGTACGTGCACAAGATCATCACAGGTCGGCAGGACGGATTCGACCAGCTGCGCAAGCGCGATGGCCTCTCCGGCTACCCGTCGCGCACCGAGAGCGCCCACGACTTCGTGGAGAACAGCCACGCCTCCACCGCGCTGTCCTACGCCGACGGCCTGGCCCGCTCCTTCCAGCTCGGCGACAAGCCGCAGCACGCGGTGGCGATCGTCGGCGACGGCGCGCTCACCGGCGGCATGTGCTGGGAGGCGCTGAACAACATCGCCGCGGACCAGGAGCGTCCGGTCGTGATCGTGGTCAACGACAACGGCCGGTCCTACGCGCCGACGATCGGCGGCCTCGCCGAGCACCTCGCCGCGCTGCGGCTGAACCCCAGCTACGAGAAGGCGCTGGAGAGCGGCCGCCGCACGCTGCGCAACCTCCCGGTCGTCGGGCGCTCGCTCTACACCGGACTGCACGCGGCCAAGAGCGGCATCAAGGACGCGATCAGCCCGCAGGTGATGTTCTCCGACCTCGGCATCAAGTACCTGGGCCCGGTCGACGGCCACGACCTGCGCGCGATGGAGCACGCGCTGCAGATGGCCAGGTCCTTCGGCGGTCCGGTGATCGTGCACGCGGTGACCCGCAAGGGCAACGGGTTCGCGCCGGCCGAGAACGACCAGGCCGAGCAGATGCACCAGGTCAAGGTCATCGACCCGGAGACCGGGCTGCCGACCAAGCCGGCCCCGAAGAGCTGGACGGACGTCTACGCCGAGGAGCTGGTGCGCATCGGTGCCGAGCGCCCGGACGTGGTGGCCATCACCGCGGCGATGCTCGGCCCGACCGGGCTGAAGAAGTTCGCCGAGGCGTACCCGGACCGCTGCATCGACGTGGGCATCGCCGAGCAGCACGGCATGACCGCGGCGGCCGGGATGGCGATGGGCGGCCTGCACCCGGTGTTCGCGGTGTACTCGACGTTCCTGAACCGGGCGTTCGACCAGCTGCTGATGGACGTGGCGCTGCACAAGCAGCCGGTCACGGTCACGCTGGACCGCTCCGGCATCACCGGTGACGACGGCGCCAGCCACAACGGCATGTGGGACCTGTCGATCCTGGGCCTGATCCCGGGCATCCAGGTCGCCGCGCCGCGCGACGCCGTGACGCTGCGCGAGGAGCTGCGCGAGGCGGTCGCCGTCGACGACGGCCCGACCGTGATGCGGTTCTCCAAGGGCTCGGTGATCGAGGAGGTCCCGGCCGTGGAGCGGGTCGGTGGCGTCGACGTGCTGCGCCGCTCGGGGGCCGCGGACGACGTGCTGCTGGTGGCGGTCGGCGCGTTCGGCAAGCTGGCGGTCGCCGCGGCGGAGCGGCTCGCCGCGCAGGGCATCGGGGTGACCGTGGTCGACCCGCGCTGGGTGCTGCCGGTGCCGGAGCAGATCGTCGAGATGGCCGCGCAGCACCGGCTGGTGGTCACCCTGGAGGACTGCGGCCGGCACGGCGGGTTCGGCTGGGCGCTGGCCGCGGCGCTGCGCGACGCGGAGCTGGACGTGCCGCTGCGCGACCTGGCGGTGCCGAACCGCTTCCTGCCGCACTCCTCGCGCGAGGAGGTGCTGGCCGACCTCGGCCTCACCGAGCAGGACATCGCCCGCCGGATCACGGAGTGGGTCGCCAAGCGCGGCGACGGGCGCGTCCCGCTGCGGGTCGCGGCCGACTCGGACCGCCCGGAAGCCGCCAACGGCTGACCCGTCGGCGACCGACGCCTTCCGTCCTTGCCACAGATCAGCGGGTGTTGCCCAGACCGGGCAACACCCGCTGATCACTGTTCACGTCAGGGCTGACGCGCCAGGTGGTCGGAGAGGTTCCAGGAGCGCCAGCCCTCGTCGAACAGGTCCTCGGTGATCTCCGCGACGACCGGCCCGCGGGCCTCCGCCGGCAGGCCCTGCAGCGCGGGAAGCGCGTCCGCCGACAGCTTCTCCAGGTACTCCTGGTCGAGCTTGCCGGTCGCCTCGAAGCGGGCGATGTTGCGCTCGGCGATGAACGCGTCGGGGTTGAGCGCCGCCAGCCCGAGCAGCGCCGCCATCGCCGTGCCGACCACCGCGGCGGGCAGCCAGCCGGCCCGCAGCCGGGCGCCGGCTGCGATGACCAGCAGGTACACCACGCCCAGCCACAGCTCGCAGGACATCACCAGCAGGCGCATCACGGTGTAGCCGTAAGCGTCCTGGTAGGCCCACATGCGGATCAGCGCGGAGAACACGATGAGCAGCGTGAGCACCGCGAGCGCACCGCCCAGCCCGCGCAGCAGGTTGCGGTCGAACCCGGTGCTCTTGGGCGCCCAGCGCGCCGCGGCGCCGATGATCGGCAGGGTGAGGATCGTGACGAACGTCAGCTGCCAGAAGCCGCTGCGGGCGTAGCCCGCATAGGTCAGCTGCTCGGTGTGCTGAACGTGCTGCTCGCCGCCGAACATCGGAGTGCTCTGCACCGCGATGAACGCCGCGAACAGCACTACCAGCACGCCGATCGGCAGCGCCCATTCGAGCCGCCGCAGCGTCTTGACCTCACGGGTCGTCCCCGCCGGTTCCGGTGGGCGGAGCAGGGTGAAGGCGGCGCCCAGGGTGGCCGCCCCGAACACGACCAGCACGAACGTCCAGCGGAAGAAGGACTCCCCGTCGAGGCGCGGCAGCACGGCCGAGGCCAGCGCCGCGAAGTTCTCGTCGGCGCCGGCGAACAACGCGCCGAAGATCAGCAGCAGTAGAACCGTGACCGCCAGCGACGCCACTAGCCGCAGGCCGACTGCGCCGCGGCCGCGTTCGCGCACGCCCCGCACCGTCCAGGGCAAGGCTCGGAGGGCTGCTACCGGGATCGCGATGGCGGCCAGCCCGAACGCCCGTACGCTCCGCCCGCCGGTCACCGCGAGCACTCCGGCGACCCCGGCGGTCAGCACGCACCACGCCGTGAGCCAGTCCGCCGACCGGAAGGCGCACACCGACAGCAGCAGCAAGGCCACCACCGCCCAGCACACCTGTCCGATGTGGACTTTTCGTTCCGCCTTGCGGCCCACCAGGAACATCCCGGTGGCGATGGTCAGGCCGAGCAGCGGCCAGCCGATCCCGGGCCCGCCCAGCGGCACGAAGATCGCCGCAGCGGCGCCGCCGATCACCGCCGCGAGCAACGCCACGGGAGCGCCCGAGACCCCCGGCCGCGGCCAGAAGGCGTCGAACAGCGGCGGTGGTGGGGCGAACGGTGGATGGGGTGGCGGATAGGGAGTTCCCGCGGGCATCGGCAGCTGCGCCATCGGGGCCATCGGCACCGGAGCTCCCTGCACCGGTTGCATCGGCGGCAACGGCGCGCCCTGGGCGGCCGGGTGAGGACCCGGCTCGGGGGCTTCCGGAGCGGCGGACGGTCGATCGGGATCGCCCGCCGGCGCAGGCTGTTCATCCGGTTCGGTCGCGGTGTCCTCACCTGGTGCGGTTTCCGCGGACGAGCCGTCCGGGGTGTCGGGCTCGCCGGCCTGCCGCCCGTCCTCTTCGGGCGTCACCTCCCGCCCTGCGGCGTCATCCGGTTCCGGGCCTTGGTTCGGTTTGCCGGGCATGATCCTCCAGCGGTGCGTTGATCGCTTTTCCGTTGGACGCGCGACGGTCGAATCGGTTCACTGGATTTGCCGGATTTCGGGAGGATTTTCCCCTGGCCCCGGCCGAAGGCGTTGACGCCGGTCCGCTCGGCGGAACGGGCTCGCGACCGACCGGCCGGCCGTGCAGTCGCGCACGCCGTCCCGGCTCCGCCGCCGGGCTGTGGCAGGGTGAACAGGTGCGAATCCTGGTCGTCGAGGATGAGAAGCCGCTGGCCGATGCGATAGCTCGCGGGCTGCGGCGGGAAGGCATGGCCGTCGACGTCGCCTACGACGGCGAGAGCGGGCAGGAGAAGGCGTCGATCACCCGCTACGACGTGCTGGTGCTCGACCGCGATCTGCCGGGCATGTCGGGCGACGAGCTGTGCCGCCGGCTGGTGTCCTCCGGCGAGCTGACCCGGGTGCTGATGCTCACCGCCAGCGGCACCGTCGCCGACCGCGTCGCCGGGTTGTCCCTGGGCGCCGACGACTACCTGGCCAAGCCGTTCGCGTTCGCGGAGCTGATCGCCCGGGTCCGGGCGCTGGGGCGGCGGGCCACGCCGGCGCAGCCACCACTGCTCACCGCGCTGGAGCTGGAGCTGGATTCCGCGCGGCGCACCGTGCACCGGCGCAACGGCGAGGTGGAGCTGACTCGCAAGGAGTTCGGCGTGCTGGAGGTGCTGCTGTCGGCCTGCGGCGGCGTGGTTAGCTCCGAAGAACTGCTGGAACGGGTGTGGGACGAGAACGCCGACCCGTTCACCACGACGGTGCGGGTCACGATGATGACGCTGCGCAAGAAGCTGGGGGAGCCGGGCATCATCGAAACCGTGGTCGGCTCCGGCTACCGGGTGCCGTCCGCGGGCGGCGCCGAGCACGCCCGGGATTGAGCCGATGCGTGCGGCCGCCCGATCGATCACCCGCCGCGGTCCGGGGCTGCGAACCCGGCTGACGCTGCTGGCCACGGCCCTGGTCGCCGCGGTGAGCGGGCTGCTGCTGTGGCTGGGCTGGATGCTGGTCGGCAACGTGGTCGCCGCGGTGCCCCGGCTGCCCGCCGGGACGCTGGTCCGGGTGCACGGCGTGGACGTGCCCGCCGAGCTGCTGGGCGAGGCGCTGCGCGACTCCGCGCGGCAGCAGGTGTTGTTGATCGGCGGACTCGCCTTCGTAGCAGTGGTTCTGGCGGCCGCGCTGCTGGCGTGGACGGTGACCGCCCGGGTCCTGCGCCCGCTGCACGACGTGACTGCCGCGGCGCACCGGTTGTCCGCGGAGTCGTTGGACGAGCGGATCGCGCTGAGCGGCCCGCGCGATGAAGTCGCCCAGCTGGCCGACACCTTCGACGCGATGCTCGACCGGTTGCAGGCGGCGTTCGACTCGCAGCGCCGGTTCGTGGCCAACGCGAGTCACGAACTGCGCACGCCGTTGTCGGTCATCCGCACGGAACTCGACGTCACGCTGTCGGACCCGGACGCCGATGAGGCAGAGCTGCGGCGGATGGCCGATGTGGTCCGCGAAGCGACGGCCCGCGCGGAGCGGCTGGTGGAGGCGCTGCTGCTGTTGGCCCGCACCGAAGGCGTGGAGCTGGCGGTGCGGGAGCCGGTGGACCTCACGGAGCTCGTGGGTCGCGCGCTGCGCGCGGTGGAGCAGGAAGCGCGGGAGCGCGGGCTGCGCATCAAGTGCTGCGAGGAACCGGCTTTCGCCGTCGGCGATCCGGCGCTGCTGGAGCGCGTCGCGGGCAACCTGCTGGAGAACGCGGTGCGGCACAACGTGGATGGCGGCTGGGTGGAGATCAGCACCGGCAGCGATCCACAGTGGACGACGCTGCGGGTCGCGTCGTCCGGGCCGCGGATTCCCGAGGATCAGGTGGAATCGCTCTTCGAGCCCTTCCGCCGGGCCGGTGTCCAGCGCACGGCCCGCAACGGCGCGGGCCTGGGCCTGTCGATCGTCCAAGCGGCGGCGAAGGCCCACCACGGCCGGGTCCGGGCGGAATCCCTCCCGGGCGGCGGTCTCGCGGTAATGGTCCAGCTCCCCGCCGCGCCGTAGCGGTCGCGCACGCGCTCAGACGGCGATGCGATCTGCCACCGCCTGCTGGAAATGGGCGCACCGGGTGACGTCCTCGTGATCGCAGCCGAGGGCGCAGTCGATGAGTTCGAGGGACGCCTGCGCGGCGGCGATGCGGGAGCGGAGAGCCGCTGCCTCCTCCCGCAGGATGTCCCTTCGCTTCACGGGATCGCCGGTGCCGGCCAGCGAACGGATGGTGTCGAGGGAGAGCCCGGCCTCCTTGGCGCGCAGGATGACGGCGACGCGGGTGAGGTCGGCGGTGTCGTAGCGGCGGCGTCCGGCTGCGTCGCGTGCGGGGGCGAGGAGCCCCATGGCCTCCCAATGGCGCAGGACGTGCGTGGCCAGGCCGAAGCGACCGGCGAGGGCACCGATGCTCATCGGCTCGTGCTCGCTTGACTTCATGCCGACATTAAGACGCAGCCTGGTGCCCATGATCAAGCAATCGACGGACGACCTCATCGCACGGCTCGACGCGGCCGACCGGCTGCCGGGCGTCGCGGAACTTCGGGCCCTCTCCTACGACCTGCTCGGCGTCGGCCCCGGAAGGCCGGCGGTGGACGTCGGATGTGGTGCCGGGCGTGCCGTGGCAGAGCTGGCCGAACGAGGTGTGCGGGCCATCGGCGTGGACCCGGACGAGCGGATGATCGCCGTCGCTCGCGCCCGGTGGCCCGAGGCGGACTTCCGGATCGCCGGGGCGTGCGAACTGCCGCTGGCGGACGCCTCGGTGGACGGCTACCGGGCCGACAAGGTGTTCCACGAACTGGCCGAGCCGGCGCGGGCCCTGGCGGAAGCGCGCCGGGTTCTCGCACCTGGTGGGCGAATCGTGCTGCTGGGCCAGGACTGGGACGACATCCTCATCGACTCCGACGATCCGGTCCTCACCCGGACCATCGTGCACGCCCGTGCCGACCTGATCACCAGCCCACGCGCCGCCCGCCGCTACCGCAACCTGCTGCTGGACGCCGCGTTCGACGACGTGGCGGTCGAGGTGCGCACCAGCGTGTTCACCGGGAAGTCGATGCTGCCGATGCTCACCGGACTCGCCGCGGGAGCCCACTCCACCGGCGCCATCACGCGCGAGCAGGCGGACGGTTGGATGGCCGAGCAGCGTGCGCGGGCGGAGGCCGACCGGCTCTTCCTCGCGCTGCCGATGTTCGTGGCAGCGGCCGTCAAGCGAGCCGGGCCGGTGCCGGACGCTCGCGAGGCTCAGGGGTCATAGCCGGAGCGAGGCCACATCGAGTTCGAACGGGACCGGGCTGGCGGTGATCCGCGCGCTCCCGTGACCGGCCTTCGCGGTCGCGTCGCACGCGTAGCGATCGTTCTCGAGGCGGTAGGCGGCGAGCTCCACGGGGCCGCCGTGGTCCTGGGCGACGCTCCAGAAGTACGGGATGCCGGCTCGCTCGCAGGCCTGGAACTTCTCCTGCTGCTCGCTGGAGGTGTTGCCCGGAGACCAGATCTCGCCGATGAGCAGGACGTTCCCGGGCTGGAACGACGTGCCGACCGGCGGTGTGTCGAGAACGACGAAGTCGGGGATGAGGGCGGAGCGGTAGCTCGTGCTGATCTCGATCCCGATGCCACCGACCGCGTAGAGATCGGTTCGCCCGGCCGCGGTGATGGCCTGGTCGAAGAGCGAGATGATCCGCTTCTCGGCCCACTGGTGCTGCCCGGTCGGCGGCGGCGTCACGAGCCAGTACCCCTCGATGAGCTCCAGACGCGACCCGTCCTCCCGGGCGGGCAGCGCGTGCCAGTCGGCGATCGTGAACGGCCCCAGTTCGTGCCGGACAAGCGCGGTCACCGGCCATCACCTCTTCTCCGTCCGGCTCCATCATGGCAGAACACGGCACCCGAGCTCACGCACGCGAACGGGGCCGGGGCGAAACGCCCCGGCCCCGACGGCCGCGAATCGCCGATCAGGCAGGCACGGAGGCCACGCCCGGGGCGAGGAATCGCTTGCCGTTGATCTTCTCCGAGACGCCGGCCCGGTCCAGGTACGGCGTGATGCCGCCCAGCCAGAACGGCCAGCCCGCGCCGAGGAGCATGCACAGGTCGATGTCCTGCGCCTCGACGACCACGCCCTCGTCGAGCATGATCCGGATCTCCTC
Organism: Saccharopolyspora sp. NPDC045839; assembly: GCF_056431645.1. NCBI lineage: Bacteria > Bacillati > Actinomycetota > Actinomycetes > Pseudonocardiales > Pseudonocardiaceae > Saccharopolyspora > Saccharopolyspora sp. NPDC045839. Next base: position 204,664 of record NZ_JBWKKH010000004.1, read on the forward strand.
GGCCAGCGCGTTCAGCGCCCGGTCGCGGACCTGCTCGGACATCGACGGCTTGTCGCCCTGCTCCCACAGCGCCGCGACCTCGGGGTCCACGACCCGCCCGCCCGTCGCCCGACCGCCACCCCCCACGGAGGCGCTTTGCGCCGCTGACTGACTGGACTCGTCGGTGATCCACACCGCGGCCTTGCGCGCGTCGACGAACCGCTGCATGTTGTCGCTGAGTCCGAACCGGCCCGGGTAGGCTGCGTGCATCGTCTCGTTGACGTGCTGGGCGACCGCCGGGCCGACCAGCTGCAGCAGCACCATCGGGCTCATCGGCAGGCCGAGCGGCTCCAGCGCGTTGTCGGCCACCTCGAACGGCGTGCCCTCGTCGATGGTCGCGATGACCTCGCCCATGAACCGGGTCAGCAGCCGGTTCACCACGAACGCCGGCGCGTCCTTGACCAGCACGCACGACTTCTTCAGCTGCTTGCCGACCTTGAACGCGGTCGCCAGCGCCGCGTCGTCGGTCTGCTCGCCGCGCACGACCTCCAGCAGCGGCAGCACCGCGACCGGGTTGAAGAAGTGGAAGCCGACGACCCGCTCCGGGTTCTTCAGCTTCGAACCCATCTCGGTGATCGACAGCGACGAGGTGTTGGTGGCCAGGATCGCCTCGGGGGAGACGTGCTCCTCCAGCTCGGCGAACACCTGCTGCTTGACCGACATCTCCTCGAAGACGGCCTCGATGACGAAGTCGGCGTCGGCGAACGCCTTCTTGTCCAGCGAGCCGGTGACCAGCCCCTTGAGGCGGTTCACCGCGTCCGGCGACAGGCGGCCCTTGCCGGCGAGCTTGTCGATCTCGCCGTGGATGTAGGCCACGCCCCGGTCGATGCGCTCCTGGTCGATGTCGGTGATCACCACCGGCACCTCGAGGCGGCGCACGAACAGCAGCGCCAGCTGACCGGCCATCAGCCCGGCGCCGACCACGCCGACCTTGGTGACGTTGCGCGCCAGCGACTTGTCGGGCGCCCCGGCGGGCCGCTTGGCGCGCTTCTGCGTCAGGTCGAAGGAGTAGAGCCCCGAGCGCAGCTCGTCGGACATCAGCGCGTCGGCCAGCGCCTCGGTCTCGGCGGCGTAGCCGGCGTCCAGGTCGTTGCCGCGGGCCAGCTCGATCAGCTCGACGGCCTTGGTCACCGCGGGGGACGCGCCGTGGGTGCGCGCCTCGACGATGCCCTTGGCGCGGGCGACGGCGTCGTCCCAGGCCTTGCCGCGGTCGATCTCCGGGCGGGTCACGGCCTGCTCGCCGTTGATCACGCGGACCGCCCAGCGCAGCGACTCCTCCAGGAAGTCCGGGCTGTCCAGCAGCTCGTCGAAGATGCCCAGCTGACGGGCCTTCTTCGGGTTGAGCATCCGGTTCTGGCTGAGCGCGTTCTCGATGATCACCGTCACCGCGGCGTCCGGGCCGATCAGGTTCGGCAGCAGCTGGGTGCCGCCCCAACCCGGGAACAGGCCCAGGAAGCACTCCGGGAAGGCGATGGCGCCGGCGTTCGCCGCCACCGTCCGGTAGTGGCAGGACAGCGCCAGCTCCAGGCCGCCGCCGAGCGTCGCGCCGTTGACGAAGGCGAAGGTCGGGATCTTCGACTCGGTGAGCCGCCGGAACACGTCGTGCCCGGTCTGCGCGATCTGGTGGGCGTGCTTCCGCTCGGCGATCCGCCCGATGCCGGAGAGGTCCGCGCCCACGGCGAACACGAACGGCTTGCCGGTGACCGCGATGGCCGCGGGCTCGGCGGCGAACGCCTCGTCCAGCTCGGCGTTCAGGCTGGTCAGGCCGCCGGGGCCGAAGGTGGACGGCCGGGTGTGGTCGTGGCCGTTGTCGATGGTGATCAGCGCGAGCTTGCCGGCCAGGCCGGGCACGTCGACGAGCCGGGTGAACGCCTTGGTCACCACTTCGTCGGGGAACAGCGCCGCGAAGTCGTTGGTCACTGCGCGCCTCCAGCGTTGTAGTTCGGGTTCTCCCAGATGACCGTGCCGCCCATGCCGAAGCCGATGCACATGGTCGTGATGCCGTAGCGCACCTCGGGGCGCTCGGCGAAGTGCCGGGACAGCTGCGTCATCAGCCGCACGCCGGAGGAGGCCAGCGGGTGGCCGCAGGCGATCGCGCCGCCCCACGGGTTGACCCGCGGGTCGTCGTCGGCGATGCCGAAGTGCTCCAGGAAGGCCAGCACCTGGACCGCGAAGGCCTCGTTGATCTCGAACAGGCCGATGTCGTCGATGCTCAGCCCGGCTCGCTGCAGCGCCTTCTCGGTCGCGGGCACCGGCCCGACGCCCATGACCTCGGGCTCGACGCCGGCGAAGGAGTAGCCGACCAGCCGCATCCCGACCGGCAGGCCGAGCTCGGCCGCGGTGTCGGCGTCGGCCAGCAGGCAGCCCGTCGCGCCGTCGTTGAGGCCCGCGGCGTTGCCCGGGGTGACCCGGCCGTGCGGGCGGAACGGCGTCTTCAGGCCGCTCAGCGCCTCGACGGTGGTGCCCGGGCGCGGCGGCTCGTCGGTGGCGGCCAGGCCCCAGCCCTGCTCGGAGCGGGTGGACACCGGGACCAGGTCCGGGGTGATCTTCCCGGCCCGCAGCGCCTCGTCGTAGCGCTGCTGGCTCAGGACGGCGTAGGCGTCGGTGCGCTGCTTGGTCAGCGTCGGGTACCGGTCGTGCAGGTTCTCGGCGGTCGAGCCCATGATCAGCGCCGACGGGTCGACGATCTTGTCGGAGACGAAGCGCGGGTTGGGGTCGACGCCCTCGCCCATGGGGTGGTTGCCCATGTGCTCGACGCCGCCCGCGATCGCCACGTCGTAGGCGCCGAAGGCGATGCCGCTGGAAACGGTGGTCACGGCCGTCATGGCGCCGGCGCACATCCGGTCGATGGCGAAGCCGGGGACCGACTTGGGCAGCCCGGCCAGCAGCGCCGCGCTGCGGCCGATGGTCAGGCCCTGGTCGCCGATCTGGGTGGTGGCGGCGATGGCGACCTCGTCGATGCGCTCCGCGGGCAGTTCCGGGTGCCGGCGCAGCAGCTCCCGGATGACCTTGACGACCATGTCGTCGGCGCGGGTCTGGGCGTACTGGCCCTTCGAACCGGCCTTGCCGAACGGCGTGCGTACGCCGTCGACGAAGACCACGTCCCGAACCGCTGGGCGGCTGCGGCTGTCGGCGGGTGCCGACGCAGGTGCGGCCACGGCGTGCTCCTCACTGGCTTGGTGGATGGTGCTGGCCGGATCGTCGGTCGATTACCGGCCGGTAACCGCACTCTAGCGCTTATTACCCGTCGGTAACCACACGGGCTGACCGTGTCGGCTGTCTCACATTCTGATCAGCACTGCCGACCGCGACCAATCCGGGCAGACCCCGCGCGCCGGGCCCGGATCCGCCCGCGACAGGCGGCGCGGCGCGGCGCAGGCTGTGGGCATGAGCGAAACTTCTGAGCGCTACCGCGCGCTGGCCACCGAGTTCACCCGCCGCGTCGAGGCGGTGCCCGCCGGCGGGTGGTCGGCGCAGTCCCCGTGCGAGGGCTGGACCGCGTTGGACGTCCTGCGCCACGTCGTCGACGTGCACCGCGACATCCCCAGCTGGGCAGGGGAGGCGATCACCCTGGCGAAGGTCGTGGACGACGACCCGCTGGGGGCGTGGCTGGAGGCCCGCTACGCGGTCCAGGCGCTGCTCGACGACCCGCAACGGGCGGGCCGCGAGTACGAAGGGATGTTCGGGCGCACCACGGTCGAGGCGACGATCGACCGGTTCCTCTGCTTCGACCTGCTCGTGCACGGGTGGGACATCGCCAGGGCCACCGGGCAGGACGAGGCGCTGCCGGCGGACGAGGTCACCAGGGTTTTCGCCGATGCCCGCGCCCTCGGCGACAACATCCGGCACAAGAGCGTCTGCGGTCCTGAGGTGCCCATCGCCGAGAACGCATCCGAGCAGGACCGCATGCTCGCATTCCTCGGCCGCAATCCGTGAGCGGCGCCTCCCGGGTGGCGGTTCGGTGCGAACCGCCACCCGGCGGGCCTCAGTCGGCCGTTGCCGCGGGCGTCGCGTGGAGGGCCTTGCTCAGGTCCTCCACGGTGAGCTCGATCTGCCACTCGCGGGCGCCCTTGCCGCGCAGCAGCTCCGTCACGCCGGTGACGCTGCGGTCTTCCGGCGGGATCCAGCAGGTCCGCCGGACCAGATCGGGGAGCAGCAGGTTCTCCACCGGCAGGTGGTGGCGCTCGGCGATCTTCGACAGCGCCGAACGCGCCGCGGACAGCCGCGCCGCGGCGTCGGGATCCCGGTCGCTCCACCGGTTGGTCGGGGGTGGCCCGTCGTGCGGCGAAGCCGGGGCCGGCAGCTCGTCGTTCTCCAGCCGACGCGCCGCCCGCAGTGCCTGCAGCCACAGCGACGCCCGGCGCCGCTGCTGCCGCCCGCCGAACACCGGCAGGGCGACCAGGTCGGCCTCGGTCTTCGGATTGGCCTGTGCGGCTTGCACGATCGAGGAGTCCGGCAGCACGCGGCCCGGCGCGAGATCTCGGTCCCGGGCGACGGTGTCGCGGGCTTCCCACAGCGCTCGAACGGCGGCGAGCTGCCGGGGACTGCGCAGCCGGTGAATCCCGGACGTGCGACGCCACGGTTCGGCTCGCGGCGGTGCGGGTGCGGTGTTGCGGACCGCCTCGAACTCCTGGTGCGCCCAGTCCAGCTTCCCCTGTCGCTCCAGCTCGTCGCGCATCGCGTCGCGCAGGGCGATCAGCAGTTCCACGTCGAGGGCGGCGTACACCAGCCAGTCCTGGGGGAGCGGCCGGCGGGACCAGTCCGCCGCGCTGTGCCCCTTCTCCAGCCGGTAGCCCAGCATGCGTTCCACGAGCGTGCCCAGCGAGACCCGTTCGAACCCGGCGAGCCGACCGGCCAGCTCGGTGTCGAACAACCGCGCCGGTCGGAGGTCGAGCTCGGCCAGGCATGGCAGGTCCTGGGACGCCGCGTGCAGCACCCACTCCGTGTCGTCCAGCGCCGGCGGCAGCGGATCGAGCGCACCGTCCAGCGCGATCGGGTCCACGAGCACGGTCCCGGCACCCTCTCGGCGGAGTTGCACCAGGTAAGCGCGTTGCGAGTAGCGATAACCCGAAGCGCGCTCGGTGTCCACGGCGACCGGTCCGGTCCCCGCGGCGAGCGCGGTCGCGGCGGCTTTCAACGCGGCAGGCGTGTCCACCACCGGCGGCACGCCGTCGGTGGGTTCGGTCAACAACACCGGCTCCGGGCGGTCGGACCCGACGGTCTCGGGGCTTGCAGCTTCCACGGCTATCAGACCTTACGTGCTTCGGCCCGCGTCGTGGGGCTACTCCACCCGAGCTCGTCGGGTCGACCGCACCGGTGCAGGTGCGTCAGCGTCCGGTCACCGGATCACGCCGGCCCGCATGGCCAGCGCGACCATCTGCGCCCGGTCGCCGGTGCCCAGCTTGCGCCCTATCCGCGACAGGTGACTCTTCACCGTGAGCGCGGACAGGTTCAGCGCCTCGCCGATCTCCTTGTTGGAACGGCCGTCGGCCACCAACTGGAGCACCTCGACCTCGCGCCCGGACAGCTCGCGAGGCGTGTTGTCCGTTCCCGGCACGCGGGTACCGGCGGCAAGCACCGGCGCCACGCTGGGATCGGCGTACACGCCGCCATCGAGCACGCGACGCACGCCGTCGGTGACCACCATGGGCGAGGCCGACTTCAGCAGGTACGCCTGCGCACCTGCCTGGAAGGCGGCCCGGACCGCATACGGGTCATCGGACGAAGCGAGCACCACGATCCGTGGCCAGCCCTGGCTCCGGAGTTCGGTTACCAGCTCGATGCCGGTCCCGTCCGGGAGTCCGAGATCGAGAATTGCGAGGTCGCACGGACCGGTCGCCAGGGCGCGAGCCCTGGCTTCGGCCATGGATGCGGCCTCGTGCACCGTGCCGGCGCCCATCTGCAGCAACCGGGCGGCGATTGCCTCCCGGAGCAGCGGATGGTCGTCCACCACGAGCACCGTGAACAGCTCTTCCCGCGGGTGCGGGACCATGTTGGCCGGCAAAGCGCCGGCGGGCGTGGTTCGAGCGGCCTGACCTAAGCCGACGGCAGCCACGTCACTACCTCCCTGGAGTCGGTCGTGCCCCCCGACCGGCACCGGGACTCTCGACCAATCAGCCGCGCCACTGATCGACCGAAAGTGGTGTCGTCGGGGGCAGCGTAACCGCCCAAGCGGGTCAGCGGGACGATCAATCGGGTATCTATCCCGATCGAGTTGTTACCTGAACATGATCGCATCGCTCTTTTGGGTGACTATGAGCTATCTCCGTAACGTCGGAGCGTGGCCAAGCGACGTAACATGAACGCGGATTGTGAATAACTTGCGCAATCAACGGTTTCGGCGGGCCCGCAGGGTCTTCGCGAAAGGAAATCGCGCATCGGCGTGTCGGCTGCCGCGGAAACGGGATCGGTTGCGCCGAACCTTACGCGCCGGAGTCGGCCGACACAGCCGGTGATCGGGCGATCTCGCGATCAGTCGCGGTGCGCCGTCCCGGACCACCCGCCGAGCATCGAGACGCCTTCCGGTGGCAGGCCTGCCGCGCTCGCCATCAACTCGTGGAACGCCGCCGCGTGCGGCGCCAGCTCCGCGTCGGTGGCCGTCCACGAACCGCGCAACTCCAGATCGTGGCTGCGGGCCGGGCCCGCGATGTCGCCGAAGCGGGCCGACGAGGTCAGCGTGACCGTGCCGCCCAGGGCGGTCCAGGACGCGCCGGAATCCTCCAGCGCATCGGTCAGCCACGACCAGCCGACCGCCGGCAGCAGCGGATCGGTGGCCAGTTCCGGATCGAGCTCGGCCCGCAGGTAGACGACGAGCCGCAGCTCGCCCGCCCACGCTTCCTGGCCTTCCGGGTCGTAGAGCAGGACCAAGCGGGCGGTGGCCAGTTCACCGGCCGGACCGTTCGCCTCCGCTGCGAGCGCATGAGCCCAAGGAGCGAGGCGTTTGGGCGGCCCCACCTCGGTCAGCTCTATCTCCGCTCGCGGACGCGAAGACGTCAACGAGGCAACAGCCTGCCGGAAAACCTCGGGCGCCACCGGCATCTCCGTCACGCTGCCGACTGTATGCGGCCGGGCGCGGGCGGTTGCGGAGGCACGCCGAACGGGGGATGAAGACGCTTCGCGACCGGCCTCGGAGGCGTCCCCGGCGGGGCGCCGAGGCAGGGGAAAGGGGCGGGCGGGTGCGTGCGAAGATTGCCGCGTAAGCCCGGTCGGCCCGCCGTGGCGCCGTCCCCGGGACGCCTCTCGACCTACGGACAGCGACCTCGATGACGAACTCCGCGAACCCCGCGCCGGCCTCGGCCCGCCGGAACCTGGCCGACGCCCCCCTGCTGGTTGCCGCCCGCGGCGGTACCCCCAGGCACACCCCGGTCTGGTTCATGCGGCAGGCGGGTCGTTCGCTGCCCGAGTACCGCAAGCTCCGCGAGGGCGTGCCGATGCTGCAGGCGTGCCTGACGCCGGAACTGGTCAGCGAGATCACCCTGCAGCCGGTGCGCCGGCACGGGGTCGACGCCGCGATCCTGTTCAGCGACATCGTGCTGCCCCTGTACGCCGCGGGCGTCGGGCTGGACATCGTCGCGGGCACCGGCCCCGTCGTGTCGAACCCGGTGCGCACCCCGGCCGACGTCGCGGCGCTGCCGACGCTGGACGCGGCGCAGGTCGCGCCGGTCGCCGACGCGATCGGGCTGCTGGTGCGCGAGCTGGGGCAGACGCCGCTGATCGGGTTCGCCGGTGCGCCGTTCACGCTGGCGTCCTACCTGGTGGAGGGCGGCCCGAGCCGCAACCACGAGCGCACCAAGGCGCTGATGCACTCCGACCCGAAGACGTGGCACGCCCTGCTGGACCGGCTGGCCGACACCACGCTGGAGTTCCTGAAGGTGCAGCTGGCGGCCGGGGTGGACGCGATCCAGCTCTTCGACTCCTGGGCCGGGGCCCTGTCGCTGCGCGACTACCGCGAATTCGTGCTGCCGCACAGCCGGCGGATCTTCGCCGCCGTCGCCGAGATCGCGGACGTGCCGAAGATCCACTTCGGGGTGGGCACCGGCGAGCTGCTCGGCGCGATGCGCTCCGCTGGAGCCGACGTCGTCGGCGTGGACTGGCGGGTGCCGCTGGACGAGGCCGCGGCGCGGCTGCGCGCGGCGGAACCGGATGCCGCCGCGCCGGTGGTGCAGGGCAACCTCGACCCGGCGGTGCTCTTCGCCGGGTGGGACGCGATCGAGCGCGAGGTGCACCGGATCCTCGGCGAGGGCAAGGCGGCCGGCGGCCACATTTTCAACCTCGGCCACGGCGTGCTGCCCAGCACGGACCCCGAGGTGCTCACCCGCGTCGTCGAGCTGGTGCACACCGCGAGCAAGCAGCAGTGATGACGCGCCGGGTCGCAGTCGTCGGCGGCGGCATCGCCGGTCTCGTCGCCGCCTACCGGCTCCGCCGCGAGCTGGGGCCGGACGCCGAGATCGTGCTCTTCGAGCAGGGCGAGCGCCTCGGCGGCAAGCTCCGCACCGTCGAGCTCGCCGGTTGCCGCTACGACGTCGGGGCGGAGGCGTTCCTCGACTGGCGTCCGGAAGTCCGGCAGCTGGCCGAGGAGCTCGGCGTGCCGGGAGAGGTCGTGCACCCGGGCGCGGTGTCCGCGACGGTGCGCGCCGGCGGCCGGACCTGCCGGTTGCCCGGCGGAACCGTGATGGGCGTCCCGGCTTCGCCGGAGGCGGTGCAGGACGTGCTTTCCCCGGCTGGAGTGGCCGCGGTCCGGGCAGAGGCGGAACTGCCGCCGGTCCGGCTCGGCGGCGCCGACATCTCGGTGGGCGAGCTGCTGCGCGGGCGGATGGGCGACGAGGTCGTCGATCGCCTCGTCGAACCACTGCTCGGCGGCGTCTACGCGGGCGATGCCGACCGGCTCGGCCTGCGGGCCACGATCCCGGCGCTGGCCGCAGCGCTCGACGCCGGAGCGGCGTCGATCACCGCCGCCGCGGCGGCGGCGCTGCCCACGCCGAAACCGGCGGATGCGCCGAAGCCGCCGGTGTTCGGCGCGTTCCGCTACGGCTACCGGGAGCTGGTCGACCGGCTGCTGATCGCCGCCGGTGCCGAGGTGCGGATAGGGCTCCCGGTGCGGCAGCTGACGCGGGCGGAGCAGGGCTGGCGCCTGGAGATCGGCGCCGCGCCCAGCCCGGAGTTCCTGGACGTCGACGCCGTGGTGCTCGCGGTGCCCGCTCCAGCGGCTCGGCGGCTCCTCGGCGACGTCGTTCCGGTGGCGGCCGCGAAGCTGGCCGAGGTGGAGCTGTCCTCCTCGATCGTGGTCGGGCTCGCCCTGCCGCCCGACACGCGGCTGCCGGAGGCATCGGGCGTGCTGATCGCGCGCGGCGAACAGCACGCGGACGGAACCCCGTTCACCGCGAAGGCATTCACCTTCTCCAGCAAGAAATGGCCGCACCTGCGCGGCACCGAGGGCGAGCTGCTGGTGCGCGGCTCGGTCGGGCGGTTCGGCGAGACCGCCGAGCTGCGGCTGGACGACGCCGAAGTGCTGCGCCGGGTCCGGGCCGACTTCGCGGAGCTGACCGGGATCTCCGCGGCTCCGGTGGACTCCGTCGTGACGCGCTGGGGCGGCGGGCTGCCGCAGTACGGCGTGGGACACCTCGACCTGGTCGCCGACGTCGAGCACGCCGTGGCCGAGGTGCCGGGGCTGGCGATCGCGGGCGCCGCGCTGCACGGGGTCGGCGTGCCGGCGTGCATCGCCACCGGGACCGCGGCAGCGACCGATATCACGCGGGACCTGCTGCAGGCCGGCCGCCGCGAGGTGGGAGCATGAACGCATGGCGCGGCTGAACTACAACGAGCTCAACGACACCATTCGCTACACCATGTGGTCGGTCTTCCGGATCGAGCAGGGCACGCTGCCCGAAGACCGGGCCAAGGCCGCGCAGCAGACCCAGGAGTACCTGGACTCGCTGGCCGAGACCGGCGTCGTGGTTCGCGGCGTCTACGACGTCTCCGGGCTGCGCGCCGACGCGGACTTCATGATCTGGTGGCACGCCGAGCGGATCGAGGAAGTGCAGGCGGCCTACACCGGGTTCCGCCGGGAGACCCCGCTGGGGCAGGCGTCCGAGCCGGTGTGGAGCAACGTCGCGCTGCACCGCCCGGCCGAGTTCAACAAGAGCCACATCCCGGCGTTCCTGGCGGGCGAGGAGCCGCGCAAGTACATCTGCGTGTACCCGTTCGTGCGCTCCTACGAGTGGTACCTGCTGCCGGACGACGAGCGCCGCACAATGCTGGCCGACCACGGCAAGGAAGCCCGTGACTACCCGGACGTCCGGGCGAACACGGTGGCGTCCTTCGCGCTGGGCGACTACGAGTGGATCCTGGCCTTCGAGGCCGACGAGCTGCACCGGATCGTGGACCTGATGCGCCACCTGCGCGGCACCGAGGCCCGCCTGCACGTCCGCGAGGAGATCCCGTTCTACACCGGTCACCGCGTCGACGTCCCCGACCTGGTCACCCGCCTTCCCTGAACGGCCGCTGGTCTGGACGTGCCACTGCTGACGGCGGATGCGAGGCCGTCCCGCGCGCCGAAGCTTCCGTGCAAGGTCGAAGTCGTCGTGTGATCTCACTCTGCCGAGGTCAGGCGGACGGCGATCGAGTTGATGCAGTAGCGCTGGTCGGTGGGGGTCGGGTAGCCCTCGCCCTCGAACACGTGGCCCAGGTGGCCGTGGCAGGACGCGCACAGGACCTCGACGCGCACCATGCCGAGCGACCGGTCCTCGCGGAGGATCACCGCGTCGCTGTCGGTCGGGTCGTAGAACGACGGCCAGCCGCAGTGCGATTCGAACTTGGTGTCGCTGCGGAACAATTCGGCCCCGCAGCCGCGGCACTCGTAGACCCCGACCGTCTTGGTGTCGACGTACTCGCCCTGCCAGGCCGGCTCGGTGGCGGCTTGGCGCAGCACCGCGTACTCGTTCGGGCTGAGCTGCTCCCGCCACTCCTGATCGGTTTTGGTGACCTTCGGGGTTCCTGCGACCGGATCCATGCCTCCACGCTAATCCGTGCGAAGATCAACTGCATCGGCGCGGTCTCAGATCGAGTCGAACGCCACCGCGGCCGACTTCGCCCCTCTGGTCCCGGCCAACTGCTGGGCCTCGGTTTCCACCTCCTCACGGACGGCAGCGCTCAGGGTGCGGAAACCCGTCGCGTCCACCTGGAGCTTGCTGCCGGCCTTCCTGGCCCGCCAGGTGCCGATGATCTCGCCGTCGGCGAGCAGCGCCCCGGGAGAGCCGACCGCCCGCCAGAGGACCTTTCGGTGGGCGGGATCCGGCAGCAGCTCCGCGCGATCCCGGGCTTGCAGGTACGGATCGCCGGTCGGCAGCAGCCGCACGCCCCGTGGTGACGGCGGCGAGTCGAGCGCCGCGATGGCGTCCGGCACGAACCACGACCGCTTCCCGGCGACCGAGACCTCGGCGAGGTCCGCCGGCCAGACCGGCCGCAGCGCGGTGGCGCTGGAGCCGACGAACGCGGCGACGTCGGCGATCGAGGCCGGGCCGAGCAGGCGCAGCACGTCTTTGATCAGGGCGTCGGTCCGGGCGGGCTGCTGCGGGACGTGCCACTTCGGGGTCGCCGTGATCCGCAGCCGCCCGGATGCGCGGACGAGCCGGATGCCCGCCGCCAGCCCGGATTGCAGGTACAGCGAGTAGAAGACGTGGGTCGATTCGCAGGCCTTGCACCATGCCGAGGCTTCCGGGACGTCGCGGGTGACCGCCGCGCTCAGCGCGCCCCGATCCGTCGGTTCGAACGAGTGCTCGCGCATCGCCGCTACCGTCTTGCCGAACATCTCGAGCGGGGCGTCGACCGATTTCATGACCGGCATCCGGGCCACCACGTCCGCGTCCGACATCGGGTAGAGCCGGCCAGCCAGCTCCGCGAGGTCCGCGGCGCGGTGCAGGTGCGCGCTGCCGCGCACCGACCAGGCGAGGACCACCGAGTCCGGGAGCTCCGCCCCGGGGACTCGCGTGCGCACCGACTGCAGTGCCGAGCCCGCCGGGGTGTCCGGCACGCCGAGCGGCAGCACGGCGAGGTTCTCGACGGCGCCTGCGGACCGGTCCAACTGCTGGACGGCGTGTCGGTAGGCCAGGACTCGTTCGCGATCGGTCTCGATCATGGGCACTCCGATTCGACGGCAGGCGTCGAGCATGCCCCACGGCCCCGACAATCAGCCGAGGAAGGTACCGAACACGAACGAGACGGCGTTCCAGACCGTGAACAGCACGCCGAACAGGATCAGCAGGACCACCGCGACGGCCACCAGCCTGCGGTGACCGTTCGCCCGGTTCACGCTCTGCGCGAAGTCGTCCACGCCGCGCAGCATGCCCTCCACGGTGGCCTCGGAGTTCGGCCGCTGCATCCGGTCGCGATGCTCAGCGAAGGCCTGCACCTCGGGATCCTCCGGGTCGAGCCCGTGCAGATCATCACCGAGGCGCTCGGTCTCCTCATCCCGGTCGCCGCGCTCCACGGCCCCACCGTAGCGCCTCGCCACGGCACCGTCGGGCGGCTGTTCGCGATCCGTGCCGCGTTCGGACGACCCGGCCACCGACCCGGCCGTCCGCCACACAGCCCACATCGTCCACAGTGGTCGGCTCTCTTCACCTGCGGGGGCGCTCGCCCGTGGCGGACGGGCGCGCGAGGAGGCCGCTCCGCGTTCCGTCGCCGGACATGATCCAGCCCGCGATGCATGCGCCGATGCGTTGGCCGGCCGGGTTTGCCAAGACCTTCGCGATCCGGCACTGGTGTGGCACCACGGCGAATCCGTCCCTGGGCACCGTGATCTGACAGGTATCCGATCTCGTACATGTGGAGAACTCCTCCCGGCTTGCGGAATCAATCGCTCGCCGGGAAAACGCCGTGGAGCGCCCGCACGTGAGTCGGCGCGCGCGCCGTTCACCAGATCGGATGATTGGGAGCGTGTGCTGCCAGCCGAATCCCGGCCCGGCCCGGGGGCGGTGGTTACAGTCGCCGCGCTCCACACCGGACTCGGGAGGCGATGATGAGCGACCAGCCGGCGGAAGCCAACGGCCTTTTCCTGCCCGAGCTGGAGGTGGATCCCCCGGAACGGCAGCGGCGCTGGACCGTCCTATTGCGACTGCTGCTGTTGATCCCGCACTTCATCGTGCTCTGGTTGCTGTCCATCGCGGCCGCCGTCGTGGTGATCGTCGGCTGGTTCGCCGCGCTGTTCCTGGGGCGGCTGCCGGACTGGATCGCCGGGTTCCTGGGCCAGTTCGTCGGCTACCAGGCCCGGGTGGTGGCGTCGAACATGCTGCTCGTCGACAAGTACCCGCCGTTCCTGGTGCCCGAGCCGGACTACCCGGTGCAGGCCGACATCCGGCCCGGCGAGCTGAACCGGTGGGCGGTGTTCTTCCGGATCATCCTGGTGATCCCGGCCGCGATCGTGAGCGCGATCGTCACCCAGGGTTTCGGCGTGCTGGCGTTCTTCATCTGGCTGATCGTGCTGGTCCTGGGCCGCAACCCGCGGCCGGTCTTCGACGCCTCCGCGGCGGTGCTGCGCTACGGCTACCGCACGAACGCCTACTTCTACCTGCTGACCGGCGCCTACCCGAAGAAGCTGTTCGGCGATGCGCGCGCGGAGGAGAACCCGCCGCGCCAGTCGCCGGGCACCTACCCGTTGGTGATGTCCCAGGGCGGGCGGGTCCTGCTGATCGTGTTCATCGTGCTCGGCGTGATCGGTTCGGTCACCAACGGCGTCGTGCAGTCGCTGTACCCGCCGGAGCACCAGGACTACTACTACGGCCGCTGACGTCCCGCAGTTTCAATTGAAACTGCGGGACAACGCGGGGTGGGATCAGATCACGGCTTCGGTCCAGGCCCGGTCGAGGATCTCCGCGACGGTCTGCTCCGGGGTCTGGTCGGAGGTGTCCAGCCACAGGCCGATGCGCGGCGTCTGCTCGTGCAGCACGGCGTTCAGCTCCGCGATCGCCCAGCTGTCGTACGCGGTCTTGCCGCGACCCGCCTCGCGCTCCGCGATCGCCGCGGTCGACGGCGCGAGGACGACCACGAGCAGCGGTCGGCTGCCGATGTTCTCGGCCATCTCCGCCAGGTGCTCGCCCAGGACCACGTCCTGCGCGACGACGGTGAACCCCGCCGCGAAGTACGTGTCCGCGGCCTGCGCGGTCAACCGGTGGCGCAACCGCAACTGGCGCAGCGCCTCCTCGGACGGCGGCGCGGACATCTCCTCACGGCCGCCGACCACCATCCGGCGGAACGCGTCGCCGCGCAGGTGCACCGAGCGCGGGAGCTTTTCGGCGACTCCCTGGGCGATGGTGGACTTCCCGGCGGCCTGGATGCCGGTGATCAGCAGGACGGCCTGGTGGTGCTCGTCGGACACGTTTCCTCCTCGTGCGAGGAGTGGATCTTCTCACCCGGTCGGCGCAGCCGTCATGCGCGTTTCGCACCCGGTTACAGATCGCTATGCGTTCATGTGTCCTGTTCAGCGGGTTGGCCCAACGTGTTTCCCTCGCCCGGCGGTGTCTCGGTTGCTCCGTCGGCGAGCACCATCGCAACCGTTGGTATTCGTCACGACGCGGGAGGCCAAGATGGTCCGCACCGAAGCCGAACGTGCACCGGAAGCCCAGGGCGGCTGCAGCTGTTGCGGCAGCTGCAGCGGTCCTTCCTGCGGCTGCTGCTCCAGCTGCGGCTGAGCCGCGGGGGTCTGTCCGGGGTGCTGCGGGATCACCCCGGGCAGGCCATGCCTTCCGTCGGCACGGTGCCCTGCACCAGGAACCGGCTGACCGCTTCGGTGATGCACGGCGACTTGCCGATGGCCCCGTGCCCGGCGCCCTGCCAGCGCAGCAGCACTCCGGTCGGCACCTGTTCGGCCATGTGATCGGTGCCCAGACCCAGCAGCTGCGGGTCGTTCGCGGTGCTGATCACCGGGATCGGCGGCAGGTCCGGGCGGCGTGGCGAGGGCAGCGGCTGCTGCGGGACCGGCCACGACCCGCACCACACCAGCCGCTGAGCGGCGGCACCGCCGAAGAGCGGGAACCGGTTCACCCAGTCCAGCGCGAGCTCGCCGGTGCGTTGCGGCGGCACGCGCACCGTCGTGTCGTTGCAGCTGGTGATCAGGTCGCCGTCCAGCCACGGCGGGTTGACGCCCTGGTCGGCGACCAGTGGCGCGCTGATCGAGGCGAGACCGGCGCCGTCGCCGCGACCGGCCGCGGCCAGCGCATCGGCGAGGGCGGGCCAGGTGGCCCGATCGGAAAGCCCCAGCAGGATCGCCTGCACCACCCGGCCGGCGCCGACCGAGGTGCCCGGCGCCGGTAGCGGCGTGCCGCGGGTCCGCTCGACCAGATCGCCGACCACCTTGCGCGGCTCGGGGCCCAGCGGGCAGCCGCGGCTGACGCAGTCGGCCGCGAACACGTCGAAGGTCTGCTCCGCGCTCTGCGCCTGCGATTCCGCTTGGCCGATGGCGTCGCGGGTCGGGTCCGGTGCGCCGTCGAGCACCAGCCGGCCGACCGATCCGGGGAAGCGCTCGGCGAAGGTCGTCAGCAGGCGCGCCGCTTCGCCGCGACCGATCGCGTGCAGCCGCGGCACGCCCAGCTCCAGGCGGAGTTCTTCCAGGTCGGATGCCGCTCGCCAGGTGTCGTAGGCCTGCAGCCGCTCATCGAGGTCGAGCAGGCATTCCTGGCTCGCCGACAGCACCGATTCGAGCAGCCGGTCCAGCGCGGCGCGGTCCGTGGCGCGCGGGTCGAAGCCGACGATCGCATCGCGCTGCGCCGGCGGCACGCAGTCGGCCGGATCGGATTCACCGGTGCCGCGCCGGTCCATCCCGATGATGTCGAACGTGTTGCGCAGTTCCGCCGGCAGCTGCGTGGCCAGCCGGGCCGCGTAGGTCGTGCCCGGCTCACCGCCGATGTCGCCCAGCACCACCAGCGGCACGTGGCCGGAACCGGCGCGGATCAGCGAGATGCGCGCGGTGCCGCGTTCCGGGGTTTCGGGGGCGTCCAGCGTGCTGATCAGCCGCGAGCAGGAGAACGTCATGCCCGGTGGCAGACCGCCGAGCTCCGTCCGCGTCTGCTCGGTGCAGTCCTCCCAGCTCTGCGCGTCGTCGCCGGGGGAGCCCAGCGGCGGGACGGGGGCCGGTTTCGGTGGCTGCGGCGCGGGGACGACCTGCTGCTCGCCGTCGTGGTAGGCGACCGCGGGCCGGTCCGACGGTCCCGCCGAACAGGCGGCGACCACCAGCAGCAGCAACGGCAGTAGTGCGGCCCCGACCCGGTGAGTGGTGCGCGGCACGGGTACTCCTAGTCGGCATGCGCGGTGGTCGCTGGACCGGGTCAGCATCGCATGATCCAGGTGAGGCCCCGGTGAGGGCCCTGACAATCGGGTGACGGTCGCGGTCGGTAGCGGGATAACGTGCGGCGGGAAGCGGTTGGCGGAGGCAGAGGAGCATCGTGCACGTCGCGCAGGTCGGTTCGGGGGCATCGTCGAACAGGCGGTCGCTGTTCAGCGTGGAGCACGTCTCCGCGCGCGCACTCGGGGCGATCCCGCCGCCGATGCTCGTGCTGCTGGGCGTGATCAGCCTGCAGGTCGGTGCCGCGTTCGCCAAGCAGTTGTTCACCACGGCCGGGGCGTCCGGCGTCGTGGCGCTGCGGTTGACCTTCGCCGCGGTGATCCTGCTGGCGGTGTGGCGGCCGTCGTTGCGAATGGACCGCAAGACGCTGGCGGTGGTGGCCGGTTACGGCGCGGTGCTCGCCGGCATGAACGTCTGCATCTACCAGGCGTTCGAGCGGATTCCGCTCGGCGCGGCGGTCACCATCGAGTTCCTGGGCCCGCTGGCCGTGGCGGTGATCGGCTCCCGCCGCAAGCTGGACATCGTCTGGGCCGTGCTGGCCGGTACCGGCGTGGTGCTGCTGGCCCGGGTGGAAGGCGGGCTCGACTGGGTCGGCGTCGCCTTCGCGCTGATGGCCGGTGCGTTGTGGGCCGGCTACATCCTGGTCGGCGCGAAGCTCGGCAGCCGGACCAGCGGCGGATCCGGGCTGGCCCTGGGCATGGCGTTCGGCGCGCTGGTGGCGGCGCCGTTCGGCATCGCTGAGGCCGGGACGGCGCTGCTGCACCCGGCGGTGCTCATCGCGGGGCTGGTGGTCGCGCTGATGTCCTCGGTGGTGCCGTACTCGCTGGAGCTGGAGGCGCTGCGCCGGATGCCGCCGCGGGTGTTCGGCGTGCTGATGAGCCTGGAGCCCGCGGTGGCGGCGCTGGCCGGGCTGCTGGTGCTGGGCGAGATGCTGGGCGGCTGGCAGTGGGTCGCCATCGGGTGCGTCGTCGTCGCCTCGGTCGGTTCGGTCGGCGCTACGAAGGGCAGCGACGGGAAGCCCGACGATGCGGGCCCCAAGGACACCGGCGCCAACTGACCCCGGCCGGCAGGTCAGATGGACGGCATCCGCATGGGGCGGAGGGCGCGCATCAGGGTCAGGAGGGTCCGGTTGAGCGGGACGGGGAGATCGTGCTCGTCCGCCGCGCGCACCAGCGCTCCGGTGATGTGCTCGTGCTCGGTCGGCAGGCCCGCCAGCCGGTCGTAGAGCATCGACGTGCCGTTGGTCGGCGGGAACTTCTCGATGTAGTCCGAGAGCACCTTCTCGGCATCGGCGTGGGTCAGCCGGGCGCCTTCGGCGCGGGCGACGTCGACGGCCTCGGCGAGCACTCCCTTGCTCAGGTCCAGGATGTCGGGCTCGCGCAGCACGTCGAGTCGGCGCAGGGTCAGCGCGGTGATCGGGTTCGGCGCCAGGTTCGTCAGCATCTTCCGCCACGCCGCGGTGCGGAAGTCCGACGTGGTCCGGGCGCTCAGGTCGCCGGTGGAGACCAGCTCGACGAAGCGCTCGCCGATCTCGCCGGCCTCGATCTGCATGGTGGCGGGGCCGCGGCGCACAACGTGCCCGGGCCGGACCCGCTCGGCGGCCACGTAGATCAGCGCGGGCAGCACCTGGGCCTGCAGACCCAGGCCGGCGATCGATTCGCGGTGCTCGACGCCGTTCTGCACCACGACGACCGGGGCGCGCCCGTCGTCCAGCTTCCGCAGCCAGCCGGCCGCGCTCGCCGCGTCCTGGACCTTCGTCGTGAGCAGGACCCAGTCGTATTCGCCGAGCGCGCCGGGCTCGGTCACCACCGAGACCGGGATCTCCCCGGTGCGGCCCGGGGTTTCCAGCGTCAGCCGGTCGAACGGGGTCCGGACGCACATCGTCACCTGGTGCCCGGCGGAATGCGCGGCTTCCGCGAGAACCCCACCGATACCGCCCGAACCGATCACCGCGATGCGTTGTGCTGCCACGGGTCGTGACATTACCCGTCGACGCGGGCTCCCCGGTCGACATCGCCGTCGAGCACTGCTTCGAGGTCGTACCGCGTGGGCTCGTCGAGCTGGTCGTAGCGGCAGGATCCGGGATCGCGGTCGGGGCGCCACCGCACGAACTGCGTGGTGTGCCGGAACCGGCCCGGGTGGGCGCCTTCGGTGTGGTCGTAGGAGACCTCGACGACGCGTTCCGGGCGCAGCGGCACCCACGGCTGCTCGGTGCTGCTCCAGCGGTTCACCGACCCGGGCAGCCGCCGCCCGTCCGCCGCGTCGGGCCCCAGCCACGGGTGCTCCCCGTCGGTGATCAGCTCGGCGAGCTCGGTGGCCAGCGCGCGTCGCTGCGTGGCCGGGAAGGCGCCGACGACGCCGACGTGGTGCAGTACGCCCCGGTCGTCGTACAGCCCGAGCTGCAGGGAACCCACCGCGGTGCCGGGTTCGGTCTTGGCGTGCCAGCGCAGCCCGGCGACGACGCAGTCCGCGGTGCGGGAGTGCTTGATCTTGAACATGGTCCGCTTGCCCGGCACGTACTCGCCGGTGGTGGGCTTGGCGATCACCCCGTCCAGTCCCGCGCCCTCGAACACCCGGAACCACTCCGCCGCGGTGTCCGGATCGTCGGTGACCGGCGTGGTGCGCAGCCCGTCGTGGTCCAGGCCGAGGCCGGCGAGCAGCTCGCGGCGCTCGGTCTGCGGCGCGGCCGTGAGGTCCCGGTCGTCCAGCGCCAGCAGGTCGAAGGCGATGAAGGTGGCCGGCGTCTTCTCGGCGAGCACCTTGACCCGGCTGGCGGCCGGGTGGATGCGCTCGCCCAGCGCGTCCCAGTCCAGCCGGTCGCCGACGTCGTCGCGCCGGATCACCACGAGCTCCCCGTCCAGCACCGCGGGCCGGTCGAGGTGTTCGGCGATGGTCCGCAGGACCTCGGGGAAGTACCGGTTGAGCGGGCGGCCGGTGCGGGACTGCAGCAGCACCGGCTGCTCGGCCTGCGGATCGGCGAACACCAGGCACCGGAACCCGTCCCACTTCGGTTCGAACAGCAGGCCGCCCTGCCGGGAGATGCCCTCGACCGGGCTGGCCAGCATCGGCTTCACCGGCGGTTGCAGTGGGAGCACCGGGTCCTCCTTGGTCGGTCAGTGGACGCGTTGGCGAGGCGCGCGGTCCAGCTGCAGTCGGATCGCCGTTGGCAAGGTATCCATTCCCAGCGATTCGCGAGCGCGGGAAAGCACCTTCTCGTCGAGTTCTTCCCAAACGTGGCGCACGTTGGTGCCTTCCTGCAACGACAGCGTGAGCCGCAGCGCCGGGCGCTGCTCGCTGCCCGCCATCCGGACCCGCGCCCGGTTGACCCCGGTGACCCGCTCGGCGTCGGCGCGCACGGCTTCGGTCAGCGCCGCGCTCGTCACCGCCAGGCTGCCGTTGCCGCGCTCCAGCACGAGGGACGGCCGAGGCTCCGGGCGCAGGGCCCGCACCACCCACCACAGGCCGAGCACGCACAGCACGATGCCGAGCACGATCGCCACCGCGATCGCCGCCTGCGAGTTGTCCCGCAGCCACTGGACCAGGATCGGGTCGGCCAGCGGCCGTTGCGCGCGGAAGACGCCCAGCCAACCGGTGCCGACGACGAGCGCGATCACGCCGGCGACCAGCGCCAGCAACCCGAGCGCGATGACCACGCCGCGCTCGAAGGACAGCCCGCGCGCGACCGGCGTCGTGCTCGGTTTGATCTCCTGCCTCGTCATCGCTGCTCCTTCGGCACGGTCACCGACACCAGCACCTTCGGGGTGCTGCGCAGCGGCAGGTCCTGCACGGCGTGCTCGGCGGTTTCGGTCAGCCGGGCGCGCAGGTCACCGGGTTCCCGGAACTGCGCGGTCGCCTTCACCTGGACCCGCTTCGAGCCTGCGGTGACCGAGGCGACCGCGACGCCGTCCTGGCCGCGCACCTGGTGCCCGACCAGCCGGGCCATCGAGCGCCGGTCGGTGGTCACGGTGACCTCCGGCGCCGGGTCGTGCAGCCGGATGTCCTTGGCCCCGGCGTTGATCGCGATGAGCACCAGGAGCACGCCCACCACCGCGACCACCGCCGCGGTCGCGAGGACCTGCGGGTCTTGCCAGGACAGCGAGCTCAGTCCGATGTGGACCTGCTGCCAGGGCACGATGAGGCCACCGGTGCCGGGCCGCGCCAGGACCCACACCGCCTCGATCGCCAGGAGCGCGCCGCCCGCCGCGACGGCCAGGCCCAGCAGCGTGGTGATCAGGCGTACCAACAGGCGCATGGCTTCACTCCACTCGCGGCGGCACGTCGGCGGGGACGAGGGCGGACACGGTCACGTCCACGGTGCGGACCCGGAACTCGGTGAGGCGCTGGAGCTCCGACCCGATCCGCTCCCGCATGGACGACACGGTTTCGCGCACCGGCAGCGGGTAGCGCAGCGCGACGTCGAGCCGGATCCGCAGCGCGTCGTCCGGACCGGACACCTGCGCCGCGGCACCCTGCCGGCCTCCGCCGAGCCGGTGGCGCCGCCGGGCGCTGCCGGGGTCCTGGTCGGCGGTGTGCTCGGCGATCTTGCGCAGCACCGTGCGGCTGATCTGCAACCGGCCCCGCTCGGCGGGATCGTCGCCGTGGCCGGGTTGTTCGGCCGCGGCCGGTCCGGTGGTGGCCGTCATCGGTCCCGGCCCCGGCCCAGGATGTCGCCGATCTCCAGCTCCCCGTCCAGGACCCGGCCGATCACCAGGCCGACGGCGCCGACCGCCAGCGCGATCAGGAACCCGGTGAAGCCGGCGACCGCCGCGGCGGTGCCGAGGATGAGGCCGGCGAGCAAGCCGGTCTGCGTCGCGTTCATGGGTGCAACCCTCCTGCTGAGGAACTGACTTGGATGGTCACCGGACTCGTGGTGGCCGGTTGCGGCGGGCCCGGCGGGCGCTGATCCGGTGCAGCAGCCCGCGAATCCCGCGCGGCCGGTGCACCACGACGATCGGTGCGTCGTAGCGGTCGCGCGGCCGGTGGCACCGGAGTTCGGCGAGACCGGCGGCGAAGACCTCCGGGTCACCGCCGACGTCCGGGTGGTTGGCCCGGACGAAAGCGCGGATCGCGGCCCGCGTGGTGGCCGGTTCGTGCTGCACAGGCACCATCATGCGCCTCCCCGCGGCTCGTCGGTGATCACGTCGGCCACGGTGATGTCCACCGGGACGTCGCCGAGCGCTTCGGCCAGCGCGCCGCGGATCTCGCCGAGGACCTCCGGCAGCGGCCGGTCCAGGCGCAGCACGACGCCGATCTCCGCGGCGCCCGACTCGGGTAACCGCACCCCGACGACCTTGCGGCCGGGCAGGTACGACGCGATCTCGCCGAACTGCCCGCCGTGCAGCCGGACCACCGAGGGGTGGGCGAGCACCCGATCGGCCAGCTCACCGGCGGAAACCTGATCCGGCATGTCGAAGTCGCCCTCCACGAAACGATCGGTCTTCTGGTTCGTTCTTCGTCTTTGAAGCGGCGGAGCCGCTTAGCCCACCTTCGCAACCGGCACCGCCGCGGGTTCTCCGAAGTCTTCTCGCGAGGACAGCCCCGGCGACTGGTCATACATGAGCCGGGGATCCCGGAGCCGCGAAGGCTTCTGAGGTTCGGCTACCCGCACCGCTACGCAGGACGAGCCTGGAACCGCATTTCTCTGGTGCTATTCGACGCGGGACGTGGTCTGCTGGCCGGCTTCCTCGCCGTCCTCGTCGGGCAGGTGGATGTCGTTGACCGCGATGTTGACCTCGATGACCTCCAGCCCGGTCATCCGCTCCACCGCGGTGATCACGTTGCGCCGCACCGCCCGCGCGAGGTCCACGATGGACGCGCCGTACTCCACCACGATGTCCAGGTCCACCGCGGCCTGCTTCTCGCCGACCTCCACCTGGACGCCCGAGGTGGAGGAGGTCCCGCTGCCGCCCGGGATCCGGTCCCGGAGGGCGCCGAAGGCCCGGGACACGCCGCCGCCCATCGCGTAGACGCCGGAGATCTCGCGGGCCGCGATGCCGGCGATCTTCTGCACCACGGACGCGGCGATGGTGGTCTTGCCCTGGGCGGTCTCGTCGGCCAGGCGGGCGGGCGCGGTGCCGGACCGGGTCTCCGGGATTCGCCGGCTCTCGTCGCTGCGCTCGGTCTTGGCCTGCGCGTTCTGCGGGCTTCCGCTGTTCTGTGCCATGGAAATCCAGCTCCTTCCCGGTTTCGCCGATGCCGCGTCGGCTCGGCTGGGCTTGTAGGTGGTCTGATGCATTCGCTCGACGTGCTCTTCCGTGACTGTGAGCCACGCCACTCATTGTGCCGATGCGGTCACCCAGCTCCCGGCGGCTCGACGTCGACCACCCGCATCCACACCTGCGGCGCGCCCGCGCCGAGTGCTTCGCCCAGCGCGGCGGTCAGCTCGCGGTGGATCGCGTCGGCCAGCTCCGGGGCGGGCAGCGGGTAGCGGACCGTCAGGTCCACCCGCACCTCGTCGACGTCGCCGACGCAGCCGCGCAGGTGCACGCCCGGCCGTTCGGCGAGGAGCTCCAGGCACAGCCGCCGCGTCAGCAGCACCACCGCCTGCGGGGAGACGCGCAGCTTGCCGCCCTCCTGGGCGAGCTCCACCGGCGCCGCGCCGCGGCCGCCCCGGACCCCGCGCACCGCCATCAGCGTGCGCTCCACCAGCCCGTGTGGCGGCTCGATCGGCAGGTGCGCGGTTCGCCGCACCGGCGCCCAGTCGGAGTCCAGCTCGGCGAGCCTGGCCTGGCAGTCCCGGCAGGTCTGGATGTGCGCGGCCAGTGCCGGCGGGGCGCTGTCGGCGAGGAAGTCCAGCAGCATGCCGTCGGTGCGGCCGCACGGCAGCCGGCGGTCCGGATCGAAGGAGCGGTCATCCATTGCGCATCTCCTTCAGCCTGGCGAGCAGCAATGCCCGCGCCCGGTGCAGCCGGGACCGCAGCGCGGCCACCGGCACGTCGAGCATCTCGGCGATCTCCTCGTAGCTCAGCCCCTCCAGCTCGCGGAGCACCAGCGGGATGCGCTGGGAGGGTTCGAGGGTCGCGATCGCGCGGTGCACGCGGGCCGCGTCCTCGGTTCGGACGACGTGGCCCTCAGGATCGACCGCGATGCGGTCGGAGATCAAATCGGCGGTCGGTCCCAGCGGGACGGTCGGCTTGCGGCGGCGCAGGGTGGCCAGGGCCGCGTTGGTGACCACCCGGTACAGCCAGGTGGTCGGCGCCGATTCGCCGCGGAAGCGGTCCAGCGACCGCCAGGCGGACACCCACGCCTCCTGGACCGCGTCCTCGGCCTCGGCGGAGTCCCCGAGGATCCGGTACGCGACCCGGTACATCTTGGCGGTGTGGCGGCGGACCAACGCGTCGAACGCCGTCGCGTCGCCGTGCTGGGCGGCAGCCACCAGGGCTTCGTCCGCGCTCGCCCCAACTGTCACGGACGCATTCTCGCGTAACGCAGCAGGAGCAGCGATTCCGCGTGCAGGGCGGACTGCAGGTGCATCCGCCGAGGCGCCTCGACACCGGCCCCCGCCGCGATCCTGCCCGCGTCGCCGCTGGTCAGCAGTGGCGACAGGGTGAGGCACAGCTCGTCGACGAGGTCCTCGTCGACGAGGTTGCCGAACAGCGTCGGGCCGCCTTCGCATCCGATGCGGCGCAGCCCCCGCGCGTTCAGCGCGTCCAGCGCCGCGTGCAGATCCACCCGTTCGTCGCCGGCGATGACGACGTCGGCACCTGCGTCGGCGAGCGCGGTGCGCCGCGACTGCGGGGCGGCGTCGCAGGTGAGCACGATCGGCGGCACGAGGGTGTCGGTGAGCAGCGGCGACTCCGGCGGCAGCGAAGCGTGCGCGGTCACCAGCGCGATCGGCGGCACGGCGGACAGGCCGAGCCGCTCCCGGCGCTCGGCGCGGACCTCGTTGCGCTTCACGCCGCGGTAGCCCTCGGCCAGCGCCGTGCCGACGCCCACCAGCACGACGTCGGAGAGGTCGCGGATCAGCCCGAGGACCCGCTGGTCGACCGGCGCGGACAACCCGCGCGAGCTGCCCCGGACGGTCACCGCGCCGTCGAGGCTGGAGACGAAGTTCACCCGAACCCAGGGCCGTTCCAGCTGCTCGGGGTAGGCGTAGAACCCCTCGAGTCGGTCCTCGACCTGCTGCGCGCCGTCGACCGGCCAGAGCTTGTCCACCACGGGTCAATCCCACCACGCGCGCCGGTCCGGCGGGTGAGCAGGAGCACGCGCCCGCACGGCCGGCGAGGTGTTTTGTCTTGAAGCGGCGCAGCCGCTCAGCCCACCCACGCAACCGGCGCCGCGAGGACAGCCCCGACGTGGTGAATTGGCTTTCATGAGTCGGGGATCCCACAGCGAGAAGGCGACCGTGATTCCCGCAGGGGGCCGCCACCCGCACCGCCACGCAAGATGAGCTCGTCGGACCGGCTCTTATAAGGTCTGCGCATGAGTTCTCCCCGTCTGGTCGACCGCCGTCCCGAGATGACACCGGACGAGCTGGTCCAGGCGATGACGCCGCCGCCCATGTTCGACGCGGTGCGCTTCGACACCTACATCCCGAACCCGGACGAGCCGAGCCAGGAGCAGGCGGTCCGGGACTGCTCGGCGTTCGCCGACCGGATCAACGCCGCCGCCGGTGGCGGGTCCTGGCTGCGCGGGGTGTTCGGCCGGAAGAAGAACGACGACGGCAAGCGGGGGCTCTACCTGGACGGCGGGTTCGGCGTCGGCAAGACGCACCTGCTCGCGTCGCTGTGGCACGCCGTCGAGGGGCAGAAGTCCTACGGCACGTTCGTCGAGGTCACCAGCCTGGTGGGGGTGCTCGGCTTCGCCGAGACCGTCGA
The DNA here is from genome assembly GCF_056431645.1 of Saccharopolyspora sp. NPDC045839. Taxonomy (NCBI): domain Bacteria; kingdom Bacillati; phylum Actinomycetota; class Actinomycetes; order Pseudonocardiales; family Pseudonocardiaceae; genus Saccharopolyspora; species Saccharopolyspora sp. NPDC045839. The sequence goes on from NZ_JBWKKH010000004.1 coordinate 229,852, forward strand.
GCGGCTCTCGGAGCACCGGCTGCTGGCCATCGACGAGTTCGAACTGGACGATCCGGGCGACACGATGCTGGTCACCCAGCTGATCGCGAAGCTCACCGACGCGGGCGTGCACATCGCCGCGACCTCCAACACGCTGCCCGACAAGCTGGGCGAGGGCCGGTTCGCCGCGGCGGACTTCCTGCGCGAGATCCACGCGATGTCCGCGCGCTTCGGCGTGGTGCGGGTCGACGGCCCGGACTACCGGCACCGCGGGCTGCCGGACGCGCCGCCGCCGATGAGCGAGGACGAGCTGTCCCGGCTCGCGGAGGCCACCGACGGCTCGACGCTGGACGACTTCGACGAGCTCTGCGACTACCTGGCCGGGCTGCACGCCTCGAAGTACGGCCGCCTGGTCGACGGGATCACCGCGGTGCACCTCAGCGGGGTGCACGCGGCGCCGGACCAGGACGTCGCGCTGCGGCTGGTCGCGCTCGCGGACCGGCTCTACGACCGGGCGATCCCGGTGCGGGTCTCCGGTGGAGCGCTGTCGGCGCTGTTCACCGACGAGATGCTGCAGGGCGGCTACCGGAAGAAGTATCTCCGCGCGATCAGCCGCCTCACCGCGCTCTCCCGGGACCTCGCCAAGTCCTGATCCGGTGAAGTGAACGGACCGTTCGCGCCGCCCAACACGACGAACGGTCCGTTCACTTCACTGCGATGGCGACCGTTGGTGAAGTGAGCGGTCCGTTCGCGCCGATAGGCGGGACGAACGGTCCGTTCACTCCCTTCGGACGTCGTGTTCGCGTCAGCTGGTGAGGACCGCTTCGATCGCGTCGAGGCCGGTGTCGAGTTCGGCGCGGGTGATCACCAGCGGCGGGGCGATTCGCAGCGTCGTGTCCTGCGTTTCCTTGCACAGCACGCCGCGCTCGGCCAGCGCCTCGCTGGCCTGGCGGCCCGTCGGCCCGCCTGCCGCGAGCTCCACGCCGGCCCACAGGCCGCGGCCTCGCACCTCGACCGCTCCGCGGCCGATGAGCTCGCCGAGCCGTGCGTGCAGGTGCGCTCCCAGCTCGCGCGAGCGCTCCTGGAATTCGCCGGTGCTCAGCATGCGCACCACCGCCCGGCCGACCGCGCAGGCCAGCGGGTTGCCGCCGAAGGTGGAGCCGTGCTGGCCGGGTTCCAGGACGCCGATGACGTCGTCGCGGCCGACCACCGCGGACACCGGCAGGATGCCGCCGCCGAGCGCCTTGCCGAGGGTGTAGAGGTCGGCGCGGATGCCGTCGTGCTCGCTGGCCAGCAGCTCGCCGGTGCGGGCGAGGCCGGACTGGATCTCGTCGGCGATCAGCAGCACGTCGTTGTCGTCGCAGAGCCTGCGCAGCCGGGGCAGGTAGTCGGCCGGCGGCACGATCACGCCCGCCTCGCCCTGGATGGGCTCGACCAGGACGGCCGCGGTGCGTTCGGTGATCGCGGCCTCGACCGCCGCGGCGTCGCCGTACTCGGTGACGATGAATCCCGGGGTGTACGGGCCGAATTCGTCGTGCGCGACCGGGTCGGTGGAGAACGACACGATGGTGGTCGTGCGGCCGTGGAAGTTGGATCCGGCCACGATGATCTCGGCCCGGTTCTCCGGGACGCCCTTGACCCGGTACGCCCACTTCCGGGCGATCTTGATGGCGGACTCGACGGCCTCCGCGCCGGAGTTCATCGGCAGCACCCGGTCGGTGCCGGTGAGTTCGGCGAGCTCGCGGCAGAACGGGCCGAGCTGGTCGTGGTGGAACGCGCGGCTGGTGAGGGTGACGCGGCCGAGCTGCTCGGTGGCGGCGGCGATCAGGTCGGGGTGGCGGTGCCCGAAGTTCAACGCCGAGTACCCGGCCAGGAAGTCCAGGTACTGCCGTCCGTCCACATCGGTCATCCAGGCGCCGGACGCCTCGGCGATCACGATCGGCAGCGGGTGGTAGTTGTGCGCGCTGTACTGCTCGTCGAGCGCGCGGTACCGCGCGGCTTGCGACGACGCTTCGAGGTGCGACGGAACGACAGTCATGGCCATTAGATTATGTCGACTCCTGCGCAGATTTCATCCGCAAGCCGTTGCTTTGAGCAGCGATCTGTTGCGTGATATCGGATGAATGAGGAGGTTCGTTGTCTCGTCGGGGGAGTGGCGCGGGCTCTTGACATCATGTGTGCGGTGAGGTTTCCGCGGACGGGAAGGCGAGGCGCTGATGCCGGACAACGGGGAGTACCGGGTCTACCTGGGGGCGTACACGGGAGCGGAATCGGCGGCCGACGGGATCCGGCTGGCGATCGCCGATCCCGGCGGGGCGCTGCGGTGCACCGAGAGCGTGGCCGAGGCGTTCGATCCGTCCTTCCTCGCGATGGCACCTGATGGGGCGACGCTGTTCGCGGTCAGCGAGCTGCGGGAGGGCCGGGTCGTCGCCTTCGCGGTGCGCGCCGACGGCACGCTCGGCGAGATCAACTCCCAGCCGACGCTGGGCGCCGCTCCCTGCCACCTGAGCGTGCACCCGTCCGGCAAGTACCTGCTGACCGCCAACTACGAGTCGGGGAACCTCGTGGTGCACCCGATCGCCGAGGGCGGCGTGCTGCGCGAGCCGTGCCACGTGGTGCAGCACAGCGGCAGCGGGCCGAACCCGCAGCGCCAGGAGGGCCCGCACGCGCACCAGGTGTTGCCCGACCCGGCCGGCCGCCACGTGCTCGCCGTGGACCTGGGCACCGACTCGGTGTACGTCTACGGCTTCGACGTGGAAAGCGGCCACCTGGCGCTCAAGCACGAGGTCCCGGTGCGGGCCGGGGCCGGTCCGCGGCACCTGGCGTTCCACCCGGACGGGGAACGCGCCTACGTGCTCAACGAGCTGGCGTCCTCGATCACCGAGTTCGGCTACGACCCCGCGACCGGGGCGCTGGAGCCGGGGCGGACGCTGTCGATGCTGCCACCGGGCTACGGGCAGCCGAACCTGGCCGCCGAGGTCGTGGTGACGCCGGACGGCCGGTTCGTGCTCGGGTCGAACCGGGGCCACGACAGCATCGCGGTGTTCCGGGCGGACTCCAGCGATGGCGAGTTCCGGCTGGTCGGCATCCGGCCGGCGGGAGTGGCGGAGCCCCGCCACATGGCGCTGTCGCCGGACGGCCGGGTGCTGTTCGTGGCGGGCCAGCGCAGCAACGACGTGCAGGCGTTCGCCATCGCGGAGAACGGCGACCTGGCACCGCTGAGCGAACCCGTGCCGACCCCGACCCCGGTCTGCGTCCTCCCGGCGAGCTGACGGCGCCCGATTTCAGGCGAATCGGGAGTTCTTCGGCTCGGGTCAGGCGCGCGTGTTGTAGCGACCGAAGGCGTACTGGCTCAGCGCCGTTCGGGCCCTGCGCGCTTCCTGACGGCGGGTCAGCCAGCCTCCCGTGGCCCCGATCGGGAAAACCCTGGCTCCGCCTCGGTGCGCGGGGGCGCGGTGCCACCACTTCGACGTCGGCTTCGAACCGTTGGCCAGCCACACCACCAGCGCCGTTCGCTTGCCGTTGTCGACCACGTCGACCCGGTTCACCTGGCTCCACGGGATCTCCCGCGTCAGGCCCAGCCGGGAGATCAGCAACCCGTCGCTGTTGATCTTCAGGCGCAGGCTCGGCAGCAGCACCCGCCCGATCGACCAGAGCATGCTGATGGCCAGCAGCAGCATGCCCAGCCGGAAGATCGCGACGTGCTCGGTCGAAAGCCCGCCGTAGGTCTGGAACACCCGGTTGGCGCCGAACATGATCAACGCGCAGATCAGCGCCGACATCGCCGCGCGGAACCGGCCACCGGTGGCGAACACAGGGCCCGGGTTGTCCTTGCGCACCCGCGCCACCGGATGCTGGTTCTGCGCGGTCTGCCTCGGGCGCGCCGGGACGATCTTGTCCCGCATGCGTTCGGGCGCCACCGCCGCGGGAACCACGGGAGCGGGCGGCACGGGAGCCGGTGCGACCGGTGCGGGCGGCGCCGCGTTCTGGGCCTGCGTGTAGGAGCGCGTCGCGGGCCTGGGCGTCGCCGGGACCTGCTGCGGCGGAGGAGTGTCCGGCAGCGGCGCGTTCGCCGTCTGCTGCAGCTGGGTGGCGTGCTGGGCGATCACGTCGCTGATCGCGGCCGGCAGCCAGGAGTTGCCCTGCGGGCTGGATTCGCCGATCTGGTCGAGCAGGTCGCCGGGCCTCGGCCGGTCGGCCGGGTCCTTCGCCAGGCAGGCCGCCAGCAGCGGCCGCAGCCCGTCGGGCACCTGGGCCAGGTCGGCCTCGGCGTGCACCACCCGGTACAGCAGCGCCGCCGTGCTCTCCTCGCCGAACGGACCGGTACCGGTCGCGGCGAACACCAGCACCGCGCCGAGGGAGAACACGTCGCTGGGCGGGCCGACCTCGGTGCCGAGGGTCTGCTCCGGGGAGAAGAAGCCCGGCGTGCCCAGGAACATGCCGGTCGCGGTCAGGGCGTTGCCGGCCATCGCCCGCGAGATGCCGAAGTCGATCACCCGCGGCCCGTCCGGGCCGAGCAGCACGTTGGCCGGCTTCAGGTCGCGATGGACCAGGTGTGCGCGGTGGATCGCGCCGAGCGCCTCGGCCAGCCCGGCGGCCAGGCTGCGCACCGTGGCCTCCGGCAGCGGGCCGTGGTCCACGACGGCCTGGTGCAGCGTCGGCCCGGGCACGTACTCGGTGGCCAGCCACGGCTGCTCGGCGGTCGGGTCGGCGTTGACGACCGCCGCGGTCCAGAACCCGCCGACCGAGCGGGCGGCGTGCACTTCGCGGCGGAACCGCTCGCGGAACTCCGGGTCCTCGGCGAGGTCGGCCCGGACGACCTTGACGGCCACCACGCGGCCGCCGCGGGAGCGGCCGAGGTAGACGCCGCCCATGGCGCCGCGGCCCAGCCGGGCGAGCAGCCGGTAGTCGCCGACCCGCGTCGGGTCGCTGGCCAGCAACGGCTGCACGGGACCTCAGCCTCCTGCCTCGAAGATCGTGGATTCGTCCCCAATGAGCTTACGGATCCGCGGCCCCGGCGTACGCGGGTCCACCCGACCGGTCCTGGCGGCGACGCACTGGTAATCGAATACTTGGCTTCGTTCCAACCTTTTCCCCGGGAGTTCGTTGTGGGTATGATCCGGCGCACTGCGAGCCCGAAGGAACGATCACGCGGATCCGATGGGAGGCGTTTCGTGACGTCCACCGAGCAGGACCGACCCTCCGTCGCGCTGCACGGCGTGGGCAAGCGGTTTCCCGGGGTGGTCGCGGTCTCCGACGTCACGCTCGCCATCCCGCCCGGCGAGGTGCACGTGTTCGCCGGGGAGAACGGGGCGGGCAAGTCGACGCTGATGAAGCTGATCGCCCAGATCGAACAGCCCAGCGGTGGCCGCATCGAACTGGACGGCGTCCCGGTCGCCTACCAGGGGCCCGGCGCGGCCCGGCGGCTCGGCGTGTCCATGGTCCACCAGGAGTTCGCGCTGGCGCCGGACCTGTCGGTGGCCGAGAACCTGTTCATCGGCCACGAACCCGGCCGCGGCGGGTGGATCTCGCGGGCCGAGGAACGCCGCGCCGCGCGGGAGCTGCTCGGCCACGTCGGCCTGGACATCGACCCGGGGCGGCGGGTGGCGCTGCTGTCCACTGCGGAGCAGCAGCGCGTCGAACTGGCGAAAGCCCTTGCGGTGCAGGCGAAAGTGCTCATCCTGGACGAGCCCACGGCCAGCCTCACCGAGCGGGAGGCGGAAGAGCTGTTCGGCATCGTCCGGGAGCTGACCGCCAAGGGCATCGCGGTGCTCTACATCTCGCACCGGCTGGACGAGATCTTCGAGATCGGCGACCGGGTGACCGTGATGCGCGACGGCGCGGTCGTCGCCACCCGGCCGGTGACCGAACTGGACGAGGCCGGGCTGGTGCAGCTCATGGTCGGCCGCGAAGTGGCGAACCTGTACCCGCGCCACCACAACGCGCCCGGCGAGGTGCGGCTGAAGGTCGACGGGCTCATCCGGGACGACGTCGTCCGCGACGTTTCCTTCGAGGTCCGGGCCGGCGAGATCGTCGGGCTGGCCGGGCTCGTCGGGGCCGGGCGCACCGAGCTGGCGCGCGCGGTGTTCGGCGCGGAACTGCCGGATGCGGGCACGATCACCTTGGACGGCAAGCGGTTGCGCATCCGCGGCCCGTCCGACGCGATCGCCGCCGGCATCGGATACCTCACCGAGAGCCGGAAGACCGATGGTCTTGCCCTCCAACTGGGGGTGGACAAGAACATCACGATGGCGAAGCTGCCGATGCGCGCCGGCCTGATCGACCTCGCCGGCGAGCGGCGGATCGCGGAGCGGGAGCGCGACGGCTTGCGCATCCGGGTGCCGTGGGTGGGGCGCCCGGTGCGGCTGCTCTCCGGCGGCAACCAGCAGAAGGTGATCCTGGCGCGGTGGCTGGAGACCGGCGCGGAGGTGCTGTTCTTCGACGAACCCGGCCGCGGCATGGACGTCGGGGCCAAGTCGGAGATGTTCCAGCAGATGGATTCCCTTGCCGCGCGCGGGAAAGCGGTGGTGTTCATCTCCAGCTACCTGCCGGAGCTGCTCAACATGTGCGATCGGATCCTGGTCATGCGCGGCGGGCGGATCACCGGGGAGGTCCGCCGCGCGGAGTTCTCCGAGGAACGCGTCGTCGCGCTGGCGACCGGAGCCCGCAATCCCGAAAACGGGGGCAACTCATGACTGAGCGGACCAAGTCACCGTCCACTGGGGACCACGGCCTGCTGGGCGCGCTGGGCGACCGGCTCTCCGGCGCGGTCTCGCAGGTCGCCGCGGCAGGCGCGCTGATCGTCGTGTTCATCGTGCTGTCGATCATCGCGCCGGCCTTCCTCACCGCGGACAACCTGTTCAACCTGGGCTCGCAGACCTCGGTGAACGCGGTGATGGCGGTCGGCGTGACGCTGGTGATCATCACCGGCGGCATCGACCTGTCGGTGGGTTCGGTGGCGGCGCTGTCCGGGGTGCTCGGCGTGCTGCTGATGGCCGAGTACGGCTTCAACCCGCTGGTGGGTGTCGTCGGCGGCATCCTGGTCGGCGCGGTGGCCGGGCTGGTGAACGGGCTGTTGGTGTCGGTGGTCGGGCTGCCGCCGTTCATCGCCACCCTCGGCATGCTCAGCGTCGCCCGCGGGCTGGTGCTGATCGCCACCGGCGCCGTCGCGGTGTTCGGCGCGCCGGAGTCGTTCCGGCTGCTCGGGCAGGGCGTCGTCAACAGCATCCCGATCCCGGTGCTGCTCATCGCGCTCGTCGCGGTGGCCGGGCACGTGGTGCTCACCCGCACCCGCCTCGGCCGCTACGCCTACGTGATGGGCTCCAACATGGAGGCCGCGCGGCTGTCGGGCGTGCCGGTGCGGCGCTACACCACGTCCGTCTACGTGCTCTCCGGCGCGCTGGCCGGGCTCGGCGGCATGATCGCGGCGTCCCGGATCCACTCGGGTCAGCCGAACTTCGGCGAGGGCCTGGAACTCGACGTCATCGCCGCGGTCGTCATCGGCGGGGCGAGCCTGTTCGGCGGTCGCGGCACCGTGTGGGGGTCGCTGATCGGGGCCTTCCTGGTCGCGGTCATCCGCAACGGGGCGGTCCAGCTCAACATCAGCACCTTCTACCAGAACGTGCTGATCGGCGTGATCATCTGGCTGGCGGTCTGGTGGGACCGGTACCAACGGCGCAAGCTCGGCGGCGACGCCACATGAGGAATTTGCTGCAAAGCTCGCTGTGCGCAGCGGTGCGGGTAGCGGCCCCTCAGCGGGAGTTGCAGACGGTCCCCGGACCGAGGGAGCCCAATACGCGGTGAAGGGGGCTGTCCTCGTCAGGAAGCGTCCGAGAACCCACGGCGGTGCGTGGGCCCAAGCGGTTTCGCCGCTTCAAGACAAGACCCGAACACCAACTCAGCAAGCCGCGATGAGCAAGGGAGCTCGGCCGATGAAGAAGGTACTGACCGCGACGTGCGTGCTGCTTTCGGTTGCTGCCGCCGGGTGCAGCGTCGGGGTGCGCGAGCAGACCGGCGGCGGCGTCCAGCAGGGCGGGCCGATCAAGCTGGCCGTGGTGCCGAAGGCGATCGGTTTCGACTTCTGGGAGAAGGTGCGGGTCGGCGCCGAGTGCGCCGGGTCCAAGCACCCGGACGTGACGATCCACTGGGACGGGGTGCACGCCGAGAGCGACGTCAGCGGCCAGCAGAGCCTGCTGCAGGACCTGCTCTCGCAGGGCGACGTCAAGGGCCTGGTGTACGCGGCGACGGATGCCAAGGCGCTGGCCGACATCACCAAGTCCGCGCAGGGCCAGGGCACCACGGTGGTCAACATGGATTCCGGCACCACGCCGCAGCCGCCGGACGTGCCGGTGTTCGCGACGAACAACGTCGCCGCCGCGGAGCAGGCCACCGACGCGCTCGCCGAGCAGCTCGGCGGCCGCGGCAAGGTGGCGTTCATCGAGTTCCAGCCCGGCACGAGCACCAACGAGACGCGCGCCGAGGGCTTCAAGAAGGGCCTGGCCAAGCACCCCGGGTTGCAGCTGGTCGCGCAGCAGTCCAGCGGCAGCGACTACAACCGGGCGCTGCAGGTCACCCAGGACATCCTCACCGCGAACCCGGACCTCAACGCCATCTACGCGGCCAACGAGCCCAGCGTGCTCGGCGCGGCCGAGGCGGTGCGGCAGGCGGGCAAGGCCGGCCAGGTGAAGGTCATCGGCTGGGACACCTCGGAAGGCGAGATCCAGGGCCTGCGGGACGGCGTGATCACCGGCCTGATCGCGCAGAACCCGTTCAAGATGGGCTACGCGTCGGTGAACGCGGCGATCGGCAAGATCCGCGGCTCGGCGGACCCGCTGCCGGACCCGGACACCGGCGCGGTGCTGATCACCAAGCAGAACGTCGACGGCCCCGACGTCCAGAAGCTCCTCAACCCCACCTGCGAGAACCCGCCCGCCTGAGCGAATTCTCGTAGCCCGATCGGCTGAGACCCTCACCGAATGCATTCCGGAAGAACCGCTGAGAACGCGGGCGCGTTCGGCCGCCCGAGCCGGCCGAATGCGCTGCTAACCTGCGGCCGGTTGGGGGCGCCCCGGCGGTGGCGGTGAGAATGTCGCGGTGAATACCGCGATCGTGAATCCGCTGGTGCAGGAGATCCTCGACCTGGTCGGGATCTTCGCCTTCGCGCTCTCCGGCGCGCTGCTCGCCGTGCGGAAGCGCTTCGACGCCGTCGGCATCGTGGTGCTCGCCGAGGTGACCGCGCTGGGCGGCGGGCTGTTCCGGGACCTGGTGATCGGCGCGGTGCCCCCGGTGGCGTTCACCAACGTCGCCTACTTCACCACTCCGCTGGTCGCCGCGGTCGTGGTCTTCTTCTGGCATCCGAGGCTGGCCCGGATCCGGCGTTTCGTGATGTTCTTCGACGCGGTCGGCCTCGGCGTGTTCTGCGTGGCGGGCAGCATCAAGGCGCTGAACTTCGGCATGCATCCGCTGGCGGCGATCGCGCTCGGCGCGGCGACGGCGATCGGCGGCGGCGTGGCTCGGGACCTGCTCGCCGGCGAGATCCCGGCGCTGCTGCACCCGAAGAGCGAGATCTACGCGGTGCCCGCCCTGCTCGGCAGCGCGCTGGTGTCGATCCTGGCCGTGGCCGGCGTGCTGACGCCGATCACCAGCTCGCTCGCGGCGCTGCTCGCGATCGTCGTCAGGCTGCTCGCCCTGCGCTACGGCTGGCGGGCGCCGCTCGCCCGCGGAACCGGGCCTGCCTAGAGAGTGTTTCGAAATTGGTTTGCGTAGCGGTGCGGGTGGCGGCCCCTGCGGGAATTACCGCTGCCTCCTCGGTGGGAGAACTCCGGAGGAGTGGGCACCGTGGACCCGCGGCGGCGCGAGTTGAGTCCCGCACCGCAAGCGGCTACCGCCGCTCATGAACCACGACCTAGGCACCCCGCCGGAGCACATCCAGCGCGGCGTCGGCGTGCGCGGCCATCCGGAACTCGTTGCGGATCACCGCGAGCACCCGCCGCTGCTCGTCGATGACGAACGTGTGCCGCTTCACCGGGATCGGGCCGAAGCGCCGCTTCACGCCGAACTGGCGGGCCACGGTGCCGTCGAAGTCGGACAGCAGCGGGAAGCCGAAGCCGTGCGCATCGGCGAACTTCTGCTGCTTGGTGACCGAATCCGTGCTGATCCCGACCGGCTGGGCGCCGAGCTCGGCGAACTCCGCGGACAGATCGCGGAAGTGGCAGGTCTCCGCCGTGCAGCCGGTCGTCATCGCCGCGGGGTAGAAGAACAGCACCACGGGGCCGTCGACCAGCAGGCCGGACAGCTTGCGTTCGTTGCCGCGCTGGTCGGTCAGCGCGAAGTCCGCCACCACGTCGCCTTCTCGCATGCCGCCTCCTCGAAGGAATCGGGATCCACAGGGTATGCGCACCGCCGCACACCCGGACGGCCAGCCCGGCGCCGATTCGCCATCGGTCGTCGGAGGCCACCTCTACTGTGGTCGATCATGGATTTGAAGGGCAAGAAGGTATACCTGTCGGGCACCGAAGCGCCGGTTTCCCGGGAGGAGTTGGAGCGGCGGTTGGCGGAGCTCGGCGCCCAAGTGGTCGAGCCGGATGCCGCGCCGGATGTGGTGCTGTCCGGGGAAGTCGTGTTCTCGGTTCGCTTACCGGACCTGGAAGAGCAGAAGCTCGGCTTGCCGATGCTGCCGGAAGCCGAGTTGTACGAGCTGCTGCTCCGAGGCGAGCAGGCCGGCGGTACCTTCGCCGATCACGACGCGTTGGCGGCGGCGAACGGCCCGGCGGAATTGCTCGGCCTGCTCAGGGAAGCGGACTGGGCGGCGTTCGCGCCGGCGCGGGATTTGCCTTCGCTGCGGGAAAAACTGGCCGAGCTCGAACGCGAGCACGGTGTCACGCAGGCGCACCGGCTGGCGACCGGGCAAGTGGTGGCGCGCGGCGCTCGGTTGCGCCATCCGCACGCCCATCCCGCCTACGAGGACGGCGGCGGGCTGCTGGACTTCGAGCTCAGCCCGTGCGGTCGGCACCTGGCCACCGGCCGGTGGGGCGAAGACGCGGAAGCGGGCACGGTGCAGGTCTGGGAGATGAGCACCGGGCGCGCCGTCAACGAGATCGTGATCGACGGCGGCGTCGGCTGGCTGGGCGACCGCGGCACGGTGCAGTGGTCGGCCGACGGCACGCGCCTCGCCGTCGGGTTCTGCACCAACCAGGTCGGGGTCTGGGATCCCTTCGGGCAGAGCGCCAATCCCCACGGCTACGCGGACGTGACGGACGGGAACGACTCCTCCGCGACCTTCGCGCTGGCACCCGATGGCCGCCGCGCGTACGTCAGCATGCGCACGAGCCACGAGGTGATGGGCTGCATCGCGCCGCTGGACCGGGGCGAGGTCGTCTACGCCCACCAGTTCGACCACCTCGAAGGCCCGCGGCCCGAACTGCTCCCCGAGCCGATCCCGGCGGACGCCAGGCAGCTGCTCGGACCGTCGCAGATCGGCCGTGACGGCGAGCCGGGCCGCTACGAGTTCTTCTTCGCCCGGGTGCGGTGGTCGCGCGACGGCACCCGGCTCCTGGGCGACGACGGCCCGGTGGCCTGCGTCGTCGACGTGCCGGGCGGGCGGATGCGCTGGGTGGCGCGCATCGGCGATGCCCGCTGGAACGGCCTCAGCATCCCGCTCGCGTGGAGCCCGGACGACCGGTTGGTCGCCGCCGTCGCGAGCGGTGAGCCCGGCACGCTGACCGTGCTCGACGCCCGCACCGGGGACCAGGTCGGCGAATCGGTCGAGCAGACCCCGGGCATGCTGCACTGGGGCATGCGCGATGCGGCCGCGCGGCTGGCGATCGTGCTGCCGGATGGCGGCGGCGTCGACGTCCACGACGAGGACGGCCGCCGCTTCCACCTCGACATCGACACGACCGAGAAGATCGGCATGCACGATGCGGGGCCCGAGCGCCCCTGGGCGTGGGATCCGTCGGGGGAGCACGGTGCGTGCCTGACGGCCGACGGACGGGTCCAGGTGTGGTCGCTGGGTGACGAGCCGGCGCGCGTGCGGTCGATCGAGGTGCCGGCGGAGACGACGGCGGTGCTGTGGGGCGCCTCCGGGGTGCTCGCCGTGATGGGGGAGTACACGCTGCGGTTCGTGCGCGCCCTGACCGGCGAGGTCGTCGGTGACTTCGAATTCGGCCAGGAATCCGACGAGGAACTGCGCCCCGTGGAAGAGGGTGACTTCATCGGCGACATGTTCCAGGAGGATTCGTTCCCGCTGGACGAGTCGACCTGGTGCACCATCGCCAAGCCGGCCGTGGGCCCGGCGGCGTCCTTGGTGATCGGCCCGGAGGATGCCGACCTCGACGCGGTGCTGGCCTGGACCGTGGACCGGCGCTTCGCGTGGCCGGTGCGGTGGGGCGTCCTGGACGTCGTCGAGGATCTCGACGCCGCCGAGGCCGCTCTGCAGCGGTGACTTCGCGCCGTGGCCCCGCGCGCACGGGGCCACGGCGGTCGGTCATCGCACCGAAATCCGGCGATACTGGAGGAAAAGCCCGGCGACGAGCACCAGGGCCATCAGGATTCCCATCGTCAGCACGGAACCCGAGATGGTGAGTCGGTCCGCCAGCAGCGCCACCGCCACGAGCAGCGCGCAGCCCACCCCCGTCAGCACCAGCACCGGCGGGCCGGCGTCGGCCATCCGGGAGTGCAGTACGCCCGCCGTCACCAGGTAGACGATCAGCGGGATCGCGACGGTCAGCGCTCCGGCGACCGTGCTCACGTGCGCCTTGTGGGCGTTGACGTCGATGGCCACCTCCAGCCCGGCGCCGACCGCGGCGACAGCGGAGAACACCAGGTAGTGGCCGTAGGCCCAGGCCAGCGGGGCGCGCTTCGTGTCGCGCAGCTGCTCGACCGCGGAGTGCTTGAAGTAGATCCACCACATCGCGAAGATCATCAGCAGCCCGCCGATGCCGATCTCCAGCAGCTCCGGGGACCAACCGCCGTCGGAGACGTCCTCCTGGATCGCGGCGGTCACGGCCAGCACCACCTCGCCGAGCACGATGATCGTGAACAGCCCGTAGCGCTCCGCGATGTGGTGCGGGTGCCAAGGGGTCCGATCGCGCCGCTCGGCGAACGCCGGAACCGCGAGTTCGGCCAGCACCAGCACCGCGAACCCGGCCTCGGCCCACGGGTGCGGCAGCGCCAGCCGCAGGAGCCAGCCGATCTGCACCACCGAGATGCCTGCCGCGTACCGCAGCGAGCAACCGCGGCTGCCGGGATGCTCGCGCGCGGCGCGCAGCCACTGGGCGACCATCGCCAACCGCATCACCACGTAGCCGATGGTCACGATGGTGAAGTCGTAGTCGTGGAACGTGCCGGGCACCCCGGCGGCGAGCACCAGCACCCCGCCCATCTGCAGCAGCGTCAGCGCGCGGTAGAGGGCGTCGTCGGTGTCGAAGGCGGAGGCGAACCAGGTGAAGTTCATCCAGGCCCACCAGATCGCGAAGAACACCATGGCGTAGCCGATGCCGAACTCGGCGAAGTGCCCCTCGGCGAACCCGTGGTGCAGCTGCACGGCGGCCTGACCGACGGCTGCGACGAAGCACAGGTCGAACAGCAGCTCCAGGGGAGTGGCCACGCGGTGTTGTTCTCCCGGGTCGCGCGCGACCATCACGCGGCGCAGAGGTGGGACGTTCATGGCCCGGATTCTCTCGAAGCCGAGCGGAACCTGCTAAGGCTCGTTCGGGAACGGGTGCGGCACGTGCGAGGCGCGGCCGTCTGGGGCGGCGATTTCGCGCGAAATCGCCACCGGTGCCGGGTGCTCTCGGGATCGGAGCTCTTCCGAAACGGCCGCTAGGACGGCGCGTCGGCGGGTAGCCGGGAGGCATGCCCGAATTGCCCGACGTAGCGGGATTTCGCCGGGTCGCGGAGCAGGCGACCGGCAAGCAGGTGCGCGAGGTGCGCGTGCACGACGCGCAAGTGTTGCGCGGCATCGGCGCAGACGCGTTCCAGCGCGCGTTGCGGCGCAGGTTCTTCGCCGAGCCGCGGCGGCACGGCAAGTGGTTGCTGATCCCGACGGCGCCCGCCGTGAACGCTTCGGCGGCGCCGCCGACCTTGCTGGTGCACTTCGGGATGACCGGGAATCTCCAGTGGTGCGCCCACGACGAGGAACTGCACGCGCACGACCGGGTCGTGTTCGACTTCGCCGCCGGCGAACTCCGCTACCGGGACATGCGGAAGCTGACCGGCATCCACCTCGCGCGGGAACGGGACGAAGTGGACGGTCTGCTGGCCGACCTCGGCCCGGACGCGCAGCGCATCGACGCCGCCGAGTTCGGCTCGCGGCTCACCCGCACCCGGCGCGGCCTCAAGCCGGCGCTGATGGATCAGACGGTGCTCGCCGGGCTCGGCAACATCTGCGCCGACGAGATCCTCTGGCGAGCGAGGATCAACCCGAACCGCTCCACCGCGGAGCTCAGCGACGGCGATCTCGGCCGGTTGCATCGCGAGATGCGCGAGATGCTGCGGGTGGCGGTTCGCGCGGGCCGGGTTCCGGACGGCGCGTCGTGGCTGACCGGGCACCGCGACGAGCCGGACCGGAGGTGTACGCGGTGCTCGTCGGCTTTGCGGCGCTTGAGGATCGGTGGCCGCAGCACCCTCTTCTGCCCGGTGTGCCAGCCGGGTTGACCAGCGCGAACCCATGCCCGGCGTGCATGCATTCATGCGCAGAGCGTGCTGTAACCTGAAAGAACTTCAGGGGGTCAGGGTCGGATCGGGGGGTCCGACCGCGCGGAGCCGGGCCCGGGGGGAACCGGCCCGGCTCCGTACGGCCCACCCTTCCCGCGCGGCGGTGTGATCGACGTGGCCTAGCGCACTGTTTACCGGTCGGTAATCGCTGTTTTTGGCATGATCTGGCCGACGAAGGCCCTGCAGCGGCAGCGCAGCCGGAAGCGGAAGGATCGGTGTGGTGACGAAGATCGAACGCCTGGGAGTCGTCGGTGGCGGGCAGATGGGTGGCGGCATCGCCGAGGTCGGCGCCCGAGCCGGCATCGACGTGATCGTGTGCGAGGTCAACGCCGAGGCCGCGCGCGCCGGCCGGTCCAGGCTGTGGAAGTCGCTCAACCGCGGGGTGGAGAAGGGCAAGCTCACCGAGGCCGAGCGCGACGAGGCGCAGTCCCGGCTGCACTTCACCACCACGGTCGCCGACCTCGAAGACCGCGACATGGTCATCGAGGCGATCGCCGAGGACGAGGGGCTGAAGCTCAAGCTGTTCGCCGAGCTGGACAAGGTGGTGTCCGACCCGGAGGCGATCCTGGCGTCGAACACCTCGTCCATCCCGATCGCCAAGCTCGCCGGCGCCACCAAGCGCCCGGAACGGGTCATCGGCGTGCACTTCTTCAACCCGGTGCAGGTGCTCAACCTCGTCGAGCTCGTGCCGTCGCTGCTGACCGCCGAGGACACGGTGGCGCGGGCCACGGCGTTCGCCGGTGAGCAGCTGGGCAAGGAGACCATCCGGGCCAAGGACCGGTCCGGGTTCATCGTCAACGCGCTGCTGGTGCCGTACCTGCTGTCGGCGATCCGGATGCTGGAGGGCGGCTTCGCCACCGCCGAGGACATCGACAAGGGCATGGTGCTGGGCTGCGCCCACCCGATGGGCCCGCTGCGCCTGTCCGACCTGGTCGGCCTGGACACCCTGAAGGCCATCGCGGACTCGATGTACGCCGAGTACGCCGAGCCCACCTACGCGGCCCCGCCGCTGCTGCAGCGGATGCTCGACGCCGGCCTCAAGGGCAAGAAGACCGGCAAGGGCTTCTACACCTACGACAACTGACCGCTCGCGCGGTCGTGAGTGCGAAGACCGGTTCTAGCCGGTTTTCGCACTCACGAGCTGCGCTCAGGCGTTCAGGAAGGTAAGGATTTCTTCGGTGATCCGGGCCGGGTCGTCCTCCATGGGGAAGTGGCCCGCGCCGGGGATCATCGACAGCTCCGCGCCCGGGATGTCCTCGGCCAGGCGTTGCGCGTAGGCGAGCGGTTGCCAGCGGTCCCCGGCTCCCCACACGATCTTCGTCGGCACCGCAAGGGTTTTCAGCAGCGGGGCCACCCGTTGCGTCGGCGCCGAGTCGTAGTGGCGGACCTGGTGCTCGAAGAACGACGCCCGGCCCATCGGTGTCCGGTGCGGAGCGAGGTAGGCCTCCAGGGTTTCGCCGGTCATCCGGGTCGGGTCCGCCACCGTCATCGCCAGCTGGCGGGTCAGCATCGCCTCGAACTCCGCCTGGGGCATGGCGGCGTGATCGGCGAGGTGGTCGCGGATGATGTCCCGCCAGGTGCTCGACGGCCACGAGTCGTAGCTCACCGAGTCGATCAGCACCAGGCGTTCGACGCGGTCCGGGTGGCGGGTGGCGAAGATCTGCGCCACCGCGCCGCCGATGTCGTGGGCGATCAGCGCGCAGCGCCGGATTTCCTGCTGCGCCAGGACTTCTTCGAGCAGCTCCGCCTGCGCCTCGACCGAGGTGTCGCGGTTCGGCGGGCGCTCGGAGGCGCCGTAGCCCAGCAGGTCGTAGGCCAGCACGCCGTGCCCCGCGGCTTCGACGGGCGGGATCACGTTGCGCCAGATGTGGGAGTGCGACGGCGTTCCGTGCAGGAACACGAGCGTTTCGCCGGTGCTGCCGGCAGTCCGCCGGTAGGCCAGCCGGACCCCGTCGACGATCAGGTCGTGGTCCAGGATCATGCCGCGCCCTCCAGGGTGATCACGAGCTTGCCGAAGAAGTCCTTGGCGGCGAAGGCTTCCTGCGCTTCGGGCAGTTCGTGCAGCGGGTACGTCCCGGCCAGCAGCGGCGTCAGCTCGCCGCGGGCGATGTGCTGCAGGAGCTGCGCGAAGTCGTCGTGGGTGCCGAACGACGAGCCGATCAGCTGCAGCTGGCGCAGGTAGACCGTGCGCAGGTCCGTCTCCACCAGCGGACCGGCGATCCCGCCGGCCACGACGTAGCGCCCCAGCGGCCCGAGCATCCGCAGCAGCGCGGGGAAGCTCGGGCCGGCCACCACGTCGGCGACCACGTCGGCCGGGCCGACCGCGGCCCGCACCGCCGCCTCCAGGTCGGCGGCGCGCCGGTCCACCGTCGCTTGCGCTCCGAGGCGCAGTGCGCGCTCCCGCTTCGCGGCGCTGGTGATCGCCACGACGCGCGCTCCGCGCAGCGTCGCGAGCTGGATCAGCGCCGAGCCGACCCCGCCGGAGGCGCCGGTGACCACCACGGTCTCGCCGGTGCCGACGGCCGCCCGGTTCAGCATCCGCATCGCCGTCGCGTACGCGGTGGGGAAGGTCGCCAGCTCCGGATCGCCGAGGTCGCTGTCGATCTGGTGGGCGTTCTGGGCGGGCACGGTGGTGAATTCGGCGAATCCGCCGTCGCGCTCGCTGCCCAGGTACGCGGTGTCGACCAGTTCTCGTTCGCCGCCGGTGTAGAGCATCGGGTCGACGATCACCCGCTCGCCCAGCCGCGATCCGGGCACGCCGGTGCCGGTCTGGTCGATGCGGCCGACCACGTCGGCGCCCTGGATGCGCGGGAACTCCAGCGGCTCCCGCCGCCAGCCCGCGCTCGCCCCCGGGTCGTCGGGGGAGCCGTACGCGCCTTCGCGGGTCCAGATGTCGGTGTTGTTGATCGCCGTGGCGGCGACCCGGATGCGCACCTCGCCCGGCCCGGCGTGCGGCTCGGGCACGTCCTCGCGGTACGCCAGCTTCTCCGGCCCGCCGAAGCCGGTGAGCAGCACTGCCCTCATGGGAAACACTCCGTTCTGGGTCTCGACGCCGGTCAGGGTATGTATACCGACCGGTGTGGTTACCAGGGTAGGCATGCTCGGCCGTGGTGTGTCAACACACCGGTCGGTATAGTCGAGGCGTGGAGTTGTTGGAGAAGCTGACGCCGGCCGGGCGGCGGGTGCTCGACGTGGCCGCCGAGCTGTTCTACCGGCAGGGCATCCACGCCGTCGGCGTCGAGGCGATCGCCGCCGAAGCGGGCGTCACGAAGAAGACCCTGTACGCGTGCTTCGGCTCGAAGGAACAGCTGGTCACGGCGTACCTCGTCGAGCGGGACCAGCGCTGGCGCGACTGGCTCCAGCGGTGGGTCGCCGAGCATGCGGCCACGCCGGCGGACGAGCTGCTGGCGGTCTTCGACGCGCTCGATGCGTGGATGGGCGGCGCGGGCTTCCGGGGCTGTGGATTCGTCAACGCCCTGGCGGAGATCCCCGATCCGGAGAGCCCGGCCCGCGCGGTGATCATCGGCCAGAAGCGGTGGATGCGCGAGTACTTCGAGGAGCTCGCCGCGGCGGCCGAACTGGCCGATCCGGCGGATTTCGCCGACAGCGCCCTGCTGCTCTACGAGGGCGCGACGGTCGCGGCCTCGGCGGGCTTCGACGGCGCGGTCCGCCAGGCGCGCCGGACCGCGGAGATCCTGCTCCGGGCCTGAACTCCGGCTTGATCAGTCCACTTCGGACGCGATGGTGGCGCGCAGCGCGTCGACCGCGTGTCTGCGGTGCTCGTCGAGCAGGTGCACGAGGTCGTCGGCCCGTCGGTCCGCGACCGCCGCCACGATCGAATCGTGCTCGTGGCGGACGCGCTCGCGGTTGGTGCTGGAGTTGTAGTACACCGCGCGGTAGGCGTCGGTGGCGTCCCAGAGCGTGCGCACGACGCGCAGCAGGCGGGGCATTCCGGCGGGCTCCAGCAGCGCGAAGTGGAACCGCCGGTTCGCCGCGATCATCGCGACCAGGTCGCCGCTGTCGGCGGCCTTCTCGACGTCGACCTGGGCGTCGGTGATGCGGGCCAGGTCGGCCTCGGTGAGCCGCTCGGTGGCCACCGCCGCGGCCTCCGATTCGAGCAGCTCGCGCATCCGGTAGACCTCCAGCAGGTCGCTCAGCGACAGTTCCGCCACCGAATACCCCCGGTGCGGTTGGTAGATCACCTGGCCCTCGGCCTCCAGCGTCTTCAGCGCCTCGCGCAGCGGAACCCGGCTCACGCCGAGGCGCTGGGCGATGGTGTCCTGCCGGATCGGCTGGCCCGGCGCCAGCTCCCCGGACACGATGGCCCTGCGGAGCTCGCCGAGGACGAACTCCTGGGTGGTGGGTGGTCGTTGCATCGGCTCTCCGGCTTTCGCGGTTCTCCGGCGTCTTGACCGCCGCCCGAACAACTGTATATTGGATCCAATATCACGGCGAGGCAAGCCGCTGTTCGGGCCACCGCGCCGGATCGCGCTGGTCCGCCTGGCGGAAGGGTGGGTGCATGGAGACGCTGCCGCTGGAGGGCGTGGTCGTCGCGGACTTCAGCCGGGTGCTGGCCGGGCCGTACGCGACCATGCTGCTCGCCGACCTCGGCGCGACGGTGATCAAGGTGGAACGCCCCGAAGGCGGCGACGACACGCGTTCGTGGGGACCGCCCTGGACCGAGCACGGCTCCGCCTACTTCGAGTCCGTCAACCGCAGCAAGCGCAGCATCACCCTCGACCTCGCCGACCCGGCCGGCCAGGAGGCCGCGCGCCGGCTCATCCGCCGCGCCGACGTCCTGGTGGAGAACTTCAAGTCGGGCTCGCTGGCCCGCTACGGCCTGGACCACGAGAGCGCGCTCGGCATCAACCCGCGGCTGGTCTACGCCTCGATCTCCGGGTTCGGCAGCAAGGAAGGCGCGCACCTGCCCGGCTACGACTTCGTGGTGCAGGCGCTCGGCGGCCTGATGAGCATCACCGGCGAGGCCGACGGCGCGCCGATGAAGGTCGGCGTGGCGCTGGTGGACGTGCTCACCGGCAAGGACGCGGCGCTGGGCATCATGGCGGCGCTGCGGCACCGCGAGCTGACCGGCCGCGGTCAGCACGTCGAGGTGAACCTGCTGTCCAGCTTGCTGGCGTCGCTGGCGAACCAGATGAGCAACCTGCTGACCACCGGGGTCGCGCCGCAGCGGATGGGCAACCGGCACCCGAGCATCGCGCCGTACGAGGCGTTGCGCTGCGAGGACGCCTTCCTGGCCGTCGCGGTCGGCAACGACGGGCAGTTCCGCAAGCTCTGCGATGCGCTGGGCCTGGTCGCGCTGCCCGACGACCCGAGGTTCGCGACCAACGCGCAGCGGGTGGCCAACCGCGAGGAACTGGCGAAGCAGCTGGAGAACGTGCTCGGCGCGCGGACCGCCGCGGACTGGCAGCGACGGCTGCAGGGCGTGGGCATCGCGTGCGGCCAGGTCAACGACCTGTCGCGGGCCGTGCACTACGCCGAATCGCTGGGACTGCGGCCGATGGTCGATCCCGGTGGCGGCGCGGCGATGCAGGTGCGCACGCCCATCGACTTCTCCGGCCACGGCACCGCCGAGGTGGCGGCGCCGCCGCTGCTCGGCGAACACACCGAGGAAGTCCTCGCCTGGCTGGAGGACTCCGAACAACAGCTTTCCCCGCTCGTCTCGAGGAGGAGCCCGCAATGAGTGCCGGTGGAAAACGTCCCGCGTTCGACCCGCGCGATCCGCTGGGGATCGACGCCGAATTCACCCCGGAGCAGCTCGCGATGCGCGACAGCGTGCGCGCGCTGTGCCGGGACCACGTGCAGCCGTACGTCGCGGAGTGGTTCGAGCGCGGCGAACTCCCGCAGGTCCGGGAACTGGCCCGGGAACTGGGCAAGCTCGGCGTGCTGGGCATGCACCTGGAGGGCTACGGCTGCGCCGGACTGTCCGCAGTGGACTACGGCATCGCCTGCGAGGAGCTGGAGGCCTGCGATTCCGGGCTGCGCTCGCTGGTTTCGGTGCAGGGCTCGCTCGCGATGTTCGCGATCTGGCGGTGGGGCTCGGAGGAGCAGAAGCAGCACTGGCTGCCGCAGATGGCCGCGGGCGAGGCGATCGGCTGCTTCGGCCTGACCGAGCCCGACCACGGCTCCGACCCGGCCTCGATGCGCACCGCCGCGCGCCGCGACGGCTCCGACTGGGTGCTCAACGGCCGCAAGATGTGGATCACCAACGGCACGGTCGCCTCGGTCGCCGTGGTGTGGGCGCAGACCGACGAGGGCGTGCGCGGCTTCGTCGTGCCGACCGACACGCCGGGCTTCTCGGCGCCGGAGATCAAGCACAAGCTTTCGCTGCGGGCGTCGGTGACCAGCGAGCTGGTGCTCGACGACGTCCGGCTGCCCGCCGACGCGGTGCTGCCGGAGGTCACCGGGCTGCGCGGGCCGCTGTCCTGCCTGAACGAGGCGCGCTACGGCATCGTGTGGGGCGCGGTCGGCGCCGGGCGCAGCTGCCTGGAGGCGGCGCTGGACTACGCGACCACCCGCGAGCAGTTCGGCCGGCCGATCGGCGGTTTCCAGCTCACCCAGGCCAAGCTCGCCGACATGGCGGTGCGCGTCCAAAATGGACGGTTGCTGGCGCTGCACCTCGGCAAGCGCAAGGACGCCGGCGAGCTGATCCCGCAGCAGGTGAGCTTCGGCAAGCTCGACAACGTCCGCGGTGCGCTGGAGGTGGCCCGCGCGGCCCGGACCATCCTGGGCGCCAACGGGATTTCGCTGGAGTACCCGGTGATCCGGCACATGACGAACCTGGAGTCGGTGCTGACCTACGAGGGCACCAGCGAGATGCACGCCCTGACCATCGGCCAGGCCCTGACCGGCCTCGCGGCCTTCCGCGGCTGATCTCCCCACGGTTTCAAGGAGGCTTTTCCAACCTCAATCTGCGTGGCGGTGCGGGTGTCGTAGGTGGGTTATGCGCCTGCGGAGTTGCCCACGCCCTCCGGCGTGTCGGGGTCCGGCGCGCCGGAGGGCCGCAATTTCAATGGAAATCAGAGGTCCGATTTCCATTGAAATTGCGGAAGTTGTCCACAGCCGGCCGGGGTTGTCCACAGTCCCCGGCATGTCGGGCCGTGACACGCCGGGGGTCCGCAAGTTCCACTTGGACATGCATCAAGAGGGGTACCCACAGTCCCTCTGAGGTTCCGCTACCCGCACCGCCACGCAGAACGAGGTTGAAAAAAACCTCATGGAAATTGCGGTCCCGATCGGGGTGGGGTCAGCGGAGCATGGGGGGTAGGACGCGGTGGGTCCAGTCGGTGGCCTGCTCGTAGGCGTGCGCCAGTTGCAGGAGCGGCCACTCCGCGTGGTTCCGGCCGATCAGCTGGACCCCCATCGGCAGCCCGGACTCGCTGAAGCCGACCGGCAGGTTGACGATCGGCAGCCCGGACAGCGTCCACGGCGCGACCGTCTCCATCCAGCGGTGGTAGGTGTCCATCGACCGGTCGCCGATCTGCCGCGGCCAGCGCTGCCCGGCCTCGAACGGGAACACCTGCGCGCTCGGCGCGAGCAGGAAGTCGTAGTCCTCGAACAGCCCGGCCACCGCGGCATACCACTCGTCGCGGCCGGTCAGGGCCCGCGCGATGTCGTCGACCGTCAGCCGCCGGTAGCCCTCGATCTCGAAGACCAGCTCCGGCTTGAGCAGCTCCCGGGTGGCCGGGTCGGCGTGCAGTTCGGCGTTCTTGCGCCCGACCGTCCAGGCCCGCCACAGCAGGAAGGTCTCCCAGGCCTGCTCGACCGGTAGCCGGCGCGACACCGGCTCCACCTCGCAGCCGATCTCGGCGAAGGCGCCGAAGGACGCCGTGCACAGGTCGAGCAGCCCCGGCTCGGTGGCCAGATAGCCGTCGAAATCGCCGATCCAGCCGATCCGGGCCCCGCCGAAGTCGTGTTCCAGGTTCCCGGTGAACAGCTCCGGGTCCTGCTCGATGCTCAGCGGCGCGCGCTCGTCCGGACCGGCCATTGTGGACAGCAGCATCGCGATGTCCCGCACCGTGCGCCCCATGGGACCGACCACCGCGGGCTCGCTCAGGAACCCCTCGGTCGGGATGCGGCCGAAGCCGGGGCGCAGCGACACGAGGTTCCCCCACGCCGCGGGGTTGCGCAGCGATCCCATGAAGTCGCTGCCGTCGGCGACCGGCAGCATCCGCAGGGCCAGCGCGGCACCGGCGCCGCCGCTGCTGCCGCCCGCGCTGCGCGTGGTGTCGTAGGCGTTGAGCGTGGTGTCGAACACCGGGTTGAAGGTGTGCGAGCCCAGGCCGAACTCGGGGACGTTGGTCTTGCCGACGACGATCGCGCCGGCCTCCCGCATCCGCCGCACGTGCAGGTCGTCGGTCGTCGCGACCTGGTCGGCGAAGATCGGCGAGCCCATCGTGGTGGGGAACCCGTTCGCGTGGGAGAGGTCCTTCACCGCGATCGGGAAGCCGTGCATCCAGCCGGTGGGGTCGCCGCGGTCGAGTTCCTGGTCGCGCTGCCGCGCCTGCTCGACGAGCTCGGCCTCGTCGGCGCGGGACACGATCGCGTTCACCGCCGGGTTGTGCCGGTCGATGTGCCGGAGGTAGGTCTCCATCACCTCGACGCAGGTGATCTCCCGGCGGCGGATCAGCCAGGACAGCTCCACCGCATCCAGCAGCACCAGGTCGGGGACCTCCGGCGCGGGCAGCCGGGAACCGGGCGCCACGACCACGCTGTCTTCCTGTTGTCGACCCACGCTGTCGACCTTTGCGCCTCGGCCGGGGCGCGTCAACCAGACGGTCGGGGAGGCGTGCGTCACGTTAGCGTTGCTAAAAATCCGGCCGCTTCGCACGCTGGTAAGACCACCGCACCTCAACGTGCCGCGAGGAGGACGCATGCCCGCAGTGGCCGTCGCCGAGCAGGCTCCGCGGACCATCGGGATCCCGCGGGTGCTGTCATCCGTGGCCGCGGTCGTGACGGTCGGGGTGTTCCCGGTGTTCCTCGTCGGCGGCATGGGGGTGCAGCTGCAGCAGGACTTCGGATTCGGTGCGGCGCTGCTGGGCGTGGGCGCGGCCGGCTTCTTCGGCGTCGCGTCGCTGTCGTCCCGGACGATGGGGTGGGTCGTCGAGCGGATCGGCGCCCGAAAGGGCATGCGGTTGGGTGCGCTCGGCAGCTCGGTCTGCCTGTTCGGACTGGCCCTGGCGCCCGGCGTGCCCTGGCTGCTGGGCTTGCTGTGGGTGGCCGGACTGCCGAACTCGCTGGCCCAGCCGGCCTCCAACCTGCTCATCGCGCAAGGCATCCCGGCCAACCGCCGGGGCATGGGCTTCGGCGTCAAGCAGTCCTCCATCCCGGCCGCGACGCTGCTGGCCGGGGTCGCGGTGCCCGCCGTGGCGCTGACCGTCGGCTGGCGGTGGGTGTTCGTGATCGCCGGCGTGGTCGGCCTGGTCGCCGCCGTCGCGGTGCCGCGGCTGCCGGACGCCGAGCGGTCCGTCGCGCGCAGTGCCGATTCCGGCGGGCGCGACGCGGGCCGCGGCGCACTGCTGTTGCTGGCGATCTCCGGCGGCCTCGGTTCGGCGGCGGCCAACGCGCTCGGCGCGTTCGTCACCACCACCGCCGTCGAGGTCGGGTTCAGCCCCTCCGCGGCGGGATTGGTGCTGTCGCTGGGATCGGCGACCGGGCTGACGATCCGGTTGTGCGCGGGGGTCATCGCGGACCGCAAGAACCCGAACCTGGTGCGGATGATCACCGCGATGCTGCTGATCGGTTCGATCGGCTTCGGGCTGATGGCGGTGAACTCGCCGGTGGCGTTCCTGATCGGCGTGTCCATCGGCTTCGGCGCGGGCTGGGCCTGGCCCGGGCTGCTGAACTTCGCGGTCGCCAAGATCGCCCCGAACCGGGTCGCCAGCGCCACCTCGTTCACGCAGACCGGTATCTACCTCGGCGGCAGCCTCGGGCCGCTGCTCTTCGGCGTCCTGGCGGAGCAGGCGGGCCTGGCAGGGGCCTGGCTGGCGGCGGGAATCGCGGCGATCCTCGCGGGCGTCCTGCTGCTGTTCATCCGCCGCTGAGCCGACTTCAGGCGGGCCCGGCGCCCGCTGCCGTCCGGGCGCCCAATTTTAGGCAAAATTGGAAAACCCAGGTGAGGCCCGCTAGGAGGCGTCCGGGCCGCCCAATTTTAGGCAAAATCGGGAGGGTGAGTGGCGGCGAGGGGGCGTTCCAGTTTTAGGCAAAATCGGGAGGGTGAGTGGCGGCGAGGGGGCGTTCCAGTTTTAGGCAAAATCGGAACTCGCCCGGGGCGTGCCGGAGTTGGTCAGGGCTTCCGGGCCATTCCGCCGTAGAGCAGGCGGTAGGGGCGCTTCGCCGGGGTCCGGCCGGGTTCCGGGCGCCAGTCCGACAGGTACGTCGTTCCCGGCGGGACGACCGCGAAGTCGCCGAACTGCTTCTCGATCCACTCCACTTCGCGCGGGTGCAGCGGGTCCGTCGTCTCCTCGTAGCGGCCCGCCAGGATGCGCATCTCGTCCGGGTCGTGGCTGCCGGTCAAGTGCGAGATCACCAGGTGGCTGCCGGGAACCAGCGCGTCGCGGTAGGCATCGACCAGCGCGACCGGGTCGTCGGAGTCGGGGACGAAGTGCAGCACCGCCGCCATCAGCAGCGCCACCGGCTGGTCCAGGTCGAGCAGCTCGGCGGCTTCCGGGGAATCCAGGACCGCCTGCGGGTTCCGGCAGTCCACCCGGATGATCTCGGCGCGCGGCTCGCCGGCCAGCAGCGGCTTGCTGTGCGCGACGGTGAGCGGCTCGTTGTCCACGTACAGCACGCGGAAGTCGCGGGTCCGGCGCCGGGCCACCTCGTGCACGTGGCCGATGGTGGGAATGCCCGAGCCGAGGTCGATGAACTGGCGGACGCCGTGCGCGAGCAGGTACTCCACGGAGCGCCGGACGAACGCCCGGTTCTCCCGGTACGACTCGCCGATGTGCGGCAGCTCCCGCTCCAGGTCTTCCATGAAGGCCCGCTCGCAGCCGAGGTTGTGGCTGCCGCCGAGGAAGGCGTCGTAGATCCGGGCTGCGCAGGGCCGGGCGATGTCCATTTCCCGGACCGGTGGGATGCGCATGTCGGTCATGATCGTCCTCCCCCGCTCACTGGAATCGTACAGTAGTCAATCAGTGACTCAGGGTGTTCACGATCGATCCGGTGTCGCTCTTGCTGACGGTCGAGCGCGCGTACGACGATGGTGGCCGAAACGACGATTTGCTGGAGGTGCTCGTGGCCGACGACGTCCGCGCGGTGGTGGCGACCGGGAAAGGCGCACCGGTCGAGGTGGTGACCATCCGCGTTCCGGATCCGGGGCCCGGCGAGGCCGTGGTGCGGGTGCAGGCGTGCGGGGTGTGCCATACCGACCTGCACTACCGCGAGGGCGGTATCAGCGATGAGTATCCGTTCCTGCTCGGGCACGAGGCGGCGGGCATCGTCGAAGCGGTCGGCGAGGGCGTGCGCGACGTGCAGCCCGGCGACTTCGTGATCCTCAACTGGCGCGCGGTGTGCGGGGTGTGCCGGGCCTGCAAGCGGGGCCGGCCGCAGTACTGCTTCGCCACCCACAACGCCGCGCAGCCGATGACGCTGACCGACGGCACGCCGCTGTCGCCGGCGCTGGGCATCGGGGCCTTCGCGGAGAAGACGCTGGTGCACGCCGGGCAGTGCACCAAGGTCGATCCCGCGGCGCGCCCGGCGGTGGCCGGGCTGCTGGGCTGCGGCGTGATGGCCGGGATCGGGGCCGCGGTCAACACCGGGTGTGCCGGGCCGGGGGACACCGTCGCGGTGCTGGGCTGCGGTGGCGTCGGCGACGGCGCGATCGCCGGGGCGAGCATGGTCGGCGCGCGGCGGATCATCGCGGTGGACCGGGATCCGAAGAAGCTGGAGTGGGCGCGGCAGTTCGGCGCTACGCACACGGTCAACGCAACCGAGACCGATGCCGTGGAGGCGATCCGGGAGCTCACCGGAGGCTTCGGCGCCGACCTGGTGATCGACGCGGTCGGCCGCCCGGAGACCTTCCAGCAGGCCTTCTACGCGCGCGACCTGGCCGGCACCGTGGTGCTGGTCGGAGTGCCGACGCCGGAGATGAAGCTGGAGCTGCCGCTGCTGGACGTGTTCGGCCGCGGCGGCGCGGTGAAGTCCAGCTGGTACGGCGACTGCCTGCCGGAACGCGACTTCCCGATGCTGATCGAGCTCTACCTGCAGGGCCGGTTGCCGCTGGAGAAGTTCGTCAGCGAGGAGATCGCGCTGGACCAGGTGGAGCAGGCGTTCGAGAAGATGCACCGCGGCGAGGTGCTGCGTTCGGTGGTGACCTTCGGATGACGCCGCGCATCGACCACACGACCACGTCGGGCACGTTCTCGCTGGACGGCCAGACCTTCGACGTCGAGAACAACGCGTGGGTGGTCGGCGACGACCGCGAGTGCGTGATCATCGACGCGCCGCACGACGTCGAGGCGATCCGCCGGCTCGTCGGCGACCGCCGCGTGCTGGGCGTGGTGTGCACGCACGCCCACGACGACCACGTGCGCAGGGCTCCGGAGCTGGCCGACGCGGTCGGCGCGCCGATCTTCCTGCACCCCGACGACATGGTGCTGTGGAACCTGGTGCACCCGGACCGCGAGCCGGACCGGGAGCTCGCCGACGGCCAGGTGATCGAGGTCGGCGGCGCGAGCCTGCGGGTGCTGCACACGCCCGGCCACGCGCCGGGCGCGGTCTGCCTGTACTCGCCCGAGCTCGGCGTGGTGTTCACCGGCGACACGCTGTTCGCCGGCGGGCCCGGCGCGACCGGGCGGTCCTATTCGGACTTCGACGTCGTCGTGGCGTCGATCCGGGATCGCCTGCTGCCGCTGCCCGAGGACACCGAGGTCCGGACCGGACACGGGGAGAGCAGCACGATTGGCGCGGTCCGGCCGCAATTCGACGAGTGGGTCGCGCGCGGGTACTGACCGTTCCAGGTAGGTCGGCGGCGGCGAACGGGTAGGTTCGCCGCTACGACTTTCGCCGGATGAAGCGCGTCGGTGCGTGGGACACGATCTTGGTTCTCGTGAGTGTTCGTTCCGGTAAGAACCGGAATTCCCGCTCACGAGCCCGATCTGCGCCGACGCGCTGACGGCTTCAGGAACGGTCTCGAGGCAGGTTCGATTGGTCGATCACGCAATTGACCGCGCCGCGGTCGTCGAGCCGCGGGCCGGCGTGCTGGCGTGGGCCACCGCGCGTCGCGCCGTGCTCGGCGATCTCGCCTTCGTGCTGGTGCTTTCGGTGCTGCACGGTTTCGACCTGACCATCGGCGACCATCCACCGTGGATGGACTGGTGGTGGCCGCTGCTGGTGAGCGTGCCCGCCACCAGCCTGCTGCTGCTGCGCCGGCGGGCGCCGTGGCTGGTGCTGTTCGCGCTGCTGGCGGTCGCCGTCGGGCTCACCTTGCTGCAGCTGAACATCGGCGGGCTGAACCTGGTGATCCTGGTCGCGGTCTACTCCGTCTGCGTGCGCCACTCGGTGGTCGGCGAGGTGGGCGCCGCGACGATCGCGATGGTCTACCCGGTCAGCGAGCTCGTCGTCTACGAGCTGACGCCGGTGGAGGGGCTGCTGCGGATCTCCGGCGCGGTGGTGAACCTCGTGATGGTGGTCGGCTGGGCCCGGGCGGTGCGGATCGGCCGTCGGCGGGCGGCGCAGCTGGAGCAGACCATGACGCTGCTGGACGAGGCGCGCGATCAGCTCGCCGCCGATGCCGCGGTCGTCGAACGGGCCCGCATCGCCCGCGAGTTCCACGACATCGTGTCGCACAACCTGTCCGTGGTCGCGCTGCGCGCGGGCGTCGCTCGCGCGCTGATCGACCGCGATCCGGATCATGCCCGGCAGACCCTGCAGGAGCTCGAGCAGACCTCGCGCGGCGCGCTGGGGGAGATGCGCAACCTGCTCAACGTGCTGCGCGATCGCAACCCGGCCGGTCAGGACCCGATGGACTGGCAGCCGACGCCCAGCCTGGACGGGGTGGACGCGTTGGTCGAGTCGGTCCGCGGCGGGAACGTGGTGTGGACGCTGGACCGGCGCGGCAAGGTCCGCGAGCTCGGCTCCGGCGTGGAGATGACCGCGTACCGGATCGTGCAGGAAGCGATGACGAACGTGCTCAAGCACGCCGGGGCCGGCCGGGCGCGGGTGTTGCTGGACTACGGGCCCGAGGCGCTGCGGATCGAGGTGACCAACAGAATCAGCGGGATCGACGCGGTGGATGGCAGGCCCGTCTCCCAAGAGTCGGGACATGGGCTGATCGGCCTGCGGGAACGCGTTGCGCTGCTGGGCGGAACCTTGACCGCACATCCGGTTTTGAACGGATTTCACCTTGAAGCCGTGCTACCGTGCCCGGAAAATTCGGACCTGGCCTGAGTCGGAATTCAGGCCGTCCGGACCGAGGAGGCCCGGCGTGGAAACTGCGGACACGACTGTCCTGGTAGCCGATGACCAAGCGATGATCCGCGCGGGACTGGTTGCCCTGTTGTCCAACGAGCCGGGCCTGCGGGTCCTGGCCGAGGCCGCCGACGGCGATGCGGCGTTGGCGGCGGTGCGCCGCCGACGGCCCGACGTGGTGCTCATGGACGTGCGGATGCCCGGCAAGGACGGCATTGCGGCGGCCGGCGACATCATCGCGGAGACCGGCGGTGAGACCTCGGTGATCATGCTCACGGTGCACGATCTCGACGAGTACGTCTACGCCGCACTGCGCGCCGGTGCCAGCGGGTTCCTGCTCAAGGACGCCACACCGGAGGAGTTGGTCAAGGCCGTGCACACGGTCGCGGCCGGAGACGCACTGCTGTCGCCGCGGGTTACCAAGCGGCTCCTGCAGCGCTTCGCGGCGCTGGGCGTCCGGGACGCGCGCAGCGAGCTGAGCGTCTTGACGGAGCGGGAGTTGGACGTGCTGCTGGAGGTCGCGCGCGGCGGGTCGAACGCCGAGATCGCCCGCAACCTCGGTTTAGCGGAGCTGACGGTCAAGTCGCACCTCTACCACGTGATGCAGAAGCTGCACCTCAGTTCGCGCACCCAGCTGGTGATCACGGCCTACGAGACCGGCCTGGTCTGCCCCGGTCAGGCCGAGGTGCGCCCGCGCCAAGCCTCGGCCTGACCCTGTGCCGCAATTTCCATTGAAATTGAAGGTTCGATTTCAATGGAAATTGCGGCCCCACCAGGGCGGGTTGCGGCCCCACCAGGGCGGGTTGCGGCCCCACCAGGGCGGGTTGCGGCCCCACCAGGGCGGTTGCGGGGTCGGTGGGGCGGGGGTGGGCTTGGCGGCGGTCTAATGGGGACATGGGTTCTGCACTGCGAGTCGGACTTGTCGGATATGGCGTCGGCGGCGCGATCTTCCACGCGCCGCTGATCGCCGCCCACCCGTCGCTGCGGCTGGACGCGGTCGTCACCGCCAACCCGGAGCGGCAGCAGCGAGTGTGCGTCGAGCACCCCGACACCGCGGTGGTCGACGACATGGATGCGCTGCTGGCGCGCGAGCCGGACCTGGTGGTGATCGCCAGCCCCAACCGCACCCACGTCGAGCTGGCCGAGGCCGCGCTGGACGCGGGGCTGCCCGTGGTGGTGGACAAGCCGTTCACACCGACCTCGGTCGAGGGGCGGCAGCTGATCGAGCACGCCGCCGCGAAGGGGCAGCTGCTCACGGTCTTCCAGAACCGCCGCTGGGACAACGACATGCGCACCGTGCGCAGGCTGCTCGACGACGGCGAACTGGGCCGGGTGCACCGCTTCGAGTCGCGGTTCGAGCGCTGGTCGCCGACGCCGAAGCCGACCTGGCGCGACTCCGGCGGGGCGGAGGACGTCGCGGGCGTCCTCTACGACCTGGGCAGCCACCTGATCGACCAGGCCCTCCAGCTGTTCGGCCCGGTCGCGGCGGTCTACGCCGAGATCGACTGCCGGCGCGACGGGGTGCGGGCGGACGACGATTCGTTCATCGCGCTGACCCACGCCAACGGGGTCCGCTCGCACCTGTGGATGAGCAAGGTCGCGGCGCAGCAGGGCCCGCGCTTCCGGGTGCTCGGCGACGCCGCCACCTTCACCAAGTACGGCCTGGACCCGCAGGAGGCCGCGCTGCGCGCCGGGCGCCTGCCCGTCGACGACACGTGGGGCCGGGAGCCCGAGGAGATGTGGGGTGTCCTGGGCGTCGGCGACGAGGTCCGCCGGGTGCCCAGCGAAGCGGGCGACTACCTGGCGTTCTACGACGGAGTCGTCGCGGCGCTGCGCGACGGCGCGCCGCCGCCGGTGGACCCGGCCGACGCGGTGGCCGCGCTGGACATCATCTCGGCGGCCAGCCGCTCCGCCGCCGAGATCACCGTCGACCGCCTGCTGTAGCACGGTTTCCGCTGCACAGAGCCCGTGCGTACTTTGTGCCGCCATGGCAGCACAAAGTACGCACGGGTGGTCACCAGGCGAAACGATCGTCCACGTTGGTCAGAACCGGTAGGTGCGGGTGACCGCGATGCGGTCGCCGTCTTCGCGGGTGCCTGCCTCGACGTCCGGTGGTCTCGGGCGGAAGCCCGGGGCCGCGGCGAGACCGTGGGTTTCGTCGATCGCCGTCACCTGGACCTCGTTCCCGCGGGCGCGGAAGGTGATGTCCGCGCCCTCCGGTGGCAGGTCGCGGAAGCGGATCTCACCGGGCCACGTTCCGGCGCGAGTCCCGGACACCTGGACCGACACCGGGGCGCTGCCGGGGGCACGAGCCGTGACGTCGGTGATCGGCCGGTCCACGCGCAGCACCAGGTCCGCCGCACCGCGGCCGGAGGACACGTGCAGGGTCACGGTGTCCCCGGCGCGGGATCCGGTCACGCTCGGCCCGTCGACGTCGAGCGGTTGTGCCGGGCCGGTCCACAGGTCACCCCGCGCGTATCCGGCCGGGAGTCGGTCGGTGTTGCGGGTGCCGACGAACTGCTTGGTCCAGTCGGTCGGCTCGTCCTCGGCGCTGACCCAGCTCGCGGTGTTCGCGTCCGCGTCCAGCACGTAGGCGAGATGGGAGCGGCGGGGGTGCTGCGCGTCGAATCCGTCCGCGGCAAGACCGCCACCCACCGAGGCGCAGGCGACTGCGAATGCCGACAGCAGGATGACTGCGACGCTTCGACGACGTAATGCGCGGTCGGGAAAGAGCAGCTCGCCGATCGGCAGCAGCACCAGTCCGAGCAGAACGACTAGCAGCGCGCCGGCACCGCCGAAGGCCAAGCCCACGCCGTGGAAGACATTGCGAGTGACGGCAGGCAGCACCATCGCGGACACCAAGGCACCGGCGGAGACCGGAACGAGAGCCCACCTCGGGAACATCAACGCGATGACCGCGCCGAGAGCTCCCGCCAGCGCCGGAACGGTGAACACGAACGACGCCCCCGGCGCGAGCGCGGCGCACGCGATGCCCAAGGCCGTCGGCCAGGCCAGGCCGCCGAGCGCGAGTGCGGCCTGGCCGAGCCGGTTGCGCAGCGGCAGGTACCAGCAGAGCAGCGCGAATCCGGTCAGCGCGACGATGGCGACCTGGAAGATCAGGGGGCGGTGCACCAGCCCGCCCATCAGGTCGTAGCCGGGGCGCACCGCCACCATCAGCGACCACATCGCCTGCGCGAGCACGACCGAAGCGCCGATCGGGAGCAGCGCGGACAGCGCGCCCACCAACACCTTCGGCAGTGAGACCAGCCGTCGGTACCTCGCCAGCGCCACGGCGCCCACCAGCAACAACGCGGCGAGCCCGGCTAGCGGCCAGACCAGCGTGTCGGGGTAGGTGATCGTCATGCCGAGCGCGCGGAAGTAGATCAGGTCGTGGTCCGAACGTAGCCCGGCGAGATCGGCACCGCCGAAGGCGCGGGCCAGGGCGAGCATGTTCTCGCCCTGGTGCTGGAGGCTGCCCGGCGCCAGGTTCGCGATCGAGTCGCCCGCGGTGTGGTAGCGCGACGAGCCCTCGATGTACGCCGAGTTGAGGCCGGTGAAACCGGCCTGGGTGAAGGCGGTGAAATCGGTGTTGTTCGGCAGCATCCGGTACATCGCGACCATCGAGGAGTCTCCTCGCGGGTGCTCGACCGCGGTGGTGAACGTTTCGACCAGCCGCGCGTTGTCCTTCGACGTCTCGAACATCAGCGATGGGCCGTCGACGCCCCGCGCTTCCCAGTTGAGGACCACTCCGCCGCGAAGGGCGAGCGGGTGCTCCCGGACGAACGCGTTCGCGCCGAGCAAGCCGTCCTCCTCGCCGTCGGTGATCACCAGCACGAGGTCGTTGCGCAGCGGCCCGCCGGCCCGCAGCGCCCGGACGGTCTCCAGCATCGCCGCGACGGAGGAACCGTCGTCCGATGCTCCGGGGCCGACGGCCGCCGAGTCGTAGTGGGCGGCGAGCAGGACCGATCCCGTGGATGCGTTGCCGGGCAGAGTCGCCACCACGTTGTCCACCCGGCCGAACGTCGCCAGCCCGGTGCCCGAGCGCACGCCCACCGAGTGCTGGACCTGCACCTGCAGCCCTTCCGCGCGCAGCCGTTCGACGAGGTGATCCTTGGCCCGGTCGCTCGCCGGGCTGCCCATCGGACGGGGCTCGGTGGCGAATCTGCCGAGCTCGGAAACAGCGCGCTCGGCGCTGAACTCGCCGGCGGGTGCCGAGGCCGGGGCAGGCTGCTGGGTGCTCGCATTGCCCAGTACGGACAACACGAGGACCACCAGCACGGCGAGCGCGCTCGCGACCCCGGCCGCGGCCGGGAAACGCTTGTTGATCAACTTTCCGGTCACGATGCGCAAAGCTATGGCGCCGCGGTGCGCCGCGGAATGCGGTGCACCGCACTCATCGACTGCGGTTTTCCGCAGATGACCGGATCAGCGCTGGTCCAGCGCCGCCGAGTTGCGAACCGGCCGGTGCCGCCCACGCTGGTTGGCGGGTGTCGAGCTTGAGGAGCCGGGATGAGCAGCGAGACCAGCACCGCGACCGGGGCCACCTGGACGACCACGCCCGCCGTGTCCGAACACCTGGACGCCGCGGAACTCGACGGTCTGCAGCTCTGGTGGCGGGCGGCCAACTACCTGTCCGTCGGGCAGATCTACCTGATGGACAACCCCCTCCTGCGGGAGCCGCTGCGGCCCGAGCACGTCAAACCGCGGTTGCTCGGGCACTGGGGCACCACGCCGGGCCTGAACTTCGTCTACTCCCACCTCAACCGGGCGATCCGGGTCCGCGACCTGGACATGATGTACGTGATCGGGCCGGGGCACGGCGGGCCGGGGCTGGTCGCGGCCGCGTGGCTGGAGGGCACCTACAGCGAGGTCTACCCGGACGTCGCGCAGGACTACGACGGCCTGCGCCGCCTGGTCACCCAGTTCTCCTTCCCCGGCGGCATCCCCAGCCACGTCGCGCCGGAGACGCCCGGCTCGATCCACGAGGGCGGCGAGCTCGGGTACTCGCTCTCGCACGCCTTCGGCGCCGCCTTCGACAACCCCGACCTGATCGTGGCGTGCGTGATCGGTGACGGCGAGGCCGAGACCGGGCCGCTGGCCGCCGGCTGGCATTCCAACAAGTTCCTGGACCCGGTGAGCGACGGCGCGGTGCTGCCGATCCTGCACCTCAACGGCTACAAGATCGCCAATCCGACGGTGCCGGCGCGCATCCCGGACGAGGAGCTGTTCAGCATGCTGCGCGGCTTCGGCTACGAGCCGTTCCTGGTGTCCGGCTCGGAGCCGGAGCCGATGCACCACCTGTTCGCCGCGACGCTGGACCGGTGCCTGGACGAGATCGCCGCGATCCAGCGCCGGGTCCGCCGGGACGGCCGGGTTCAGCGGCCGCGTTGGCCGATGATCGTGCTGCGCACCCCGAAGGGCTGGACCGGTCCGGACACTGTGGACGGAAAGCGGGTGGAGGGCACCTGGCGGTCGCACCAGGTGCCGATCGGCGATCCGCGCCAGAACGAGGAGCACCTGCGCCAGCTCGAATCCTGGCTGCGCAGCTACGAACCCGCCGCGCTGTTCGAGGCGAGCGGAGCGCCGGTGCAGCGGATCAAGGACCACAACCCGGTGGGCACCCGGCGGATGAGCGACAACCCGCACGCCAACGGCGGGATCCTGTTGCGCGCGCTGCGGATGCCCGACTTCCGGGACTACGCCGTGCGGGTCGACGAGCCCGGCGCGACCACCGGCGAAGCCACCCGGGTGCTGGGCGGCTTCCTGCGCGACGTGATGCGCCTGAACGAGGGCGAACGCAACTTCCGGGTCTTCTCGCCCGACGAGAACAACTCCAACCGCCTCAACGCGATCCTCGACGCCACGTCGCGCGCCTGGGACGCGGAGACCGAACCGGGCGACGACGCGCTGGCCCCCGACGGCCGGGTGATGGAGATCCTCTCCGAGCACACCTGCCAGGGCTGGCTGGAGGGCTACCTGCTCACCGGCCGGCACGGGTTCTTCTCCTGCTACGAGGCCTTCGCGCACATCGTGGACTCGATGGTCAACCAGCACGCCAAGTGGCTGAAGGTCACCCGGGGGCTCGCCTGGCGCGCGCCGATCGCATCGCTGAACTACCTGCTGACCTCGCACGTCTGGCGGCAGGACCACAACGGCTTCTCCCACCAGGACCCGGGGTTCATCGACCACGTGATGAACAAGAAGGCCGAGGTGGTGCGGGTCTACCTGCCGCCGGACGCGAACACGCTGTTGTCGGTGGCCGATCACTGCCTGCGCAGCCGGAACTACATCAACGTGGTGGTCGCGGGCAAGCAGCCCGCGCCGCAGTACCTGGACATGGACGCGGCGATCGTGCACTGCACCAAGGGGATCGGGATCTGGGACTGGGCCAGCAGCGATCAGGACGGCGAGCCGGACGTGGTGATGGCGTGCGCCGGGGACGTTCCGACGATGGAGACGCTGGCCGCCGTGGACCTGCTCCGCGAGCGCTTCCCGGACCTGCGCATCCGGGTGATCAACGTGGTGGACCTGATGCGGCTTCAGGACGAGCGCGAGCACCCGCACGGGTTGTCCGACGCCGACTTCGACAGCCTGTTCACCCGCGACCGGCCGGTGCTCTTCAACTTCCACGGCTATCCCTGGCTGATCCACCGGCTGACCTACCGCCGGCACAACCACGACAACATCCACGCCCGCGGCTACAAGGAGGAGGGCACCACGACCACGCCGTTCGACATGTGCGTGCTCAACCAGATCGACCGGTTCAACCTCGCCATCGACGTGATCGACCAGGTGCCGCGGCTGGGCCCGAGTGCGGCATACGCGCGAGAAGCGTTGCAGGACAAGCTGATCGAGCACCGCAACTACGTGTCGAAGCACGGCGAGGACATGCCGGAGATCCGGGACTGGGCGTGGTCGTCGCGATGAGGGTGCTGACCGTGAACGCGGGTTCCAGCAGCTTGAAGCTCGGTCTGCTGGACGGCGACGAGGCGATCGCCGAGGAGACCCTGGAGCGCTGGGAGGGCGGTGCGGAGCCGATCCGCCGGTTCCTCGACGAGCACGGCGCGGACGCCGTCGGGCACCGCGTGGTGCACGGCGGCACCCGGATCGTCGCGGCGACCGTGGTCGACGACGAGGTGCTGGCCTACCTGGATTCGCTGACCGAGCTCGCCCCGCTGCACCAGCCGCGCGCGATCGCGGGGTTGCGCGCCGCCCTGACCGCCGCGCCGGGCACGCCGTCGGTGGCGTGCGTGGACACCGCGTTCCACGCCGGGCTTCCGGTGGCAGCAGCCACCTACGCGCTGCCCCGGGCGTGGAACCGGCAGTGGTCGTTGCGCCGCTACGGTTTTCACGGCCTGTCGCACTCCTACGCCGTGGTGCGCGGTGCGGAGGTGGCGGGGTTGCCGCCGCGGGAGGGGCGGGTGCTGTGCTGCCACCTCGGCGCCGGGGCCTCGATGGCGGCGGTGCGCGATGGGCGGTGCGTGGACACGACGATGGGCTTCACCCCGGAAGAGGGGCTGGTCATGAACACCCGCAGCGGCACGGTCGACCCGGGGCTGCTCGGCTGGCTGATGACCACGAAAAGCGTTGCGCCGCAAGAGTTGTTCGATGTGCTGGCGACGCAGTCGGGCCTGGCCGGCCTGGCCGGCGGCTCCGGCGACCTGCGCGACGTGCTGGCGGCCCGCGAGCGCGGCGACGCGGACGCGGCGGTGGCCTTCGACGTGTACCGGCACAGCCTGGTCCGGTACGCGGGGGCGATGGTCGCGGTGCTCGGCGGGCTGGACCTGCTGGTGTTCACCGGCGGCATCGGCGAGCACCAGCCGCCGGTGCGGGCGGCGGTCTGCGAGGCGCTGGGATTCGTCGGCGCGGCGGCGGATCCGGTGTTGAACGCGGCGGCGTCGGACGACGCCGACATCACCGCGCGAGGCGCAGCGGTGCGCACGGTGGTGGTGCAGGCCCGCGAGGACCTGGAGATCGCCCGCGAAACCCGCGCGGCGGCAACGGTCACCTGGTGACCGCGCTGCTCGGCTTGCGGGAGGCGGAGTTCCAGAGGACGCATTCCTCGCAGTAGCCGTTGCCCGGCTTTCGCCACCACTGGCAGCAGGTGGTCCGGCGTGGCCAGGTGTCCCGTCGCTCGTCGATGTCCAGCAGGCGCTCGCGGCCGGTGGCCGTGCGGAGCTCGCGGGCCGTGGCGATCGCGTCGCCAGGCAGTCCGGAGCGTTGCAGCCGCCAGAGCACCGTGCCGATGGAACCGACCGGATTTCCCCAGTACTCGTGGCTTTCCGGGGCCGGGCCGCCGAGCGCGTGCAGAGCCTCGGTCAGCGGCTCGAACGCCCGGCGGAGCTGGTCCCACCACAGCTGCGGGCTGCTCTCGCCGAGCTCGCCGGTCGGGCGGAGTCCGGAGAGGCGGCCTTCGGCCGTGATCGCGACGCGCAGGTCGTCCAGCGCGGGCAGTGGCGCCCCGAGGTGGTACTCCGGCACCGTGGCGCAGCAGGCGAGCCAGCCGAAGCGGAACGCCACCAGCACGATTCCCGCCCTGCGGTGCCGGAATTCACCTCGTTCCTGCCATTCCTCGACGCAGCGCGCCAGCCACGGCCCGGCCGGATCGCAGAACTCCGCCCAGGGCACCGTCGGCAGGGTGGGGGAGCGGATGGTGCCCGGCCTCGGGAGCAGCCGGTCGCACTCCCGCAGCCGCCCGAGCAGCACGGCCGGGGAGCAGGGCTCGGTGGTCATGGTGCGCTCCTGGTCGTCCGGGACGATCACAGGGTACCCGGACCTTTCGGACTGCTTCGCCTTGCGAAGCGAGGACATTGTGGACGGCCGTCCAACTCCGGGCGGCGAGCGGAAGTTCGCCGGATCGGTGCAGCGGAAATGCCGCGCCGGGGCGGTGGGTGCCCCGCTCGGCTCGCGTTCTTTGGTGCGTTTGCGCTGGTGGTTCGGCATCCTGCGAGGTTTCGTACCGCCGAGCGGACGAATCCGAAGGTTACGCATTGTCAACAATCCGTTCATTGACAGGGTCAATCGGGCGACCTAGCGTCTCTGCCCAACGCATCACTCGATTGGGTGATGCTCGCGAGGGAGGCGTGAGCCGATGCGCAGATCCGAAATCTCCCGACGACAGTTGTTCCGCGGTAGTGCGGCGGCGGCCCTGGCCCTGCCGGCGGCCGGCCTCCTCGCCGGATGCAGCTTCACCCAGCCGGGCACCGGACAGCCGGGGTCCACGTTGGACCAGATCAAGGCGCGGGGCTCCGCCCGCATCGCCATCGCGAACGAGCCCCCGTACACGCAGATCAAGCCGGACGGCACGGTCACCGGCGCGGAGCCGGACGTGGTCGCCGCCGTGCTCAAGCGGATGGGCATCCCGAGCATCGAGGGCGTCGTCACGCCCTACGAGTCGATGATCCCTGGGCTCAACGCCAACCGGTGGGACATCATCGCCGCCGGGCTGTTCATGAAGCAGTCCAGGTGCGGCCAGATCCTCTACTCCGAGCCGGAAATCGTGTCGACGGAGTCGTTCGCGGTGCCCGCGGGGAACCCGAAGAACCTCACCAGCGTGGCCTCCGTCAAGGCCGACCCCGCGGTGAAGGTCGCCGTGCTGCCAGGCGGTTTCGAGGACGGCGCGCTGAAGACGCAGAACGTCCCGGCCGCCCAGATCGTCAACATTCCCGACGGGCGCAGCGGGATCGAGGCGGTGCTGGCCGGGCGCGCCGACGCGTTCTTCCTGCCGACGCTGTCGCTGAACTCGCTGAAGACCGACGGCATCGACATCACCCCGGCGATCCAGGACGTGCAGCAGACGGGCTCGGGCGCCGGCTTCCGCAAGACCGACCAGGACCTGGTCAACGCCTACGACGAACAGCTGCGCGCCTTGAAGGCCAGCCCCGAGTTCGACGAGATCCTCTCGAGGTGGGGCTTTTCGGCGGACGCGGCCCGGAGCGTCACCCGCGACCAGCTCTGCGCCGTCGCCGGCTGACCCGGGAGCGCTGGGCGCATGTCGCAGATCCTGCCGTTCTTGCCGCTGCTGCTCGACGGGCTGCTGATCACGCTCGCACTGACCGCGGTGGGCGTGGTGATCACCGTGCTGGTCGCGTTCGCGGCCGGCCTGTGCCGCATGTCGCGGCGGCGCTGGCTGAGCTGGCCGGCCGGGGTGTTCATCGAGATCTTCCGCGGTACGTCGATGCTGGTCCAGCTGTTCTGGCTGTTCTTCGCCCTGCCGTTCTTCGGGGTCCAGCTGGTGCCGTTCGCCGCGGCGGTGCTGGCGCTCGGCCTCAACGAGGGCGCCTACGGCGCGGAGATCGTGCGCGGCGCCATCACGGCGCTGCCGCGCGGGCAGCGCGAAGGGGCGATCGCGCTGAGCCTGACGCCGTACCAGCGGATGCGGTACGTGATTTTGCCGCAGGCGATCCCGGCGATGATCCCGCCGTTCGGCAACGTCTTCGTCGACCTGCTGAAGAACACCTCGCTGGTGTCCCTGGTGACGGTCGCGGACCTGACCTTCCGGGCGCAGATGGTGCGCGCGACCACCGGCGCCACCACCGCGGTCTTCGGCACCATCCTGGTGCTGTACTTCGTCGCGGCGTACGTGCTGTCGATCGGGATGGGCCGGCTCGAGCGCCGGATGGATCCGGGGCGGCCCGAGCCGCGGCCCACGCTGCTGCAGCGCTTGTTCCGGCCGGGTGGGGTGGTCGGCTCATGATCTGGGACTGGGCCTTCGCCGCGAGCATCGTTCCGTCCCTTTTGGAGGGACTGTGGGTGACCGTTCAGGTCACGCTCGTCGGCACGGCGATCGCGCTGCTGCTCGGGCTCGGAGTGGCAGTCGTCCGCTACTCGCGGATTCCGCTGCTGGGCAAGCTGCTCGACTTCTTCGTCCTGTTCGTGCGCGGCACGCCGCTGCTGGTGCAGGCGTACTTCGCGTTCTACGTGCTGCCCAACGTCGGGGTGCAGTTCTCGCCGCTGGTCACCGGGATCATCGTCATCGGCATCAACTACAGCGCCTACACCGCCGAGGTCTACCGCGCCGGGATCCAGAGCGTGCCCGCCGGGCAGTGGGAGGCGTCCACGGCGCTGAGCCTGTCCGCCGTGCAGCGCTGGCGGTTCGTGGTGCTGCCGCAGGCGGTGCGCGACGTGGTGCCGGCGCTGGGCAACTACGTGGTGCAGATGTTCAAGGACTCGGCGATCCTGTCCGCCATCACGGTTTTCGAGCTGCTCAGCCACGCGACGTCGATCGGCTCCGGCAGTTACCGCTACCTGGAGCCGCTGACCATCGCGGGCCTGCTGTTCCTGGCGGTGAGCCTGCCGGCCGCGAAGCTGATCAAACGATTGGAGCTGCGCCTTGCGCATCCGCGATGAGGACGTCCAGCCGATGATCTCGTTCTCGGACGTGGGGAAGTCGTTCGGCGACAACCACGTCCTCCGCGAGCTCGACCTCGACGTGGCGGCGGGGGAGAAGGTCTCCATCATCGGGCCCAGCGGCTCCGGGAAGACCACGATCCTGCGGCTGCTCATGACGTTGGAGGAGCCGGACAGCGGCCTCGTCGAGGTCGACGGCGAGCCGCTGTGGGACCGCCGCGGTGGCGCGGTGGTGGACACCCGAGGCCAGGCGGCGGTGCGGCGCAAGATCGGCATGGTCTTCCAGCACTTCAACCTGTTCCCGCACATGACGGTGCTGAACAACGTCGCGCTCGCGCCGGTCCAGGTGCTGGGGATGTCGCGGGACGACGCCGAGCACCGCGCGGTCGACCTGCTGCGGATGGTCGGGCTGCAGAAGCACCTGCGGCACAAACCGGGGCAGCTCTCGGGCGGTCAGCAGCAACGCGTGGCGATCGCCCGGGCCTTGGCCATGCGCCCCAAGGTGATGCTCTTCGACGAGGTCACCTCCGCGCTGGACCCGGAGCTCATCGGCGAGGTCCTCGCGGTCATCCGGGACCTCGCCCACACCACCGCGATGACGATGCTGCTGGTGACCCACGAGATGCGCTTCGCGGCGGAGATCTCGGACCGGGTCCTGATGTTCGACTCCGGAGCGGTGATCGAATCCGGCCCACCCTCGAAGATCTTCGAGGACCCCCAGCACGAGAGAACCCAGCGCTTCCTCAAAGCGGTCCTCGAACGCAAGTGACCCCGGTTCCGGCCCCCAGTTTCAATTGAAACTGCGGACCAGGCCCCGGGGAGGTGGCAGTTTCAATTGAAACTGGGGTCTGGCCACTGGGGACCGGAGGTTTCAATTGAAACTGTCGGTCCGCGCCCGGGGGAGGTGACGGTTTCGATTGTGGAACTTGCGGACCCCCGGCGTGTCACGGCCCGACGTGCCGGGGCCTGTGGACAACCCCGGCCGGCTGTGGACAACTTCCGCAATTTCAATGGAAATCGGACCTCTGATTTCCATTGAAATTGCGGCCCTCCGGGGCGCCGGACCCCGACACGCCGGAGGGTGTGGGCAACTTTCGCAGTTTCAATTGAAACCGCGGTCAGCGGAGGAGGGGGACGACCTGGTCCTGGAAGCGTTGCATCTGCTCCGCCGCCATCTCGTACGTGTGGCCCGGGAAGTGGGGGAAGATCACCAGGTGTTCCAGGCCTAGGGAATCCTTGTGGAACTGGACGGTCTCCGCGACTTCCTCGGGGGTGCCGATCGCCCACATCTTCTGGTCCGTCGACTGCTCCAGCGTCGGCACCAGGCCGGGCTTGGCGGGCTTTCCGTCCTCGCCCCGGTAGCCGCGGCTCCAGCCGAACGGGGCCAGCAGGTTCCAGAACTCGTCGTGGCCCGCGCCGCCGATCCGCCACGCCGTCTCGTGGTCGTCGGCGATGTGCACCGGCAGCACCAGGATTCGCTTGGCGCCGCTGGAGAGCTCGACGTCGTGGTGCTGCCGGTAGAACTCCGCATAGCGCTCCCACTGGTCGCGCACGAAGCCGTGGTACTGGTTCCACCAGACGCAGCCGTGGCCGACCTCGGCGGCGTAGCCGAGGGTGGGCGGGCTGGTCACGGCCTGCCAGATCTCCACCGGGTGCAGCGGGCCGGGCAGCAGCGTGAGGGTGTCCACCGCGCCGTCCGGGCCGTTGGTGTCCGGCGGCGGCAGTTCGAAGAACTTG
Source organism: Saccharopolyspora sp. NPDC045839 (assembly GCF_056431645.1). NCBI lineage: Bacteria > Bacillati > Actinomycetota > Actinomycetes > Pseudonocardiales > Pseudonocardiaceae > Saccharopolyspora > Saccharopolyspora sp. NPDC045839. Next base: position 272,059 of record NZ_JBWKKH010000004.1, read on the forward strand.
CCCTTGTAGGCGAAGGTCTCGTTGGCCAGCGCGGTGCGCACGACCTCCATGTACTCGGCGAAGACCTCGCGGTTGTGCGCGTCGATGGCCTTGCTCTTCTCCTCGGATTCCAGGTAGCCCATGTCCGCCTGGTGCAGGCCGAGGCTGCGCAGCTCCCGGGGCACCGTGCCGCGCCCGACGCCGAGCACCGCGCGCCCGCCGGAGAGGTTGAGCAGCGTGCTGAAGTCCTCGGCCAGCCGTAGCGGATGCCACTGCGGGACGATGTTGAACATCGCGCCGACCTGGATGCGCCGGGTGCGGGCGACCAGGTTCGACTGCAGCATCAGGGAGTTGGGCACGATCTCGTAGCCCTCGTGCTGGAAGTGGTGTTCGGCCAGCCAGTAGCTGTCGTAGCCGAGATCTTCCGCGCGCACTCCCATGTCGAGCAGGTGCTCGGTGGCCTCCCACACCTGCTGCCGGGTGGCGCGGCGCTGACCGGCCGGCAGCGGGTTACCCGCCAGCACGTCGGGCATCTCCACGGAGCCGAAGAAGAACACGCCGTACCGCACGGGTACCTCCATCCTGCCCGGCTGCTCCGGGCCGCTGACGAGCAAATGTAAGTAGTATCAACATTTCCTGCGGATCAGTTTCCTCCGGATTTCCGCTTCGTCAAGTCCCGTTTCGGCTCTTGACTCCGGAGTCGTCGCGGCCCACGATCCCGGTGAATGTTCGCCACATCAACATCCGGCCTCATCCGTCGCCAGGCGAACACCAACCCATCGGTGCGTCCCCGGGAGGACCCCATGGTCGAAGACGCTGCCCAAGCCGCACCCGCCGTGGCCGGCCGACCGCCTCGAGGCGGGGTCGAGCACAAGGGCATCGAAGCGGTGCGCGACGACGAGCGGCACGGTTCGCCGCTGTCCGCGTTCACCCTGTGGTTCGCGGGAAACCTGCAGTACTCGGCGCTCGTGGTGGGCGCCATCCCGACCGCGTTCCTCGGCCTGAGCTTCACGCAGGCCGCGCTCGCGCTGGTCGTCGGCACGCTGATCGGCAGCCTGCTGCTGGGCGTGGCGGCCACCATGGGGCCGCAGGCCGGCGCCCCGCAGATGGTCCAGTCGCGCGGTCCGTTCGGCTACTTCGGCAACTTCGTGCCGGTGTTCCTGCTGTTCCTGACCGGATTCGGCTACTTCGCGGTGAACACCGTGCTCGGCGCCTACATCGTCCGGCAGCTGTTCGGGATCCCGTTCCTGTGGGCGCTGATCGCCGTCGCGGTGGTGGAGATCGTCATCGCCATCATCGGGCACGACTTCGTGCACCGCATCGAGCGGATGCTGCTCGGCGTGATGGCGGTGCTGTTCGTGCTCATCACCTGGTACGGCATCGCGCGCGGCGACGTCGGCGCGGTCGGCGATCCCGGCGAGAAGACGCTGACCGGGGCGCTGCTGATGACCGTGGCCGTCAGCTCCTCGCGAACCTTCGGCTGGGCGATCGGCGCATCCGACTACACGCGCTACCTGCCGCGCGACACCAGCCGGGCGCGGCTGGGTTGGTCGGCGTTCCTCGGCGCGGCGATCGCGGGCCTGTGGATGCACCTGCTCGGCGCGGCGATCGGCACCGTCATCTTCCCGAACAGCCCGACCGACCTGGTGACGCAGCTGATCCCGTCGGGCCTGGCGATCATCGCGCTGATCGCGCTGCTGGCGTCGACGATCGCGGGCAGCGTGCTGGACATCTACTCCGGCTCGCTGGCCTTGCTGATGGCCGACATCCCGTTGCGTCGCTGGGTTTCCGCGCTGCTCACCGGCGTGCTGGGCACCGCGCTGGGCTGGTGGGCCGGGCACGTCGAGGGCGAGGCCTTCGGCAACTTCCAGAACTTCCTGTTCGTGGTCGGCTACTGGATCGGCCCGTGGCTCGGCGTCACGCTGGTGGACTTCCTGGTGCACCGGCGCGACGGCGTCGAGGTGGCCACGTTCTACGACCGGTCGCGGCGGCTCGGGCCGGGGCTGGCGGCGTTCGCCATCGGCGTGGTCGCGTCCGTGCCGTTCATGAGCCAGAGCCTCTACACCGGCCCGCTGGCGGCCGCGTTCCCGCAGCTGGGAGACATCACGTACTGGGTCGGCGGGGTCGTCGCGGCCGTCGCGTACTACCTCATCAAACGAGTCCGGGAGTCGAAGTGAAACGTGGTTTGGGCCCACTGTCCTACGGGGACGCCGTGCAGCCGTGGGGACGGGGCGCCGCGGCAGGCGGTTTCGTGTTCCTCAGCGGGATCGACGGGGCGACCGACGACAGCGGCGCGCCGGTCGACGGCATCGCCGAGCAGACGCGGATCACGTTGGACCGGGTCCGGCAGTTGCTGGCGGACGCGGGCGCCGAGCTCGCGGACATCGTGCAGCTGGACCAGTTCGTCGCCGATCCCGCCGAACGGGCGGAGTACATGAAAGCCCGCGACGAGTGGCTCGCGGAGCACGCGCCCGCGCTGCTCGACGAGCGTTCTTACGCCTCGCTGTTGATCTACCCGGCGCTGGCCACGCCGCAGATGCGGGTGGAGATCCGGGCCGTTGCCCACGCAGGGGAGAAGTCGTGATCACATCCCGCGAGTTCGCCGAACTGAGCGTCGCCGACGTCGCCGGTGCGTGCCGCGAGTCGTCGATCGCGGTGGTGCCGGTCGGCGCGATCGAGCAGCACGGGCCGCACCTGCCACTGGTCACCGACGCGCTGGTCGCCGAGGCGGCGGCGCGAGCGGCCGTGGCCGAGCGGGGCGAAGAACTCGACCTGTGGCTGTTGCCGACCCTGTCCTACGGCCGCAGCGTCGAGCACGTCTGGGCGGCGGGCACGCTTTCCCTGTCCACCGCCACGTTCGCCGCGGTGCTCGACGACATCGGACGGTCGGTGGCCGCGGCCGGCTTCCGGCGCATCGTGTTCGTCAACGGCCACGGCGGCAACATCTCGGAGATCCAGACCGCGCTGCGCGACATCCGGCACCGGCACGGGCTGCTCACCTTCGCCGCCAACACGTTCGTGCCGGTCGAGAAGGACGAGTCCTTCGCCGGGACCGAGCAGGGCCTCGGGATCCACGGCGGCGCGATGGAGACGTCGCTGATGCTGCACCTGCGGCCGGAGCTGGTGGACATGTCCGCCGCGAGGACGCGGGTGCCGAGCAGCATGAACGACAACCGGCACGTCCGGTTCGGCGGCAGCGTCGCCTTCGGTTGGCTCTCCGACGACTTCGGCCCGGACGGCTACCTCGGCGACCCGACGCGCGCGACGCCGGAGGCGGGCAAGCGCGGTTTCACGGCCCTCGTCGACGTGCTGGGCGACCAGCTGGCCGAGGTGTCCCGGTTCGACTTCGCCAACTACCAGTGAGGTGTTCGCCATGCAGGACAACGAGAAGCTCGTGCGCGACGGCTCCGCTCCGCTGATCGTCGGGCTGGGCGGCACGACTCGCGCCGGATCGAGCAGCGAGCGGGCGCTGCGGTTCGCGCTGGCCGCCGCGCGGGAGCACGGCGCGGAGACGCTCCTGTTCGGGGCCGACGAGATCAACCTGCCCATGTACCAACCTGATTCGGGCGATCGGACCTTGCGGGCGGCCGAACTGGTGACCGCGTTGCGCCGCGCGGACGGGGTGATCATCGCCTCGCCCGGCTACCACGGCGCGCTGTCCGGCCTGGTGAAGAACGCCCTGGACTACGTCGAGGACCTCCGGGGCGACGACCGCCCGTACCTCGACGGCCGGGCGGTCGGCTGCATCTCGACGGCGGCGGGCTGGCAGGCCCCGGCGGCGACCCTGGGCCAGCTCCGCGCGATCGCCCACGCACTCCGGGGCTGGCCGACGCCGCTGGGCGTGGCGATCAACTCCGCGCAGCCCTGCTTCGCGGAGGACGGCAACCCGACGACGCCGTACGCCGACCAGCTGCGCACGATGGCCCACCAGGTCGTCGACTTCGCCTGCCGCCCCGTTCTGCCCCTCGCCGGCTAGGCGAGCGCGGGTCCGGCCACTCCCGTGAGCACTTTGTGCCGCCATAGCAGCACAAAATGCTCACGGGTGGCCGGCGGTGCAAAATGGGTCGCCGTGCTCCGCTGGGCTCTGGCAGGCTGGCGACCATGGTCGACCTGCAGTTCTCCGATCATCGGCTCGCGGCGCTCTACGACCTCTACTGCCCGACGGACGAACGTTCGGACTTCGGGTTCTACCTGCCCCTGGTGATGTCCGCGCGGTCCGTGCTGGACGTGGGGTGCGGGACGGGCACGCTGCTGGGCATCGCGCGGGACAACGGCCATCAGGGGCGGCTGTGCGGCCTGGACCCGGCGGCCGGAATGCTGGAGGTGGCGCGGGCGCGTTCGGACATCGAGTGGGTTCTCGCCGATCTGGCCGCGGCACCGGCCTGGGACCAGGAGTTCGACCTGGTGGTGATGACCGGCCACGCGTTCCAGGTGCTGCTCGGCGACGACGAGCTGCGCGTCGCGCTCACGACGATCGCGGCGGCGCTCACCGACCGCGGCGAGTTCGCGTTCGAAACCCGGAACCCGCTCGCGCGGGAATGGGAGGACTGGCACCTGCGGTACTCGGGCGGCGTGGTGGATCCGGCGGGCGTCGCGGTGCACTGCGAGTGCGAAGTGCTGCCGGTGGAAGGAGATCTCGTCACCGCTACGCACACCTACACCGGCCAAGGGTGGGACAGGCCGCTGCAGAGCAGGAGCACGTTGCGATTCCTCGGTCCGGAGGCGTTGTCGGCGTTCCTCGCCGACGCGGGCCTGTCGGTGGCCGAGCAGTTCGGGGACTGGGACCGCAGCCCGTTGCGCGACGACAGCCCGGAGATCATCACCGTCGCGCGCCACCGCTGACGAAACCGAGCTGGAGCGCGAAGCGCGGTCGGAGTCGCCCTACCGCGAGATCTCCCGGCCGGTCATCGACTACATCAAGCGGATCCGCCGGGAGGGGCCGCGCGACCTGGTGTGCGTGTACATCCCGGAGTACGTCGTCGGTCATTGGTGGGAGAACCTGCTGCACAACCAGAGCTCGCTGCGGCTGAGCTGGCGGCTGCGGTTCGAGCCGGGAGTGATGGTGGTCAGCGTGCCGTGGCAGCTCGACTCCAGCCACCGCCGGGACGTCGACCGCATCCACCACGTCCCCGGCCACACCCGCCGCGGCATCACCCCACCCACCTGAGGCGTGGCGCCGATTTCGCGCGAAACCGGCGTCTAGTGGGCGTGGGTGGCGCGAAATCGCTCCGTCCGGCGCGGCGGCTCAGACGAGGGCGGCGAGGCGGCGGTAGGAGTCGAGGCGGTCGGCGGGGTCGTAGGCCGTGGTGGTCACCAGGAGCTCGTCGGCTCCCGTGCGGGCGGCCAGCTCCTTCAGCTCGACCGCGACCTCGTCCGCGGTGCCGAAGACGTGGCCCCGCAGCGCGCGCTCGAACTGGGTGCGCTCGCGCTCGGACATCTCGCGCGCCAGCACCTGCTCCGGCGGTTCCAGCGGCGGGAACTCGCCGCGGATGCGGGATTCGGCGGTCGCCCACGCCTCGGGCACGAGCAGCCGCCGGGCCTGCTCCGCGGTGTCGGCGACCGCGACGGACCGGGCGAGGACCACGTACGGCCGCGCCGCCCAGGCCGACGGGCGGAAGCGCTCGCGGTAGGCGTCGATGGTGTCGGTCATCCGGTCGTCGCCGTGGACCGCGGCGATCACCAGCGGCAGCCCGAACTCGGCGGCGGTGTCGGCCCCCGACCCGGTGGCCAGCAGGAACACCGGCATCGACAGCCCCTCGGCCGCGACCGCGTGCACCCCGGGGAACCTGCCCGGCTGCCCGGACAGGTAGCCCAGCAGTTCGACGAGCTGCTCGCCGAAGCGGTCGGCCGCGTCCTTGTCGCGCCCCAGCGCGCGCCGGATGCCGCTGGTGAAGCCCACCGAGCGCCCCAGCCCGACGTCGACGCGGTCCGGGAACAGCGAGCCGAGCACGCCGAACTGCTCGGCCACCACCAGCGGCTGGTGGTTGGGCAGCATGACGCCGCCGGTGCCGACCCGGATTCGGGTGGTCGCGGCGGCGATGGCGGCGGCGAGCACGGTCGGCGCGGCGCCGGCGACGCCGGGCACGCTGTGGTGCTCGGCCACCCAGAACCGGTGGTAACCGAGGGCCTCGGCCTGCTGGGCGAAGCGAACCGTCTCCTGCAGGACGTGCTGCGGACTCCGCCCCTGCATGGTGTGCGAGCGGTCCAGCACGGAAAGGCGCAAAGTCACACCCGTGCAAACCGCCCGAGGAGCCGCAAGATTCCGGCTTCGGATGAGGCGGAGCCCACGCCGCGATTCCGCGATGCGGAACCCACCGGCCCGGAGCTCCGCCCCATGCCCACGGCTTGCGGAGCGGCGTTCCCGCAGGCATGTGGCCGTGAGTCCGGACCAGCGGAGGCCGTCACGCCGCCGCCCGGGGCATCAGCAGCCACAGGACCAGGTAGATCAGGAACTGCGGGCCGGGCAGGACGCAGGAGAGCACGAACACCAGCCGCACCAGGCCGACGCGCCAGCCGAAGCGGTTCGCGATCCCGGCGCACACCCCGGCGATCAGCGCACCGTCGCGAGGACGTTCCAAAACCGTCATGCACCCAGCCTGCGGCGTCCCGCCGCATCGCGCACGCCGCGCCGGCGTGGCACGTTGATCCCGTGGAGTTGGAGGAACTCGCCCGCGAGCTGTACGCGGCGGATCCGGCCGAGTTCATCCCGGCCCGCGACCGCCACGCGGCAGCGGCCGCCGAACGCGGCGACCGGGATCTCGCCGCGCAGCTCAAGAAGCTGCGCAAGCCCACCGCGGCGGCCTGGGCGGTGAACCTGCTCGCCAGCCGGGATCCCCGCAGCGTCACCGAGCTCCTGGAGCTGGGTGAGAAGCTGCGAGCGGCGCAGCGCGAACTGCGCGGCGACGACCTGCGAGCCCTCGCAGCCGACCGCACCCGCCTCCTGCGCGAGATCACCGGCAGGGCTGCGGAACTCGCCGAACAGCACGGCCACCGGCTCACCGAATCGACCCGGCAGCAAGTCGAGCAAACCCTCACCGCGGCGCTGTCCGATCCCGAAGCAGGCCGCGCGGTCCGAGCCGGAATCCTCACCAAAGCCCTGGAATACAGCGGATTCGGTCTCGACGAACTCGCCGTCGCAGCCATCCGCCGCACCGCCGCACGCCCCAAACCCCAACGGGAACTTCGCGAGCTCCGCGAGCAATTGCGGCACACCGACGAGCAACTGGGCGAAGCCACCGGCGCGGAGGAACGCGCCGAGAGCGCAGAGCGCGAAGCCGAGCAGCGCTGCGAAGAGCTGCGCGAGGCGCTGCAGCAGGCGGAAAGCGAGCTCCGCGAGCACCGCCGCAGCGCGAAGACGGCGCGCCAGCGCCGCGAGCGCGCGCAGCACGACCGCGACGCGGCAGCGGAGCGGGTGCGCCGTCTTGAAGCGCGGGAGCGCTGAGCCCGCGGTATCCGCGTAGCGGATGGCGGGTATTTGAAAAGTGCGCTTCTCCCGGATGGGACGCCTGCCTAGGGTCTAGCCCCAGGAGCCGGCGGACGATCCCGGAACGGTTCCGGTCTTTCGCGCACGTTGGCTCCAACTCCGACGAAGTCGTCGAGTCTCGGGGGAACCGGAATGAGTCCACCGCGGAGCATCCGCCGGATGCGCTTCGCACTGCTCGTCATGCTGCTGCTCATCGGCATCGTCAACTACGTCGACCGCAGCACGCTCGCCATCGCCAACCACAGCGTCCAGGACGAGTTCGGCATCGGCCCCACCGAAATGGGCTTGCTGCTCTCGGTCTTCTCGTGGGCTTACGCGTTCGCCCAGCTGCCCGCCGGTGGCCTGCTCGACCGGTTCGGGCCGCGCAAGGTGCTCGGCGGCGGCCTGCTGCTGTGGTCGATCGCCCAGGCCTTCTGCGGGATCGCCGCCAACTTCAAGCAGATGCTGTTCGGCCGGTTGTTCCTGGGGCTGGGCGAGGCGCCCGCCTTCCCCGGCGGCGCCAAGGTGGTTTCCGACTGGTTCCCGCGCGAATCGCGAGGCACGCCGATCGGGCTGTTCAACACGGCCTCCACGCTCGCCCCGGCGCTCGCCCCGCCGCTGCTGACCTGGCTGATGCTCAGCTACGGCTGGCGCGCCATGTTCGTCGTCGCCGGGCTGGCCGGCGTCCTGCTCGCGCTGGTGTGGTTCGTCGTCTACCGGGACCGCAAGCAGCTCTCCGGCGAGCCGCAGCCCGCCGCGGAGCCGGTGTCGGTGCGGGAGTGGCTCGGGCTGCTGCGGCATCGCACCACGTGGGGCATGATCCTCGGCTTCTCCGGGGTGATCTACTCGATCTACCTGTACCTGACCTGGCTGCCCGCCTACCTGGAGAGCGAGCGCGGCCTGAGCGTGGCCGACACCGGGATCGCGCTGATCGTGCCCTACCTCGCCGGCACGCTCGGCATGCTCGCCGGCGGTGGCGTCGGCGATCTCCTGGTGCGGCGCGGGGTTTCCACCATGCTCGCGCGGAAGGTGCCGATCTGCGGCGGGTTGCTGATCGGCGGCCTGTGCACCATCCCCGTCGCGCTCACCCCGAGCACCGCGCTGGCGCTGGTGTCCATCTCCGCGTCCCAGTTCTTCATGAACTCCGCGAGCGCCGGTGCCTGGTCGCTGGCGACCACGGTGGGCAGCGAGCGCATCACCGCGTCGCTGGGCAGCCTGCAGAACTTCGGCGGCTACTTCGGCGGGGCGTTCGCGCCGCTGATCACCGGCATCATCGTGGACGAGACCGGTTCGTTCGTGCTCGCCCTGCTCGCCGCCAGCGGCATCGCGATCGCCGCCGCGCTCAGTTACGCGTTCCTGGTCCGCAAGCCCGTCGGCATCCCGGAATCCGCCATGGCAACGCAATCCGGAAGGGACTGATCGCCGTTGTCCACCCTGCGAGCGGATGCATTCGCCGGGAAGTCGGTGCTCGTCGTCGGCGGCAGCAGCGGCATCGGCGCGGCGGTCGCCAACGCCTTCGCCCGCCACGACGCCGAGGTCCGCGTCACCGGAATGGGCCCGCCATCGCCGGAACTGGACACGACCATCGACGCGTTCGACTCCGATGTGACTCGACCGGGCGGCATCAAGACCATTGTGGACGGTCTGGTCAGGCTGGACGTGCTGGTGAACTGCGCGGGAATCATCCGCCGTGGCGCGGAACTGGAGCCGGAGGCGTTCGCCCGGGTCGTCGACGTCAACCTCACCGGCACCATGCGGGCCTGCGCGGCGGCCCGCGCGCTGCTCGCCCGCTCCGGCGGCTGCGTCGTCAACACCGCTTCGATGCTCAGCTTCTTCGGCGGCGCGCAGGTGCCCGGCTACTCGGCCAGCAAGGGCGGCGTGGTGCAGCTGACCAAATCGCTGGCGGCAGGCTACGCGGCCGACCGCATCCGGGTCAACGCGGTGGCGCCGGGCTGGATTCGCACCGCGCTGACGGGAGAACTGCAATCCGATCCCGAAGCCGACGCGCGCATCCTCGCCCGGACCCCGCTGGGCCGCTGGGGAACCCCGCAGGACGTGGCGCGCGCGGTGCTCTTCCTCGCCTCCGCGGAGGCGGAATTCATCACCGGAACGGTCCTCCCGGTCGACGGCGGCTACCTGGCCGTCTGAAAGCTCTCGTTGCACTCGTCTTGCGCAGCGGTGCGGGTGGTGCGCGGCTGCGTCGCTTCAACAAGAAACCGAAACCAGTGGGGAGTGAGCGAAATGTCATCCGAGTTCCAGGTGCTGCCGTCGCCGGCGATCCCGCCCGAGGTGGCGATCGCGGCGGTGCCCGAGGACGACCGGGTGTGGGTGCCGCAAGCGCCGGACGTCTGGTTCCGGCCGCTGATGTTCAACACCGTGGTCGGGCAGTGGTGCAACCTGTTGTGGGTGACCAAGTCCGGCATCGTGTCCCGGCACCGCCACCCCGGCGCGGTGCACGGCTACGTGATCAAGGGCAAGTGGCACTACCACGAACACCCGTGGACGGCCGAGACCGGGCACTACGTGTACGAACCGCCCGGCGAGATCCACACCCTCGCGGTTCCCGCGGATTGCGACGAAATGGTCACGTTCTTCAACATCACCGGTGCGATGATCTACCTTGACGAGGCCGGTCACCAGGTGGGCTACGAAGACGTGTTCACCAAGATCGAAATGTGCCGCGCGCACTACGAGAAGGTCGGACTCGGCGGCGAATTCGTCGACCAGTTCGTGCGTTGACCCGCCGCCGGGCCGACCGGTGGCGGCGGCCCGGCGCCTCGTGATCGGCAGCTGTGCTGAACCGGCGAGCCACGAACGAAGGTGTCCAGATGGCCGACGCGAGCATCCCCGATCCAGCCGGAGCCTTTCCCGACAAGCACATCCCGCGCCCCCAGGTGCGTGACCTCCCCGAACCGCCCGGCAAGCAGTGGCGCCTCATCGGCCCGGGCATCGTCGCCGCCGGGGTCGGCCTGGCCAGCGGCGAGTTCATCCTCTTCCCGTACATCACCTCGCAGGTCGGCCTGACGTTCGTCTGGGCGGCCGTGCTGGGCCTGGTGACGCAGTACTTCCTGAACATGGAGATCGAGCGCTACACCCTGGCCACCGGGGAGACCGCGGTCACCGGCTTCAGCCGGTTGTGGAAGCACTGGGGCCTGGTGTTCGCGATCATGGCCTACTTCGCGAACCTCTGGCCGGCGTGGGCGACGAGCTCGGCGACCCTGGTCAGCTACGTCGTCGGCGGCAACGTCGCGGTGATCTCCGTGGTGATCCTCGTGATCGTGGCGCTGATCCTGACCCTGGCGCCGGCCGTCTACACCGCACTGGAACGCGCGCAGATGCTCAAGGTCGCGGCGATCCTGCTGCTCATCGCGATCGGCTCGCTGTTCGTCATCGGCGCCAACACCTGGTCGGCGCTGCCCAGCGTGGTCACGCAGCCGCGATTCCCCGCCGCGGAACTGGGCTTCGCCGTGCTGATGGGCGCCCTCGCCTTCGCGGGCGCGGGCGGCGGGCAGAACCTGGTGCAGAGCAACTGGATCCGGGACAAGGGTTTCGGGATGGGCCGCTACGTCCCGAAGATCGTCTCGCCGCTGACCGGCGAGACGGAGGCGCGCGGCCAGGCCGGGTTCATCTTCCCGGCCACCGAGGAGAACCTGGCCCGCTGGCGGGTGTGGTGGCGGTTCGCCAACAAGGAGCAGCTGCTCACCTTCGTCGCCATCACCTTCCTGTCCATCATGTTCATGTCGTTGCTGGCCTACGCCACCGTCTTCGGCGGCGACGTGTCCAACGACGTGTCGTTCCTGCGCGCCGAGGGCGAGCAGATGATGGCCACGGCCGGCGGCTGGTACGGCTACTTCTTCTGGATCGTGGGTGCCTTCTCGCTGTTCGCGGCCGCGCTGGGCATCGTCGACTACACCAGCAGACTGGCCGCCGACGTGCTGAAGACGACGTACTTCCCGAACGCCTCCGAGAGCAAGATCTACGCCGGACTGGTGTGGGGCCTGGTGCTGATCGGCGCGCTGGTCGTGGCGGCGGGCCTGGGCCAGCCGCTGCTGCTCGCCACCATCGCGGCCTGCGTCGGCGGGGTCATGATGTTCGTCTACTCAGGACTGCTGATCGCCATCAACCGCAAGATGCTGCCCGCCGCGATCCGCGTCCGCGGCTACCGGCTGGCCGCGCTGATCTGGTCCATCCTGCTGTTCGGCGTGCTCGCGGTGCTGACCGTGAACCAGCAGCTGGACAAGCTGTTCGGCTGACCCGCATGAACGCACGACGGGACGCGAGGTGGTGGCGGTGAAGCCCGGCGAAGCCTACCGCTACCGCCTCGACTGGTTCGTCGGCTTCGTGTCCGTGGTGGAGCACGGCGGGTTCTCCGCCGCGGCGCAGGCGCTGTTCCGGTCGCAGTCCCGGATCAGCACGCACGTCTCGGAGCTGGAGCGGGCGTTGGGCGTGCAGCTCTTCGACCGCTCGCACCACCCCGTGGTGCTGACCGCCGAGGGCCGCGCGCTGCTCCCGCACGCGCGGGGCATCCTCCAGCACCTGCGGGCCGCCAGCGAGGAAGCCGGGCGCGCCGCCCACCGGGTGCGCGGCCGCGTCCGGCTCGGCGCCTATCCCAGCGCGGCGGCACATCTGTTCCCGTTCCTCTTCGAGCGCAGCGCGGCGCAGTTCCCGGGCATCGAGCTGGAGCCGTGGGAGGGCGCGACGCTGGAGCTGGAGGCCGCGCTGATCGCCGGCGACATCGACCTGGCGGTCCGGCCGGTGCTGCCGGTGGCGGCCGGCGGCGCGCTGACCTTCCAACCGCTGTGGCGGGAGCCGCTGGTGGCGGTGGTGGCCGCCGGCGAGGACCGGCCCGCCGGGCCGCTGCGGCTGGCGGACCTGGCGGCGAGGCCGCTGATCACGATCGGCGAGAACACCGACCGCGAGAACGGCCACTTCGAGGCGAGCCTGGCGTTCGAGCAGGCGGGCCTGGTGCCCGACGTCGTCTTCCGCACGAACCAGCCCCAGACCCTGATCGCCCTGGTGCGGCGGGGGATCGCGGTGGGCGTGACGAACGCGTTGGCGATGGTCATGGCGAACACCTCGGGAGTCCGCCTGATCCCGATCAGCGATGTGCCGCAGGGAAGGGAGGTGGCCTTGTGGTGGCGGAAGGACGCAACCCCGACGGAAGCCGGAGAGGCGATCAGAGCCCTGGTATCAGAGGCTCCACTACCGGACTTCACCCACCTGGGCACCTGATCGGCGAAACAGCGATCCCAATTTTAGGCAAAATTGGAAACCGGCCACCCACGCGAAGCGGAACTCCTGCCATGGAGAGAATTCCAATTTTAGGCAAAATCGGGAGCCCATCTCCGCCGCAGGGAACAGTTGAGGGTCGCCTTGTTGCGATCCCAATTTTAGGCAAAATTGGGCGGGGCTTTGACGGGCCCTGGAATGCGGAAGCCTCCGGCCGCTGGGGTCGGAGGCTCCGCCGAGCCGGGAAGTTCGAAAGCTCCACGTGCCAGCGCGGGGCGCCCGGCCGGCACCTCCAGGGTAGCGCTCAGTCGCCTTCGCCGGGACCACCCCAGCCGCCTCCACCTGGGGTTTCGATGCGGATCCGGTCCCCCCGGCGCAGCGGCCAGGTGCCCTTGGCCGGGAGCCCTTCCTCGGTGCCGTCCGCCCGGACCAGGACGTTGCGGCCCACCGCGCCGGGCTCGCCGCCCCGGGCTCCCCGCGGGGCGTGTTCGCGGCGTTCGGACTGGATCGTCAGGGTGCAGTCGGCGAGCGCTTCGATCTCCCGCACCAGGCCGTCGCCGCCCGGGTGCCGTCCCGCGCCGCCGGAGGACGGCCGGAGCTCGTAGCGCCAGACCCGCAGCGGGTAGTCCAGCTCCATCGCTTCCGCCGGCGTGTTCTGGGTGTTGGTCATGCCCGTGTGCACGCCCGACATGCCCGGACGGGCGGGAGTGCCGCCTTCGCCGCCGCCCAGCGTCTCGTAGTAGCTGAACGCCGGGTCGCCGCCGCCGATCAGCAGGTTGTTCATGGTGCCCTGGCTGCCCGCCGGGACGCGGTCGGGGATCGCCTGTGCGAACGCGCCGAGCAGCACGTCCACGATGCGCTGGCTGGTCTCCACGTTGCCCGCCGCCGTCGGGGCCGGGAACGTCGGGTTCACCACCGTGCCTTCCGGCGCTTCGACGCGCAGCGCCCGGTAGCAGCCGGCGTTGGGCGGGGCGTCGGGGTCGGTGAGCATCCGGAGCACGAACATCGACGCCGACAGCGTCACCGCGAACACCGCGTTGCAGTTCACCGGGATCTGCCGGGCGGTGCCGTCGAAATCCACCAGCACCTCGTCGCCGGAGACCGTCACCGCCGCCTTGATCGGGATCCCGTCGCCGATCTCCAGCACGTCCTCGCTGCGGTAGCAGCCGTCGGGGATGTCGCGGATCGCCGCGCGCACCCGGCGGTCCGAGTAGTCGCACACCGCCGCCATCGCCGTGCGCAGCCGCCGCGACCCCATCCGGTCGGCCAGTTCGCGCATCCGCACCGCGCCGACGTGGTTCGCCGCGAACTGGGCGCGCAGGTCGCCGCGGCGTTCCTCGGGGGTCCGCGAGTTCGCCGCGATCAACCGGACCACGTCCTCGCGCTCGCCGGTCGCGTCGGCGATGCGGACCGGCGGGATGCGGACGCCCTCCATCGCGATCTCGGTCGCGGTCGCGGGCATCGAGCCCGGCGCGGCGCCGCCGACGTCCGCGTGGTGGGCGCGGTTGGCCACGTACCCCAGCAGCCGGTCGCCGTCGCCGACGGCGGCGACGATCGTCAGGTCCGGCAGGTGGGTGCCGCCGAGGTAGGGATCGTTCACGCAGACCTGCTCGCCCGGTTCGAGCCGCCCGCAGGTCTCCAGCACGGCGCGGACACTCGCCGGCATCGCGCCCAGGTGCACCGGGATGTGCTCGGCCTGCGCGACCATTTCGCCGTCGGGGTCGAACACCGCGGCCGAGCAGTCGGCGCGTTCCTTGATGTTGGGGGAGTAGGCGGCGCGGCGCAGCGCCACGCCCATCTCGTCGGCGATACCGGCCAGGGCGTGGCGGAACACCTCCAGCTCGACGGCGGTCAGCTCGGTCATGTCAACCGCACCACCAGGTTCCCCGATTCGTCCACTGTGGCCATTTCGTCCTCGGCGAGCAGCGTCGTGGTGTCCGGCTGCTCGATCAGCGCCGGCCCGGCGACCTCGTCGCCCGTCCGCAGCGCGGCCCGGGACACGATCCGCGCGCGCACCGACCGGTCGCCGATGCCGATCTCGCGATCCGGTTTGCGCTCCGGTTCGCCCTGGTCCCAGTCCCGCGGCGAATCCGCGAGGATCGGCTCGCCGCGGGCGATGACCCGCAGCGTGACGACCTCGACCCGCTCGTCGCGCATCGCGTACCCGTACGACTCGCGGTGCGCGTCGTGCAGCAGGTCGGCGAGATCGGCTTGCTCGGTGACGTCGATCCGCAGCTCGTGGGATTGCCCCGCGTAGCGCATATCGGCCACTTTGGACAGTGATATGCCCGTTGTGACGCCTTGCTTTTCGAGCTCCCGATGAGCTTCGGTGCCCAGCTCCTCCCACGCCTGGGACAGGTCTTCGCCGGCATCCACCAGCATCGTTCGCGACGCCTCGAAACGCGGCGGAGCCAGCAGCAGGCCCAGCGCGCTGAGCACGCCGGGCGCAGGCGGCACCACGACGGCGGGGCAGCCGAGTTCCCGCGCCAGCGCGGTCGCGTGCAGCGGGCCCGCGCCGCCGTAGGCGACCAGGGCGAGCCCGGCCGGATCGATGCCGCGCTCGGTGCTGACCCTGCGCAGCGCCCGCGCCATCGTCGCGCGCACGACGGCCAGCACCCCGGCAGCCGGCTCCGGCAGCGTTTCCAGCGCTCGGCGTGCGGCGTCGGCGTCCAGCCGGAGGCCGCCGCCGAGCTCGCGCGCCGGGTCGAGGTGGCCCAGCGCGCAGTGCGCATCCGTCACCGTGGGTTCCTCGCCGCCGAGGCGGTAGCAGGCCGGGCCGGGGTCGGCGCCGGCCGACTGCGGGCCGACCCGCAGCGCGCCGCCGGTGTCGACCCATGCGATCGACCCGCCGCCGGCCCCGACGGTGTGGATGCCGACCGCCGGGGTCCGGAACGGCAGCCCGGCGATCTCCGACGTCGTCGACACCGCCGGGCGGCCCTCGCGGATCAGGCACACGTCGGTGGACGTGCCGCCCATGTCGAAGGCGATCGCGTCCTCGAACCCCGCCGAGCGCGCGACCGCTCCGGCGGCCACCACGCCCGCGGCCGGGCCGGACAGCAGCGTGTGCACGGGTGCCGCCGCGGCGAAGTCCACGCCCGCCGTGCCGCCGCTGGAGGTCATCACGGTGATCGTCGGGTCGGGCAGCCGGGCGGTGAGGTTGGACAGGTAGCGGCGCATCACCGGTTCGATGGCGGCGTTGAGCACGCAGGTCGACGCCCGCTCGAACTCGCGGAACTCCGGCAGCAGCGAGCTGGAGCGGGTGATCGGCACGCCGAGCTCGGCCAGCGCCGCGCACAGCCGCCGCTCGTGGTCGTCGCAGGCGTAGGAGAACAGCAGGCACACGGCGATGGATTCGGGTTCGAGGCGGCGGACCGCGGCCACCACCCGGTCGATCTCGGCGTCGGTCAGCTCGACGACCGCCTGGCCCCGCGGGCTCATCCGCTCGGCGACGGTGACCGAACGCTCGTGCGGCACCAGCGGTTCCGGCTTGGTCGCGGACAGGTCGTAGAGGGCGGGCCGGTTCTGCCGCCCGATCTGCAGGACGTCGGTGAAGCCGTCGGTGGTGACGAAGGCGGTGCGGGCGATCTTGCGCTCCAGCACGGCGTTGGTGGCGGTGGTGCTGCCGTGCGGCAGCAGCCGGAGCGACCCGCCGGGCATGCCTTCGGCGATGCCGCGCTCCACCCCTTCGGCCTGGTCGGCCGGGGTGGTGGGCACCTTGACGGCCCGGGGGCGGTGGCCGGGGGCGTGCACGACGACGTCGGTGAACGTGCCACCGACGTCCACCCCGGCACACGCCTCGGCCTCTCCGGTCATCGCAGTCACCCACGCTCAATCATCGCGCAGCGGCACCCGTTCGGCAGCCGCAGCGTGGCCGATCCTGGCTGTGAGCCGCCCATCCTCGTGAGTGGTTCTGGTCGTTATAGCGCTTGTTCTGGAAGGTGGTTCGATCTTTGTCTTTGAAGCGGCGCAGCCGCTTAGCCCACCCTCGCAACTTGCACCGCTGCGGGTTCTCAGACGTCGTCTGGCGAGGACAGCCCCGATGCCGCGTATTGGTCATACGTAAGTCGGGGCTCCCACAGTCCAGGCGGCGTCTGAGGTTCCGCCACCCGCACCGCCACGCAAAACGAGTGTGGAAACAGCCTCTACTGTGGATTGTCCAGTTGGTCGAAGGTGGGCTGGCGGCTCGCCGCCACGTGCTCGAGGGCGATCCGGGCCGCTTCTTCGGCGTTGCCCGCGGCGATCGCGTCGAACAGGTCGGTGTGCTCCCGGCAGAGCATCTCCGGGTCGGTCGCGCTGGTGAGCCGGAACAGCCAGCGGACCTTGCTGTTCAGCGGCGCCATCATCGAGTGCAGCAGCTCGTTGTCGGCGAGGTCGATGATCGTCGCGTGGAACGCGGCATTGGCGCGGGCGATGCCGTCCTTGTCCGCGGCGGCCGTGGTCGCCCGCGCCTCGTCGAGGTGCGCCCGCAGCCGCTGCAGGCCCTGCCGGTCGGCGCGCTGCGCCGCGAGCCGGGCGGCCAGCGATTCCAGGCTCTCCCGGATCTCGAACAGGTTCTCGACGTCCTTCGCCGTCATCGAGGCGACCACCACGCCGCGCCGCGGCAGCGCGCGCACCAGCCCTTCCGACTCCAGCTGTAGGAACGCCTCGCGCAGCGGGATCCGCGAAACCTCCAGCTGCTGCGCGAGATCGCGCTCCACCAACCGGAATTCGGGCGGGTAGGCCCCGGAGATGATCCGCTCCCGCAGCTCGTCGGCGATCGAGTCGCGCAACGAACGGTGCGCCGACCCTACGGAAGGTCGCGCTTCCAGCGACACCTGGCACCTCCTGGCCGCGGTCCGGCTCCCGCGCGGCCCATCGTATTCCGCCTACTCGGGCAGCGAGATCTCGATCCCGATGCCCTTGTCGCGCGCCCGGTCGACGAGGATCCGGGCGGTCGCGAGGTCCTGGATCGGCACACCGACCGAGTTGAACAGGGTGATCTGCGCGTCGTCGCGGCGGCCGGGCTTCGCGCCGGTGAGGACCTCGCCGAGTTCGTCGCGGACGTGGTCGACCGTGATGGCGCCTTCGTCGAGCGCGATCGACACGGCACCCGATTCGGCGAGCGCGGTGTCCAGCGAGTCCACCACGACGCGGGCGCGCGCGATGCCGTCGGTGTCGATCTCCCGGTGGTCCCGGCGCGGTGGCGCCCCGACGGCGTTGACGTGCAGGCCCTCGCCGAACCAGCGACCGGCGACCACGGGCGTCGCCGCCGGGGTGAGGGTGCAGAGGACGTCCGAGCCGCGGACGACCTGCTCGGGGCTGCCGGCGAGCTCGACGTCCACGCCGCTGTCGGCCACGGCATCCCGGAAGGCCCGGGCGCTTGTCTCGGTGCGGCTCCACACCAGCACCCGGTCGATCGGCCGGACCCGCGTGATCGCCGCGAGGTGGCTGTGCGCCTGCGCGCCCGCCCCGATCAGGCCGAGCACGTGCGCGTCGGGACGGGCCAGGCAGCGGGTCGCGACGGCGGAGGCGGCGGCGGTCCGGTACTGGGTGATCGCGCCGCCGTCGAGGAATGCCTCGCAGACCCCGTTCTCGGGGTTCACCAGGACGATCGTCGACTGCTGCCGGGGCAGCGCGCGGGCCGGGTTCGCGGGCACGTCGGCGAGCAGCTTGACGCCACCGGCCTGCCCGTCGGCGAGCGCCGCGGTCATCGGGATCAGGTGCGCGTCGGTGCCGGGCGTGCGGGCGGCGTGCCGTTCGGGCTGGTCGGCGCGGCCGAGGGCGAGGTCCTCGTGCGCCTTCTGCACCGCATCGATCACCTCGTCCATCGAGATCAGCGAGCGAACGTCGGACCGGGTCAGGATGCGCACCATCGGGACCTCTCCGTCGAAGAAGGAGCGTTGGTCTATGGTATACCATATTGCGAACCCGGGCTGCGATCTCCGCCCGGGCGGGCGAGCTCAGGTCACCGGCGCCGCCCGGCCGCCAGCGGGACGATCCGGCCGCGGCGCTCCAGCTTCTGCCACGGCAGCCGGGCGCCGGCGAGGGCGGTGATCACCGACTGCACCACGACCAGGTACATCAGCTGCCGGTACACGATCTGCTGCAGCGGCAGAACCAGCAGCGGGCGCAGCGGCTCGCCGTCCAGCCGGAAGGCGATCACGCCGGGAACCGCCTGCAGCGCCAGGAACCCCAGCCAGGTCAGCGCTACCGTGCCGGCGTCCTCGGTGAACAGGGCGAAGCACGCGGTCACGTCGACCACCGGGGAGATCACCTGCAGTAACACCTGGAAGACGAGCAGGTAGGGCAGGCCGCGCCGGCCGAGCCGTCCCGCTGCGCCGCGCTCGATGACGGCCCGCCGGTGCTTCCAGATCGCCTGCAACGTCCCGTAGCACCACCGGTAGCGCTGCTTCCACAGCTGGCCGTAGGTGGCCGGCGCCTCGGTCCACGAGATCGCGTTCTGCTCGTACACCACTCGCCACCCGGCGCGCTCCAGTGCCATGGTCAGGTCGGTGTCCTCGGCGAGGGTGTCGTCGCTGACGCCGCCGATGTCGAGGACCGCCGAACGGCGGAAGGCGCCGAGCGCGCCGGGCACCGTCGGCGTGCAGTGCAGCACGTCGTAGACGCGGCGGTCGAGGTTGAAGCCGATCACGTACTCGATGTGCTGCCAGCGGCCCAGCAGGCTGCGGCGGTTGCCGACCTTGACGTTGCCGGACACCGCGCCGATCGCCGGGCCGGTGAAGTGCGCGACCAGCCGTCCCACCGCATCGGGTTCGAGGACTGTGTCGCCGTCCACCATGACCACCAGCTCGGAGTTCGCTGCGGCCAGCCCGGTGTTGAGCGCCGCGGACTTGCCGGAGTTCTCCTGCCGGATCAGCCGGATGCGCGGGAACCGCTCCTGCAGCCGCTCGACCACCTCGACGGTCCGGTCGGTGGAGCCGTCGTCGACCACGATCACCTCCACCGGATGCTCGGAGGCGAGGATCGATCGCACCGTGTTCGCGATGCCGGCTTCCTCGTTGTACGCCGGGACGATCACGCCGACGCGCTGGCTGATCTGCCACGGCGGTTCCCATCGGCGGGAACGCCGCACGTGGATGGGCACGACGAGCAGCACGAAGACGCCGCGCAGCGCGACCAGCACGGTCGCCGCCAACAGCAGCGCGCGCAGCGCGTCCGACAGCCGGGCGGACGACCAGATGGTGGTGGCGAGCAGGGTGCCTGCGATGCGGTCGACGATCCCGGCCTCGTTCATCGTGCCGGGAAGCCGGAAGGTGCCGCCGACCGAGTCGACCTGCCAGCCGGAGCGCTGCAGATCGGGCAGCAAGCGGTCGAGAGCCTCGGCGGTCGCCGGGCCGGCGGTGCCGCTCATCATCAGCACCGCGCCGCGGTCGTCGCGGGGCGTCGAATTCGCCAGCACGGCCGCCGCGTCGGGTTGCCGCCAGTCCTGCGAGTCCAGATCGGCCAGCACCACCTGGCGGCCGTGGTTTCCGATGCGCAGGAACGCCTTCCACGCGTCGTAGTCCAGCGATCCGGTGGTCGCGTACGGCGGCTGGACGAGGTTGGTCGTGATGCCGGCGGCGCTCGCCAGCACGAGGTCGGTGGCCTGCAGTTCCAGTTGGACCCGCAGGTCGCCGGCCTGCCGCAGGTCGGTGCGGGTGAGGGTGCGGTTGCCGATTTCGTGCCCGGCGTCGACGATCCGGCGGACCAGCGCCTGGTTCTCGGCGGCCTGAGCGCCGGTCACGAAGAAGGTGGCGTGCACCTGATGCCGGGCCAGCACGTCCAGCAGCATCGGTGTCCACTGTGGATCAGGTCCGTCGGCGAAGGTCAGCGCCAGGTGGCGGTCCGGCGGGTGCTGCACCACCGGCTCGCGCGGATCGATCACGGAACCGCCGGCGAACGCGGATTCGGGCACGAACTGCCTGCTGCCGCTCGGCGTGCTCGGCGCGCCCGCGCGGCTGAGCACGGTGTCGAGGCCGAGCAGACCGCACAGCACGAGGAGCACCAGACCGAGCAGCAGCCAGTGCGCCCGGGGAGTTCGGGGGAGTTGCGAGCGACGCGGCAAAAGTTGTTCCTGCTCTAGGAGTTGACGCCCGCGGTGTCGGCAGCGGCGGGGCGGGGGTGCGCGAGTTGAGCATCGCCGCGGCGAGGAAGCCCCCGAGGCACACGAGCACGAGGCTGATCACCAGGATGACCCGGCGGAACGTGCGTCGACGGCGACCGCTGCTGTCGACGAAGACCGGTTCCGCAGGATGGTGCACCCGGCGCACGCTCCGGTCCGGGCGCACGTCGAGGGTGGTTTCGCCGCTACGTCTCCGCCGTCCGGAGTGTCCGGTGTGGACCACGACGGTGCCGGGGCCGCCGCGGCGCCGGTGCCTGGCATGGACTTCTTCCGAGCCGCTACGGGGTCGCTGGCGGCCTCGTCGGGACATCACTACTCCGGTTGTCGGAAACGTTGATCACTCGAATGGGCAAGTCGGGACACCGTACGATAACGTTACGGTCACTATGGACCAAGGCACGTCGTTCGTCGGGGACGCGTGCGAGTGATCTGAACGCGCGGAGTGAACACGGATCGTGAGAGTTTTCTTGCGGCGCACCGCCCGACTGGTGTCGCTGGCGCTGGCCGGCCTGGTCGTGCTCGTCGCCGCCGTTGCGCTGTACCTGGACTTCTCGCTGGGCAGGGTGCCCGCGTTCACCGACTACCTCGACCGCAACGCTCCCGCGCAGGGCACGAACTGGCTGCTGGTCGGTTCGGACAGTCGCGATGGGCTTACCGCGCAGCAGGAACAGGATCTGGTCACCGGCGGTACGGCCGACGCGGCCGGATCCCGTACCGACACGGTCATGCTGCTGCACATCCCGGCCGGTGCGGGTGCGCCGACGCTGGTCAGCCTGCCGCGCGATTCCCTGGTGCCGATCGAGGGCCACGGTCCGAACAAGCTCAACGCGGCGTACGCCTACGGAGGTCCGACGCTGCTGTCCCGGACCGTCGAGGAGGTCACCGGGCTCCGCATCGACCACTACCTGGAGATCGGCCTGGGCGGTTTCGCCGGGGTGGTGGACGCGGTCGGCGGCGTGCGGATGTGCCTGCCGCAGGCGATCCACGACCCGAAGATCGACCTGACCCTCGCGGCAGGCTGCCAGCAGCTGACCGGCGCGCAGGCGCTCGGATTCGTCCGCACCCGAGCCCTCGCGCGCGGCGACCTGGAACGCGCGGAGCACCAGCGGGAGTTCCTCACCTCGTTGGTGCGCAAGGCGACCAGCCGGGAGGTGTTGTTCAACCCGGTGCGCTCGGTGCCCATGACGTGGCGGCTCGCCGATGCCGTCACCGTCGCCGACGGCGACCACCTGGACGACCTCGGGCAGCTCGGCTACCAGGCGAGCACCGCGGGCGACGGGTTGATCACGGCGACCGTGCCGACCAACGGCGGGATGGACATGCCGGGTGTCGGCGCGGTCCTGTTCTGGGACAAGGAGAAGTCGGCGGAGCTGTTCGCCGCGCTCGGGCAGGATCGGCCGGTGCCCCGCGAGGCGCTCTCGGGTGCCCGGTGAACGGTCGGGCCGGGTCTGTCGGCAGCGAGCCGACCTGGCAGTCCTTGACGCCGACGGCGTCGCGGGTGAACGTCTCGACGTTCTTCTGCGCCCGCTCCGGGTCGTTGACCCACATCCGGTAGAAGTCGAACGGGCAGTCCGCCACGCCATAAACGGCGTGGGTGGAGCGTCAAGCGCTGCGCCGCACCGACCTGGAATCGGCTTGGGGATCGAGGGAGTTGGAGGCTCGGTCTCGTACGGAGCCGTGAGCGCTTTGTGTTGCTGTAGCGACACAAAACGCTCACGGCTAACGGGCATCCGTCCCGCCGGAGCGGGTTTCAGAGGCGGGTGATGACGTCGAAGTCGTAGCCGTCGGCCACCGCCAGGTGGACGTGCTGGGCCGCCTGGTGGCCGCGGAACTCGACCGTGCCGCGCGGGCCCTGATAGGCGGTTCCGTCGATGGCGGCGTTGAACTCCGCCATGCGGGTCGAGCCCGCTCGCCGCGCCAGCTTCGCCAACGTGCGCAGGCCCTCGTAGCAGGATTCGGCGGCGTTGTTCAGCGGCGGCGCCGACGGGCCGTGCAGCCGGGTGTACGCGCCGAGCAGGTCCATCGCGTCCGCCGTGGCCAGCGACCGGAAGTATCCCGCCGAGACGAACAGGTTCCGGGTCGCCTCCAGGCCGCTGGCGAGCAGCATGCTCTCCTCCATCAGCGGGCTGAAGCGCACCAGGCGTTCGTGCAGGCCCTGCGCGGCGAAGGCGCGGTTGAACCGCACAGCGTCCTGCCCGACGAGCAGCATCAGCACGCCGTCGCACGGGGAGTCGGCCAGTTGCCTGGCCACCTGCCGCATGTCGCCGGTGCCCAGGCCGACGAAGGTCTCGCCGACGATCCGCAGGTCCAGTTCGCGCGCGAAGGCGCGGACCGCGGCGGTCGAGCCGCGTGGCCAGACGTAGTCGTCGCCGACCACGAACCAGCGGCGCACGCCGGCGTTGTCGCGCAGCCACCGCAGCGCCGGGGCGATCTGGAAGCGCGGCGTCTCGCCGGAGCAGAAGATGCCGGCGCGCCGCTCGCCGCCTTCGTAGAGCGAGGTGTAGACGTAGGGCACGCGGTCGGCCACGACCGGCGCGATCGCGTGCCGCACCGAGGAGATGTGCCAGCCGGTGACCGCGTCGATCTCCCCGGCCGCGACCAGCCTGCCGACCTCCGCGGCGACCTCGCGCGGCGGCGCGCCGCCGTCCACGACGTGCACGGCCACCTCGCGGCCGAGGATCCCGCCGGCGTCGTTGAGCTCCTGCACCGCGAGTTCGGTGATCGCCTCGCAGGACGGGCCGAACAGGCCGGCCGGGCCGCGCAGCGGGATCACCATGCCCACGCGCCACCTCGCGGCGCGTTCGCGCACCGCTGGGCCGAATGCCATTCGCGGCTCCGAAAATGGCGAGAGTCTCGATCGCTTCCAGGTGGAAGTCTTACGATTCTCGCTGGATAGCGCAAGAGTGAGGATCGGGGAGCATGGCAGCAGGTGACGTCGCGGCGAGTCCGCCGCTGACCAGGACGCTGGCCCGGGCCGCGCGCGCGGTCACCGCGAGCGTCGAGCAGGTCGTCCGGCCGGAGGGGCTGACATTCGACCAGTGGCTGGTGGTGGAAACCCTGGCAGCGGAGGGAAGTCTGGCGATGGCCGAGCTCGGTGAGCGCACCATGATCACCGGACCGACCCTGACCAGGCTGGTGGACCGGCTGGTCACGACGGCCCTGGTGTACCGGGAGGTGGACCCGGCGGATCGCCGCAAGGTCCTGGTGCACCTGAGCCGCCGGGGCGAGGCGCTGCACCGGGAGGTGGCGCCGAAGGTCGCCGAGGTCGAGCGGCGCCTCCTGGGCGGGCTCAAGCGCGCCGGGGCGGTGCTGGAAGCCCTGGAGGGCATGGCGGAGCGCTGACGCGTCAGCGCGAGCGGGCGAGCCGGAACCCGAGGTCGTCGGTGCGCAAGGTGGGGTGGCTCTTGCGGCGGCACGACGCGCGGCATCCCCGGGGCGGGTCGTACCAGCCGCCGCCGCGGAACACCCGGTACGGTCCGTAGACCTCGGGATCGTAGACGTCCCAGCACCATTCCCACACGTTGCCGATCATGTCGTGGAGGCCCCACGCGTTCGGCGCCCTGGTCGCGACCTCGTGCACCTCGTCGCCGGAGTTCCCGCGGTACCAGGCGATCTCGTCCAACTCTCCATAGTGGACCTCGGAGGTCCCGGCCCGGCAGGCGTGCTCCCACTCGGCCTCGGTCGGCAGCCGGAAGCCGTCGGCGGACCAGTCGCAGGTCGCCTCCCGCGCGTCGGGGTCATCACCGATCGAGTAGCAGGGTTGGAGCCCCGCCGCTTCCGAGAGCAGGTTGCAGAACCGGACGGCCTCCCGCCAGCAGACCTCGGTGACCGGCGTCCGCGGCCCGGCCGGGCTCGCCGGCGCGTCGCCGGTGACGGCGCGGTACAGCTCGCGGGTCACCGGGTGCGCCGCCAGCAGGAAGTCGCCGACCCCGACCGGCCAGTTCGTCTTCGTGCCCTCGTCCCGAAGGACGATTTCCCCGCCAGGGATGGCGATCATGCGCGGCGCTGGCTCGGGGTTCGTCGACGGCTCAGGCATCGCCGAGCTCCCCGGCGAGCAAGCCGTTGTCGCCGTCGAGCACGGCGTCGAGCAGTCGCAGTACCTCGGCTGTGGCGGCGGCACCGCCGAGGATCACGATCTTCATGCGGTTCCGCTCCTCGTCGTGGACGGTCTGGATGCGCAGCGGGTGCGGGGCGGAGTTCGCCTCGGCCAGGACGAGCGTGCCGAGGCGGTCGGCCGCGGCGCGGTCGACGCCGTCGATCTGCACGATGCTCGACACCTCCACCGCGGCGTCGGCGGGCCGGGCCGATGGGGCTTGCGGGTGGCCGGTCAGCACCTCCAGGTCGGCGCGCGAAATCCGGTACTGCTTGCCGATCCGCACGGCCTTGAGCCGCCCCGAGCGGATGTAGCCGCGCACGGTCCGCACGTGCAGCCCGAGCCGATCGGCCACCTGTTCAACCGAGTACATTTCTTCATTCATCAATCCCTAACATAGACCATATAGGGAACGATAAGGAAGTTTGACGCCCATTATGAGCACCATGATCGGCTGACTGCGGCGTTTGTGGCCCGTGCGGTCAGTCGAGGGCGGTGTCCTTGGTCTCCGGCATGCGGTACGCGACCACGGCGCTGATCAGCAGCAGGATCACCGCGTAACCGAGGAACACGTCGCCGCGGCCGCTGCTGGCCAGCCAGGTCTGCAGGTACGGCGCGCTGCCGCCGAACGCCGCCGTCGCGATGGCGTACGGGAAGCCGGCGCCCGCCGTCCGCATCCGGGTCGGGAACAGCTCCGCGTACACCGTGGGCATGATCGCCGGTCCCGGGGCGATGACCAGCAGCGCGATGATCATCGCGACCGCGAACTGCCAGATCTGGTCCTGGATCAGCCAGCTCAGCGGGTAGATGACCACGGCGCTGCCCACGAAGGACATCAGCAGCACGGGCCTGCGGCCGATGCGGTCCGAAAGCGCCCCGAACAGCGGCAGGACGAGGATGAACACCGCGTTCGCCAGGGCGCCGACCCACAGCGCCGCGGACGGGTCCAGGTCGTGGACGCTGATCGCCTGCGCGGGCGCGGAAACCACCCAGGTGTAGAACACCACGGTGCCGCCGACGGTCAGCCCGATCACCCGCAGGCACGCGGTGCGCTGCTCCCAGAAGCTCCGCCACAGCGGCGGCCGGTCCGTCGTCCGCTGCCGGTCGAAGACCTGCGTCTCGGCCAGCCGCAGCCGCATCACGAGGGTGTAGAGCCCGACGACGCCGCCGAGCAGGAACGGCACCCGCCAGCCCCAAGCGCTCATCGCGCCCGGCGCCAGCGCGCCCGCCAACGCGGCGGCGAGCGCGGAGCTCGCCAGGATTCCGCAGGTTCCCGAGGTGTAGACGAGGCTGGACCAGATCCCGCGCCGGCCGCGCGGCGCCATCTCCGCGATGTAGGTCTGCACCGCGGGCATCTCCCCGCCGTGCCCGAGCCCCTGGCACAGCCGGGCGACCACCAGCAGCAGCGCCGCGCCGATGCCGATCGACTCGTACGTCGGCGCGATGCCGATCAGCAGGCTGCCGCCGGAGGCCAGCGCGATGGAGCCGACCATGGCGGAGCGGCGGCCGATCCGGTCGCCGAACCAGCCGAACAACAGCCCGCCCAGCGGCCGCATCAGGAACCCGACGGCGAAGATCGCCAGGCTGGACAGCACGGCGCTGGTGCTGTCGTGGGCGGGGAAGAACTGCGCGGCGAAGAACGGGGTGAAGACGGCATAGGCGTTCCAGTCGAACCACTCCAGCGCGTTGCCCGCGCCGGTGCTGACGATGGTCCGCCACTTCCGGGGCGATGTGCGTTCGGCTTCGGTGATCAAGGCTGCCGCCCGGCCAGGCGGCGGATGGCGAGTTCGGCGTAGAGCGCGGCGCCGTCGGCGAGCACGCTGTCGTCGAAGACGGCGAACGGGGAGTGGTTGTCCGGCGCGGTGGCCGGATCGCGGTCCGGCGGGCACGCGCCCAGGAAGATGAACGCGCCCGGAACCTGTTCCAGCACGCGGGAGAAGTCCTCGCCGCCGGTGACCGGGCGGTCCAGCCAGGAGAACCGGTCGCCGTGGGCGTCCGCCGCGACCTGCGCGGCGAACTCAGCCTCGGCGTCGTCGTTGATCGTGGCGCGCACGTACTCGGTGAGGTCCACGTCGACCTCGACGCCGTGGGCCGCCGCGATGCCGTTGCACACGGCGGCGATGCCCGCCCAGACCGCGTCCCGCGAAGGCGCCGAGAACCAGCGCAGCGAGCCGTCGAAGACAGCTTCGCCGGGGATCACGTTGCCCGCGTCCCCGGAGTGGAAGCTGCCCACCGTCAGCACCACGGTCTCGAACGGATCCACGGTGCGCGCGACCAGTGCCTGCAGCGCGCCGACCATCTCGCAGGCCGGGGCGATCGGATCCTTGGCGCGGTGCGGGGTGGAACCGTGGCCGCCCGCACCGCGCACCGTCACCCGGAGCAGGTCGCCGCCCGCCATGAGCGGGCCGCGCCGGGTGGTGAAGGTCCCGAGGTCGTGGCGCGCGGCCTGGACGTGCATGCCGTACGCGGCAACCGGGTGCGATCCGGAGGCCTTTAGCACGCCTTCGGTGATCATCTTCCCGGCGCCGTCACAGCCCTCCTCGCCTGGCTGGAACATCAGCACCACGTCGCCGGCCAGCTCCGCGCGCCGCTCGGTCAGCAGCCGTGCGGCGCCGACCAGCATCGCGGTGTGCAGGTCGTGCCCGCAGGCGTGCATCCGGCCGTCGATCCGGGAGGCGTAGTCCACGCCGGTCTGCTCGGTCACGGGCAGGGCGTCCATGTCGGCCCGCAGCAGCACCGTCGGGCCCGGGCGCGCGCCGTGCAGCACCGCGGTGATGGAGCTCAGCCCGCTGCCGGTGGTGATCTCCAGCGGCAGGCCGTCCAATGCGGCCAGCACCATTTCCTGGGTGCGCGGCAGATCCAGCCCGACCTCGGGTTCGGCGTGCAGCTGCCGCCGCAACCGCACCAATTCGTCCTGCAGCTCGCGTGTGGACAACGGCAGTCCCCTCATCTCGTGATCACGTCACGGCCAGGATGACCGCCCGCCACCCGGGGAACACCAGAATGTCGGGAAACCGTTGCGGAAGCGCGGTTGCGCGCAGGAAAACGATCAGGACAGCGACAGGCCGAGCTCTTCGAGCGATTCCTGCAGCCGGGACAGCGCCTTCGGCCCCATGCCGTGGAGCTTCTTCAGCTCGGCGGCCGGAACGCCGTCGAGCTGCCGCAGTTCGGTGTAACCGGCCGCGTTCAGGGCCCTCGTCGCGGGCGCGCCCACGCCGCGGGGAAAACCGGAGTCCGCCATGCCCGGGATCGTAGCGCCACCTGACCGGCATCTTGTGTGCCAGATCACCCTTGCATAGGCTGTGACCATACCGACTAGTCGGTACCGACTTGTCCGGGCGACACCGCCGTTCCCCGAACCGACGGAGTGGGCATGGGATTCAACCTGGCGACGATGCTGCGCGAATCTGCGACCGAGCGGCCCGAGCGGCCACTCCTGCACTTCGGCGCGCAGTCCATCACATACCGGGAGGTCGACGAGCTCAGCGGGCGCGTCGCGGCCGGACTGCAGGCGGCCGGGCTGCGCCGCGGCGACAAGGTCGTCGTGCACCTGCCGAACGTGCCCGAGTTCCTGTTCGCCTACCTGGGCATCCTCAAGGCCGGCCTCGTGATGGTGCCGCTGAACCCGATGCTGCGGGCGCCGGAGATCGCCTACCACCTCGCCGACAGCGAAGCCACGCTGCTGATCACCTTCGAGTCCTTCGCGGACGAAGCCGTCAAGGCCGCGGACCGGGTGCCGGTCTACGTCGTCGGCTCGGCCGCTCCCAGCGGTACGAAGCGCTTCGAGGAGCTGTGCGCGGCCGAGGACACCGGCGAGATCACCGCCGTGGAAGCCGACGACACGGCGGTCGTGCTCTACACCAGCGGCACGACCGGTCAGCCGAAGGGCGCCGAGCTGACGCACTTCGAGCTGTTCATGGCCTGCACCGTCGGCGGCGAGCGGTTCGGCGTCTCCGAGGACGACGTGAGCGTCGTGGTGCTGCCGCTGTTCCACGTGTTCGGCCTGGTCACGGTGCTCGGCCCGGTGATCCGGTTCGGCGGCTCGGCGGTGCTCATCCCCAAGTTCGACGCCGGAGCCGTCCTGGATGCGATCGAGCGGCACCGCTGCACGATCTTCTCCGGCGTGCCGACGATGTACTTCGCGCTGCTCGGCGAGAACCTCGCCGGCCGGGACCTCTCCTCGCTGCGAGCCGGGATCTCCGGCGGCGCGGCGATGCCGGAGGAAGTGCTGCGGGAGTTCGAGCGGAAAGTGCCGGGCATCGTGGTGCTGGAGGGCTACGGCCTGTCCGAGACCGCCGCCGTCGCGACCTTCAACTGCAGCGCGGCGGAGCGCAAGATCGGCTCGATCGGCCGGCCGCTGTGGGGCGTCGAGGTGAAGATCTTCGACGAGGACGACCGCGAACTGCCGCCCGGCCCCGAACACATCGGCGAGGTGGTGATCCGCGGCCACAACGTCATGAAGGGCTACTACAAGCGCCCGGAGGCGACCGAGGAGGCGTTCCGCAGCGGCTGGTTCCACACCGGCGACCTCGGCTACCGCGACGAGGACGGCTTCTTCTTCGTCGTGGACCGCAAGAAGGACCTGATCATCCGCGGCGGCTACAACGTCTATCCGCGCGAGGTGGAAGAGGTGCTCTACGCCCACCCGGCGATCCGCGAGGCGGCCGTGATCGGCAAGCCCGACTCGCGAATGGGGGAGGAGATCGTCGCGGTGGTCGCGTTCCAGCCCGGCAGCAGCCCGGACGCGGACGAGCTGATCGCGTTCAGCCGCGAGCGCCTGGCCGGGTACAAGTGCCCGCGGGAAGTCCGGGTCCTGGACGAACTCCCCAAGGGCCCGAGCGGCAAGATCCTCAAGAAGGCCCTCAGGTAACGGCGAGGGCGGCCGGCTTCGCGCGAAACCGCCACCCGGCAGGCGGGGAACGCCGTTTTCGCGCGAAACCGGCGTTCGCCGTGAGGGCGGGGCGCCGGTTTCGCGCGAAAACGCCGGTAGTACCCGAACGGTGGGGTGATCCGAAGCCGGGGTCACATCTTCGCGGCGCCGGCCTTGATCGCCTCGCGGATGCGGAAGTACGTGCCGCAGCGGCAGATGTTGCGGATCCCGTCGATGTCCGCGTCGGTGATCTCGCGGCCTTCCGCGGCGGCCCGGCGGACCAGCGCCACGGCGGCCATGATCTGGCCCGGCTGGCAGTAGCCGCACTGCGCGCGACCAGCGCCGCCGTCACGCCGTGGTACTCGGCGTGGAAGGCGATTCCCTGCGCCGTGCCCGCGGGCATCTCCCGGCCCCAGCCGCCGGTCTCGGCGACCTCGTCCAGCACGGCCCGCGAACGGTCGTCCTGCAGGAAGTCGCGCCGGAACCGGTAGGGGTCCTTGCCCATTCGCGCCGCGAGCTCGTCGACGATCAGCTCCCGGGCGCAGGTGACGTCGGGGGAGTAGATGTTGCGCATGCTGCCGGTGTTGAAGCCCTTGTCGGTCTCGTTGAGCAGCTGCGTGGCGACGCCGAAGTCGTAGGGCATCGACTGGGTGAGCTGGAAGATGGTCTCGGCGAAGGTGAAGTCGCCGACGGGCAGCTGCGCCGACATGGCGGCGAGCACCTCGCCGAGGCCGTGCCCGAAGTCGGTGGCGACGCTGGTGTGCCGCTGCTCGTAGTCGAGCACGGTGCCGCCCGCGTAGCCGACGCGGACGCGCGACGTGGCCATCGGATGCGTGCGTCCTTGGCGAGCGTCGTCGGCGCGGTGCCACATGAGCTTCACCGGCTTGCCGAACGGCTTCGAGATCTCGGCCGCTTCGAGCGCGGCGTCGAAGAACAGCTTGCGGCCGAAGGAACCGCCACCGTCGACGACGTGCACGGTGACCGCGCCCGGCGGGAGTCCGAGCTTGGCCGCGATGGTCTGCCGGGCGACGATCGGCGACTTCAGCGATCCCAGATCTCGGCCCGGTCGGCGCGGACGTCGGCGACCGGGCAGTTGGGTTCCAGCGCGCTGTTGCCGCGGAAGTAGAAGGTGAAATCGTGTTCCACGGTGCTGGTCAGCGGCGGCACCGCGAGCGGCAGCTCGGCGGACTTCAGCTCGCGGAGCACCGTGTCGTCCGATTTCCCTTCCGCAGTACCGGGATTCCACGTGACCTGAAGCGCGCGCACGGCGTCGATGCACTGGCCGAAGGTCTCCGCGCGGACCGCGACTCCCGTGGAGACCACGGCGGCATCGGTGACGCCCGGCATGGCGCGGACCTCGGCGAGGTTGGCCACGGATTCGACGGTGCCGTTGATCGTCGGCGGCCGGCACACCATCGTCGGCTTCGCGCCCGGGATGTCGAGGTTCATCGCGAACTTCTTGCGCCCGGTCACCGCCGCGAGCGCGTCGGTGCGGTTGTGCGGCTTGCCGATGACGGCGAACTGCTCGCGCGGCTTGAGCTCGACGGGAACCTGCTCGGTCCGCGTGCTCGCGGCCTTCCCCGCCAGGGCGCCGATGCCGATGCTGCGGCCCGCGAGGTCGGTGATCACGCCGGCCTTCAACGTCAGGTCGGTGACGACGGAGCCGAGCTCGATCGCGGCCGCGCGCAGCAACCGGCCCTTGGCGACGGCGGCGGCGACGCGGATCGGGGCGTAGGTGGAGATAGTGGTGTTCGAACCCCGGTGAGCTGGTTGAACAGCAGTTCCGGCCGGGCGTCGGCCAACGTGACGCGGACGTCCTCCAGCGGCACGCCCATCTCCTCGGCGATCAGCATGGCCGTGGAGGTGGTGATGCCCTGGCCGACCTCCGCGCGCGGCAGCGCGAAGGAGACCGTGCCGTCGTCGTCGACCGCGACGGTGATCAGGTTCGAGGTCGGGCGCGCGGCCTCCGTCAGCAGTTCGTTGAGGTCGAGCAGCCCGGCCACGCCCGGCGACGGCACGACCGCCTCGGCGCGCGGCGAGAGGCCGAGTTCGGCGGCGACCAGGGTGGGCGCGGCCAGCACGTAACCGAGGAACCGCCGCCGCCCGAGGACGTTCGCGCCGGATTCCTGGGGGCCATGATCAACACTGGTCATCGGAGATCCCCTCCGCCGGGCACCCCGTTGGGCCTGGCAACCGAACGCGAGCCGAGCGGACGGCGCAACGCCGTTCGGCCAGCGGAACTGTAACGACGATCATTGTCGAGGTGACACCGCCGGCGGGTCCCCGCCGTCCGCGCCGACGCCTGCGCCATGGCTGCTATCGAGGCTGCCCGGGAACCCGCCTTGCGCCGGTTTCGCGCGAAAACCGGCGCTCCACGTGAGGGCGGGATGGCGATGTGAGGGCGGGATGGCGGTTTCGCGCGAAATCGCCCGCCTCACAGCCGTTGGGCGGGCATCAGGCGGAAGGCGTGCGCGGCTCGGTCAGGCTTCCGGGACTCGGACGGCGGAGAAGTACAGCCGGTACCGCAGCCGGAAGCCCATCGATTCGTAGAGCCGGATGGCGCCGGTGTTGGACGCGACCGTGTGCAGCAACGGCTTCTCGCCTCGGGCCCGGATCCCGGCGACGACGGCCCGCATGAGCCGGGTGGCCAGGCCCTGCCCGCGGAACGCCGGATCGGTGCAGACCGCGCTGATCTCCGTCCACCCGGGCGGATGCAGACGCTCACCGGCCATCGCGACGAGCTCGCCATCGCGCCGGAGCCCCAGGTACGTGCCGAGTTCGACGACGCGCGGCAGGAACGGCCCGGGCTGGGTGCGCTTGACGAGGTCGAGCATCTCCGGCACGTCCGCCGCAGTGAGCCGCACCGCCTCGTCGTCCTCGGCTCCGACCACGCCGTCGTCGACCAGCTGCACGCCGGGGAGCCGCTCCACGACCTCCCAGCCGGGCGGGGGCGTTCGCGCCCGCCCGGAGAAGGCGACCACCGCGCCCGGCCCGGCCAGCGCCGCGACGTCCCGCCAGCCGTCGTCGCCGAACTCGTCGGGAATCGCCAGGAACGGCGCCATGTCGACGGGGTAGCGCAGCACCTGCCCGTGCTTCTCGGCGAAGCCGGCGTGCGGGCCGGTGAGCGAAGCCCACGCGGGATTGTCGAGCGGCGACGTGGTCATCGACCACTCCTTCCGGCGAAGTGTTCGGTGCCACCACTTTTTCGCGCAACGCCGCGCGCTTCAAGCGCCCGCGCGCCACCGGCGATCCCGTACCGCCACATGGGAATCCGGTTGCGCGGAACACCCCAGGTCGTCCGGGGTCGTGAGTGGTTCGGATCGCCATAGCAGCCCAAATCACTCACGACCCCGAACTGCTGGGATCGCGTCCAAGAGCGCTTGACGTTCTGGAAGCTGCCGTGATCTGATCCAACCAGCGTCGCGTGTCGGTGGCAGGCTGTGCCAGGCATGGAGGCGCGGGTTCGAAGGGTCTTCATGACCACTCTCTTCAATCACACGATCGTCGCCGCGCGCGACAAGCAGGAATCGGCGTCCTTCTTCACGGAGATGTTCGATCTCCCGGCTGCGGAGCCGGGCGGACCCTTCCTCACGGTCCACCTGGACGCGGGCGTGACGCTCCAGTTCGCGGAGCCGGGCATCGAATTCCCGCCGCAGCACTACGCATTCCTCGTGACCGAGGAAGATTTCGACGGCATCTACGCCAGAATTCAGGCGGCGGGCCTCGAGCACTGGGCGGACCCGCAGAGGAAGCTCCCGCACCAGTACAACACGAACTACGGCGGCCGTGGCGTCTACTTCTGCGACCCGTCGGGTCACTACCTGGAGGCGATCACCCAACCGTACGGCGCGGATCTGAACTGATCTAAGTGGACGGTCGCACGCGGCCCGCCCGGTCCTCGCGCCGGGCGGGCCGCGCGGCTGGTAGCGTCGGGTGAGCTCCGGCCGAAGGGACTGGTTCGCGATGACCGCCGAGCACCCCGAGGTTCCGCCTGACGGGGAACGCGATCACAGCCTGCTGATCAGCGAGGAGCGGCAGCAGGATCTGCTCTCCCAGCTCGTCGAGATCGAGCACGAGATCCGCCGGGTCACCCTCGACGCGGCCGGGAACGGCCCGGCCAACCGCGCGGCCGCCGAAGTCCACCTCGCCGAGTTCACCGAGCTGACCCGGCGTGCCCGCCGAGCCGTCCGAAACGCGGTCACCGTCGAAGAGCGAATCGCCCACCTCGACTTCGACGTCGACGACCGGCCCTGAAGCGCCGGAACGAACGCGCGGCCTCCGCCCGACCGGATTCACCGCTGATCACGTAGAGGCTGCATCCCCCTGCGCCGAGGTGACCCTGCAGGAACGCAATTTCAATGGAAATCAGAGCTCTGATTTCCACTGAAATTGCGGAAGTTCTCCACAGCCATCGGCGTGTCGGGTCCTGACACGCCGGTGGAACGTGGTCGTCGCGGTGTTCGGCGCGGAGTCTTGAGCCTGCTCCAGCCCGGCCCCGAGGCCTGCGCCGAGACTGTCGGCGCCGGGTGCTAGAACCCGTCGGAAACGATCACCGATCTGAACGGGCGCATTCCAATGGGACGTCATCGGCGGGAAGCCGACACCACCGAACTGCTCAGCGGCATGGCCGCACGCGTCGCGGAGAACGCCCCCGAGGGATGGCGGCGCGCGTGGGCGAGCGTTCACCGGTACAGGAACGGGGCCCGCAGCAATGTCATGCAGTACGAGCTGGCCGACGGTGAGCTCCGCGACGGTGGCGTGGATCTGTTCAAGGAAGCGGGAGCCCTGTTCTTCGCGACCGAGCCGTGGCCGGATCACCTGACCGTCGAGCTGGCCGTCGAGCAGTCGGGCGAGTTCGAGGCGATCACCAGCCGGTCGCTGATCCGCACGCAGTACCACCCGGATCGCCTGCTGCTCGTGCTCAAGCCGGATGTCCTACCCGTGGAGCCGGGGGACGAGCAGGAGGGTCCTGCGGATCCGACGTTCGCCGGTGATCCGGACGAGGCCGTGCGGCTGCTCCGGGAGTACCTCCGGCTGCGAGCGGAAATCTTCGAAGAGGAGGAGGAAGAAGAACTGCCTCCTCCGCTGGACGAAGCGACGTGCGCCGAGCTCATGGCGAGCCTGGACGTCGCGCTGCCGCCGGATCTGGTCGCCTTGTACGGCGTGGCCAACGGCGACGACGGCGAGGACGTCAACATCTTCGACACGCACTCGTGGACCGACCTCGAATTCGCGACCGAACACCCCCACCACCGGCACGACGGTGACTGGACCGACGATCCGCTGACGGTTGCGGCGTTCGAGGCGATACCGCCGGGGAAGGTGCGCAGGTCGATGAGCCGCGATGGGTGGATCGTGATCGGGGTCAACGAGGACGGCGATTTCCTCGCCGTCGACATGGACCCGGGCCCTGCGGGTCGCCCGGGACAGGTGATCATCATCGGTGGCGAGTACGAAGGAGCTCCCGTCTACGTCGCCGATTCGGTGACGACGCTGCTGCGCCGCCAGGTGGCGGCGCTCGAACGGGGCGACTACGAGCTCGACCACGGCCGCCTCTTCGTCGACGCCGACACCCCGCGCAAGTGGGAGTACCTGGAGTCGTTCTCGTGGGATGCCGACGACCACGGCGGCTCCCTGATCGGAATGCCTGCGGAAGTCCAACGCCTCACAGCCTGGAAGGCCGACGGGATCGACCTGGAGCCGGCGCGCCACGCGCCCCTCCTGCGGGACGTGGTGCTGCGCGGCCAGGGCGCACTAGACCTGAGCCCGCTCCGAGACGCGCCCCTGGAGAGCCTGACGCTGGAACTGGGCTCGATCGACCCGACTCCGCTGTCCGGCCACCCGACGCTGCGAAACCTGACCCTGCGTTCGCAAAGTCCGGTAGAAGTCGCAGTGCTGCCAGCGCTTCCGCGACTCCAGGGCCTCGACCTCTCCCGCGCCGAGGTGACCGACATGGCTCCGGCCGTGAAGCTGGAAGGGCTGCTGTTCCTCGCCCTGACCTACGAGCAGTGGGTGCGGCTTTGGGATCTCGGCGCCGAGCTGCCATCGCTAGCGGCGGTCGCGCTGGGAGGAAACCCAACGCCGAACCAGATCAACGAGTGGACGGAGCATTTCACGGGAACCCTCCCGAACGGCCACGATAAGCACACCGGCCGATACGACACGCGATCATGACCAGTGCTCCAGGCCGAAGAACGGCGTGAAGGCGGGCTACGCCAGGCCGGTCAGTCAGGCCGGCCGCAATACGTGTCGCCGAACCCGCCTTCTCCACCCGGGGCGGGCACGCAGTTGGATGCCGGGCGAGACCCGCTCCCATCTAGCGGTACTGGATCTCGTCGAACGGCCAGTCCGACGACAACCAGGCGGCCACGGCGTCGTGCAGCGGGCCGTCCAGTTCTCCGCGGTCCGCCCGCACCCACGAACTCACCTCCACGACCTCCTGGTTCGCACGCGACGGGTAGATGTACACGCACCCGATCACCGCTCCGCCGTCGTCGAGGACGGTGTAGGTGAAGCCCGTCCGCTTCGCGAAGTCATCGGCGTGGCGCTTCAGGTCGCGAAGGTTCTCCGCGAGGCTCATGCCGTCGGGCGGCGGCCACCTGACGTCCGGGAAGCCCGGAGTGGCGTGGATGTGCTCGATGCTCGACATCCACGCCTCGTGATCGGCCTCGTTGTGCTGCGGACCCAACGGCTCCAAGCGGAAGCCGTTGCCCGGGAGGCCCTGGGGTACTGCGAAGTCGTCGGGAACGAAAGCATGCGCAGACATGTCTAGAGGCTATCGGGGTGGAAATTGTTGTGCGGTGAACGGACCGTTCGCTCCGGTAGACGGCACGAACGGGCCGTTCGCCTCGGCGGCACCTAGAGCGGCCGTGGTGCGTCGAACTTCTGGCGGACTTCCTCGGCCGCTCCGGGGTTCCCGGCCGCTTCGATCAGCCGCGCGAAGCGGTGGGCCGTCAGGGCGCGCACCGGGTTGTCCCCGTACAGGCCGATCCTGTCCAGGACCACGCCGACGTGGTCGCTGGTGGTCCTGTTCCCGTGCATGATCTTCTGGTAGACCCCGTACAGAATCGCGCCGAACAGCGGCACCGTGACCCAGGCCGGCCATCCCAGCAGCAGGCCCAGCAGGAGCGGGACGGCTGCCGCCAGCGCCAGGCCGCCGTAGAGGATCCGGTTTTCCTTGCTCATCGAACGGCCTCCTCGGGCGCGTGGTCGAACGTGTAGTCGGTGGAGTGCAGGCCCTGCGCCATGTCGATCAGCTGGGACAACCGGACGGAGACATCGGCGCGCCCGCTCGTGGTCCGGCTCCAATCGCGCGCGAGGACGTGCAACGAACCGAGCAGGTGGAGGTGCTGGCTCGCCGCGTCCACCAGGATGCCGAGCAGCAGATCGTGCGGCGCGGTCCGGCCGGCGACGTCGAACCAGTGGCAGACGCGCTGCACGACGAGGTCCGGGCGGGCGAGCATGGCCGCACGCCAGCAGAAACCCAGCTGGGAGCGGATCGTGTGATCTGCCGCCAGAGGCTGGGAACGATTGCTGGAGTCGGCCAGCCGCAGCGGATCCGCGATGGCGAGGAACAGGAAGTGATCGGCGGGCCACGGCTGCTGCTTCGCCAAGCCCGTCGTGAGCCTGTCGAGCAGCAGCCGCAGGAGTATCGGATCGCGCGAGGTCAGCTCGACGAGCGCTTGGTACGCCGTCGGGGCACCGGTGCCGTCCTCGTTGCGGGCCCGGTGGTGCAGCCGCACCAGGGCCTGGTCCGGGTAGGTCGGTGCGATCACCTCGGTGCACACGTCCACCAGGATCTGCCCGACGTCCCCGGGGAGGTCGCTGCGCCGCGACCACCTGTACACCAGCTGCCGGAAGAAGTGACCTTGACGCTCGTCCTTCAGACCCGCTATAAGGGCCCGCACCCCGAAGTCGCGCAGCGCGTTCGGCGTCCCGTTCTGCCTCGGATAGATCCACCGGTCGATCAGCCACTTCACGTGGCCGGGTGAGTTGGTGCGCAACGCTTGGACCACGAACCGGTCCACCAGGTTCTCCCGGTCCCGCCGGGTGAACTGCTCGATGCGGATGATGTCGTCCACCCACCGGCAGAACGGCTCCCGGAGATCCGGGTAGTTGTCCCAGAAGTGCTCGCGCAGCGCTCGGTCGTAGCTGCGCAGGCTGAACTCGATCCGGTTGTTCGGCGCGACGTCGATGCTCAGGTCGCCGAGCTGGGTGCGATAGCCCTCCTGCTCCATCCGGGGCTGCTCGCGCCCGTCGAGGCTCAACGCGCTCACCAGGCGGTGGGAGGCGAAGAACACCGCGTCGCTCGACGCTCCACGGCACATCGCAGCGGCGAGCAGCACCGTGCGTTGCCGACCGCCGAGCACCTTGCTGAGCTGCTGCGCCACCTCGTTGCTGCGGTCGATCCGGGCGGAAACGGCTTCGCTGAGCCATGTCGAGACGTCGCCGCTGGGGTTCGTGTCCCGGGCTTGCACGACCACCTGCGCGAGGTGGGCGATCTCCGACATCGGTGCGGAAAGGCTGCGTGCGAGTTCTTCCGAAGCCAGTTGCTGGTCGGAGGGGAAGATCGACTCCTGTTCCAGGTGCCATCGCAGCACCGAGGCACCGCGCGGCCGGTCGATCCTGGCCACGAACTGCGCCAGGTCCGAATCCAGTTGGTGCTTGCGGGAATCGGGCACGACGACGGCGATATAGCCGTTGCGCTGTTGAAGGACCGTGCGGAACGAGAGGAGATCTCGTTGCCGGGCGTGGAACACGTCCTCGCCGCTGTCCGAGAGGTCGAGGACGAACAGGTGGCCCGGCTGGACCTTCAACTTGTCCAGGCCCGGGTTCTGCGTGCGCGCCTCGTCGTCCAGCACGGTGAAGGGGGTGTGGTCGTCGGCGAGCTCGTTCAGGAGCATCTTCGCCGCCGTGCGCCGACCGCTTCCCGGCGGCCCGGTGAGCACGACAGTGCGGGACTGCCGCAGCATGTCCCGCGCAGCACCAAAGTTCTGCGGCGGCTCGAACCGGCTCTTGAGCCAACGCAGGTCGCCCTTCAGCGTCAACCGCGGCCCGCGAGCCTGCTGTTGGACGCTCTCGTGGATCGTGTAGTAGACGGGGTTGATGTTCTGATCGCCGGAGCCGGCGTGGATCGGGCTTCCCTGCGTGTCGTGGAATTCGTTATTCGTTTCGGTCACCGGTCTTCACCCCGCTCCCGCTTCGAGCCGAACTTCTGGCGGATTCCGCCGGTGTTCTTGCCCGCGATGTAGTTCACGCCGTCGCCGTAGAAGATGTTCTGGTCGCCTTCGCCGCTGCTCACCGGTCCCGTCGGGCCGTGGAACGTCGTGTGGGTGATCGACCCACCGCTCATGCTGCCGAGCTGGACGAGGTTTCCGTTGACGTCGCCGTGGTTGGAGTTGATCACCCCGCTGGCCGAAGGCGCTTTCGCCGCCCGGTCCACGAGACCCGGCACCAGGTCCAGGAGCTCGGCGGCGATCCGCACCAGCCCGGCCTCGGCGTTCCCGGTGTCGAAGTCCAGGGTTTGGAGGTCGGCCAGCGGGGCCAACTCCGGCGGCAGCGCCGCGGCCGAAAGCCGCGGCAGCCCCCGCCCGCACAGGATCGGGATGATTCGGGCACCGGACTGCATGGCGTTCACGATCTCCTTGCGGATCCAGTCGTCCTCGTTCGCCAGCGCCTGGTCCCCGTTCTGGTCGGTTGCGGTGAGCCAGTTGGGGCCGATCAGGACGAGGAGCGCGCGGGCACCGGTCGACGCGGCCTGCAGGCGCACCCGGAAGTTGTCACCGGGTCGGATCGACTTGCTGTCGCGGAACACCTCTTCGCTGCCGAACCTGCCCGACAAGTAGCTTTCGATGTGCGCCGCTGCCTGGTGGCAGTCGTCGGTTCGGTAGTTGACGAAGATTTTCGGCATGGGGATACCTCATTTCCGGCACGGATGGCGCCTGTGGACTTCTCAGCTGGACTGGTTGTGCAACGAGGTGATCAGCCGGGGTTGCAGCTCGCGGACTGACCGAACCCGGTGGTGCCGGGCGAGAACGTGGCTCAGCTGGCGGAGGTCGGTGATGATGGTCGCCGAGCCGACGGTGTCGACGACACCGAGGATCTGGCCGACCAGAGCACAGGCGTGGTCGATGTCGCCGGCCGAGGCGTGGGCCAGTGCGCGGCGCACGCCGTAACGCGCTTGGGAGCGAAGTGCCTGCGGCGACAGGCGTTGGACTTCGCGGTCGAGAACCGCGGTAGCGGCGTCGATGCGGCCGAGATCGTGGAGGCACCAGCCGTGGACCATCTCGACCGGGTCGGCCAGGTTCGTCGTGCCGAGCACCGGCCCTGCTTCGGGTTGCGAGGCGCTCAGCATTTCGCGCGCGTGGTCCAGCGCCCGCATGCACGAGTCGTAGTCACTGGCGAGCGCATGGCCTTGCGCCTCGTGCAGAGCGGCCAAACCGCGGATGCGCGGGGTCGTCGCGCCGCTTTGCGCTTGGCGCGACAGGTCGATCGTGTGCTGTGCGTTTCGCTGGTACATGGCGACCAGCGCGCGCCGGGCCAGCGAGTACGCGGCCAGTGTTCGGTCCTCGCCGGCTTCGGCCAGCTCCACCGCGCGGTCGGTCCACCACAGCGCGGCCTGGTCGTTTCCCGACTCCTGCGCCATCCACCCGGCGAATTCCGCGTACCGCGAGTTCAACGCGAAGAGCTCGCCGCGGAGCTTCGGCCGCCTGGCGCGGGCGGCGAGTTCGCGGAGGGTGTGGGTTTGCGCGATGAGCGCGGGCAGCACCACCGAGGGGCTTGCCGTTTGCCCCAGCGTGCGGAACTGGTCGAACATGGTGCGGAACGTCGAGACCGTGCCGTCCTCGGCTATCGCGTGACCGCCTCCCATGCCGAAGGCGAGCACCGAGGCCGCGCCCGCCGCCAGCGCCTGCCGCCGGTCCATCGGCCGGAACCAGCTCTTCCCGCCTGAATCGAGACTCATCAACCACACCTCACCGTCGCCGTTCACCTCGGGCAGCGGTGCTTCGGAAGACCGCGCGGGCACCAGGCCCGCGAGTTCTCCACCGGCTTCGAGGATCGAATCGCAACGCCGGGCGAAATCCGGTGTCGGCCGTTTCCCGCCGGTTTCGATCTTGCTGACGTAGCCCTTGCTGTAGTGCAGCAGCGCGGCCATTCGAGTGAGCGAAAGACCGGCCGCGGTGCGCAGTCTTCGAAGCTCTGCCCCGAACAGTGTGGGCTGTTCAGTCACATCGTCCTCCGGGTTTCCCGTTGCCCGGTTAAGCGGGCGACGGGAAACGGCTGTTGGTCCCGACCGGTTTTCGCGCACGGTGAAACGTGCCGGTCCGGCGACTGGGAGGCCGGGCCACCGGCAGACCCTAGGAGAAGAGATGATCAAGGACGAGCTCGTCCGGGAATCGATACCCGAACAGCGCAATCCGTCCCTTTCGAGGTCGCTCGGACGGGTGATGCTCGCATTCGTGTTCACCGCAGTGCTGGTGTGGGCGGCGATCGTCCTCGCCGGCATCGCCCTATCCGGTGTTGAGCTGTTCGCTTTGGTGCTGGTGCTCTCCGCCGCATTCATCGCTGTCCTCGACGCCTGGAGGGAAGTCCGGTTCGGCGCGGCCGCGCGCCGTTCGTCGGAGGATTGTGGCGGAGATTCGGCTTCCGGAGCCGGGAAGTAGAGCCGTTTCCCGTTTCCCGTTGGAGGAGTCAACGGGAAACGGTGCGCCACCGGAGGGTTTCGGAGGTGCGCGCCATCCCGCCGGCGTGGCTCGTGAGCGTTTTGGAGCGCTACGGCGATCCAAAACGCTCACGAGCCTCACACGGCGGGGACGGGCGGTTTCGCGATGAGGACGGTTGCGTTGCTCGCCCAGCCCAGCGATGAGTACAGGCCACGGCCTTCGGTGCTGGCGATCAGGATGCCCGTCTTCGCTCCTTGCGCCATGGCTCGCTCCGCGAGCGCGCTCATCACCACGCTGCCCAGGCCGAGCCGGCGGTGCGACGGGTCCGTCTCGATCCGGTCCGCGATCGCATCGGTGCCGATCACGGCCATGGTTCCGCGCGCCACCACGCCCCCGGACGGATGCCGTACCTCGGCCTCGACCACCGACCCTTCCACCGCTGTCGCGCACTCGTACGGCGCCGGGGCCGCGCGTCGCGGATGCCCGCTCAGATCGGTGGTCATGAACCATTCCGGCTCGTCCGGCAGGCTCAGCCCCGCGTCGCGCACGATCGTCTCGACAGTCTCGGGCCGGTTCGTGGGCACGGTCAGCCACGTGGGAAGCGCGGCCGCGGCGGCCTCTGCAGCGAGGTTGCGCAGGGACTCCGGATCGTCGTCGGCGTGCAGTGCGACAACTTCGTAGTGGCGGCCCGGCTTTCCGAGCACGACGTGCAGTCCGCCGCGTGCCTCCTCTGCAGGGCGAAACCGTCGGGCCAGGCCCCAGCCCGCCTGCCAGCGGCGGACGAGGTCGGGCGTGATTCGCGAGGGTTCGGTCATGCCGCCGAGCAAATCACGTGGCCCCGACAGGCGGCCTCGGTCACTCCCGGTGGGTGACCGTCCTCTTGGGACGGTTCGAGGATCGGGAACGCGGCCGTTCAGGCGGTAGGGCCGAACTGCTCGATGAAGCGGCCGGTGAACAGGTCCGCGCCCTTGTACTCGGCGACCATCGCGGCCGGCGCGGCGGTCGGGCCCTCGGGAGAGGGCAGCTGCCCGACACCGCCGCTGCGACCGAGCGGGAGCAGGATCGAGGGGGACGGCTGGGGAGCGTAGGTGGCCGCAGGGCGTTCTCCGCTCAGCTGAGCGGAGATGTTCTTGACGACCACCTCGGCGTGCTGCATCGCGTGAGCCGCCATCTTGGCCTCGGCGACGTCCGTGATGTCGCCGACCGCGTAGACGTGGTCGTGCCCCACGACGTTGAGTAATTCGGTCACCGGCACCTGGCCCTGCGGCGTGCGGGTCGTGAGCTTGCCGTCGGCGAGGTAGTCGCTGTTGGTGCTCGTCCCGTAGGCGCGGAACCAGATGTCGGCGGCGATCTCGTCGCCGCCGGTGGTGGTGGCGGTGAACGCGCCGGCCCGGCCCGCCTCGGTGCTCGGCGCTGCCGCCAGGCCGGTGCCGAGGCGCACGTCGACACCGAGCGCGTCGAGCTGGCCGCGCAGGTCCTCGACCACCTCCGGCTCGAAGCCGGGGAGCAGCTCCTGGGCGGGGTCGACGATGGTCACGTGCTTGTCCGGCCAGGCATCCTTGATCTCGCCGGCCAGTTCCAGGCCGACCGGGCCCGCGCCGAGGATCAGCACCTTGCCGGCCTGGAGGAGTTCCTCGTTCGTCCGGCGGAGGTCGTCCAGCGCGTCGCCGACCGAGTCGGAGCCGGGCTTGGCCGGGTAGGCGTAGCTGGAGCCGGTGGCCAGGACCACGTAGTCCGCCGGGACGTGCTCGCCCGAGGCCAGGGTGACGCCGCTGGGGTCCACCGAGACAGCGCGGTCGCGGATCACCTCACCCTTGGTGAGCAGCGTTTCGAAGGGGAAGAACATGTTGCCCGCCCAGTCGGGCCGGGTCAGCGCGCGCAACGATGCGGCCGCGTTGACGAACGCGTCCCGGGGGTCGATGAGGACGACGTCGGCCTCGGACTGCAGCGCCTTGGCGACCGCGGCGCCCCCGTAGCCTCCGCCGATTACCGCGACGGTACGACTCATGATTCCACGCTCCACAAAAAGATCGAGTTCGTAGTACGAACTGTAATAGTTCGCACTACGAACTCAAACTATTGTGTCGCGAGACACATCATCTTCGGCTCAGCTGTCGCGGGCGCCCTCGTCCGGTTCCATGAAGACCACCGGAACCTCGTTGCTCAGCACGACGCGGCCCAGCAGGTCGGCGAGCGTGTTGCGCTCCGCCGGGCTGAGGCTCGCCGGCAGTTCCTCGATCCGCCTGCAGGTCTCGGCGT
Organism: Saccharopolyspora sp. NPDC045839; assembly: GCF_056431645.1. Lineage (NCBI taxonomy): Bacteria > Bacillati > Actinomycetota > Actinomycetes > Pseudonocardiales > Pseudonocardiaceae > Saccharopolyspora > Saccharopolyspora sp. NPDC045839. The sequence goes on from NZ_JBWKKH010000004.1 coordinate 315,715, forward strand.
AGAACTCGTCCGCGAGCTTGCTGCCCTGCGCGGTGAGCGCGACCCGCACCGCGCGCGTGTCCTGCGGATCCGGCTCGCGGCGGACCAGGCCGTTGCGCTCGGTGCGGTCCACCAGGCCGGTGAGGCTCGACTTGGCCAGCCCCAGCATCGCACCCAGTTCGCTCATGCCGCGCGAGCACGACATCAGCACGCACAGCAACTGCCCCTGCTGCGGCGTCAGCCCGTATTCCCGGCCCGACTCGGCGTACACGGCATCCACCAGGAATGCGGACCGCACCAGCGCGGCCGCCATTCCCATCTGGCCATCTTCTTGATTGCCCACGCCGCCAGATTAACATCGGACGCCTTGATAATTCGCGCAACGAACTGCGCCTTGCCGGTCACCTGGGCGGGCGCTCGGCGGCCAGTTCCAGGATTCGCTCGGCGGCCACCGCGTCGGTGATGAGGGTCGTGACGATGCCGGAGCGCAGGACCGCGTCGATCGCTTCCGCCTTCGGTTCGGTGTAGCCGAGGGCGATCACCTCCGGGACCTGGCGCAGCTGTTCGTGGGTGATCGCCAGGACGTGGTGGGCCAGGCCCGTCGACAGGGCGTTGCCGTTCTCGTCGAACAGGCGGGCCGCGATCTCCGCCGTCGCGCCGCGCCGGCCGATCGAGTCCCGTTCGCTCGGGGTCAGCGCGTCGTACACCGTCGATTCGCCCGGCCGCCAGGCGCCGATGCTCACCACGGCCTTGGTCAGGTGCTGGAACTGGTCGAAGGTCTCCGCGATGCCCGGCTGCTTGCGCAGGATGTCGGTGGTCCGGCGGTCCGGCAGCACCAGCGGGCCGTAGATCGGGTAGGGGACGCCGCCGCCGACCGCCGCGACCCGGCCCACCGTCTCCACCGACCGGTCGCGCATGTCCATGCCCGCCTGCACCCCGCACAGCTGCACGATCGGGCACTTCGGGAGCGAATCGACGGCCTCGGCCATCGCGTTCACCGAACGCGCCCAGGCCAGGCCGATCACGTCGTCCGGCGTGGCGAGCTCGGTCAGCAGCTGTGCCGCCAGCGAACCGATCCGGCGGCGCAGCTCCGGCCGGTCGGCCTTCGATTCCGCTCGATTGAGCACCAGGACTCTGCGGAGCCCGTAGGCGGCGCGGACCTCGTCCGACATCGGCAGGTCCACCGGCACCGGCAGGTCGAACTCGATCCGGACCAGGCCGGTTTCCTGTGCTGCGGCCAGGATGCGCGCCGCTTTGAAGCGGCTGATCCCGAACTCCTCGGCGATCTCCAGCTTGGACCGGCCCTGGACGTAGAACCGGTGCGCGATCGACGCCGCGGTGATCGTGTCGGTCATCCGGATCCTCTTGGTGCTCATATGAGCACGATAGCTCGAAATTCGGCCCAAAGGTTGACGTAGCTCGGCATGAAGTCCTTGAATGCTCCGCGTATTGCGGGACGCCCGCGATGAAATGTGCTCATATGAGCAGACCGGAATGGAGTGTCATGCGCGCCGCGATCATCGACCAGCCCGGTTCGATCAGGGTTGGCGACGTGCCGGATCCGAAGCCGGGGGACGGGCAACTGGTGATCAAGGTCGGTGCGTGCGGGATCTGCGGCACGGACCTGCACATCGCCGACGGCCACTTCCCGCCCACGCCCTACCCGATCGTGCCGGGCCACGAATTCGCCGGGGAGGTCGTCGAGATCGGCGCGGAGGTGCCGGGGGACTGGAAGGCCGGCGACCGTGTCGCGGTGGATCCCTCGCTGTTCTGCGGGTACTGCACGCCCTGCCGCTCCGGCCACGGCAACCTGTGCGCGAACTGGAACGCCACCGGTGACACCGTGGACGGCGCGTTCGCCGAGTACGTCGCCGTCCCGGCGGCCACCTGCTACCGGATGCCGGACGAGATGACCTGGCAGCAGGGCGCGCTGGTCGAACCGGTGTCGTGCGCGGTGCACGGCGTCCGGCAGATCGGCGTCGAAGCGGGCGAGCGGTTCCTCGTGGTGGGCGCGGGCACGATGGGGCTGCTGATGCAGCAGTTGCTCCAGCGCGGCGGCGCGCACGTCACGGTGGTCGACCGTAACGAGGCGCGGCTGGGCCGGGCGAGCAAGCTCGGCGCGGTGGCGGTGGGCACCGACGTCGCCGAGCTCGACGAGCGGTTCGACGCCGCCGTCGACTGCACCGGTGCCGCGCCCGCGATCGAGGCGGCCTTCGACTCGCTGCGCCGCGGCGGCCGGCTGCTGGTGTTCGGCGTGGCCCCGGAAGAGGCCCGCGTGTCGCTCTCGCCGTTCCGGATCTACAACGACGAGATCAAGATCGTCGGCTCCATGGCGGTGCTCAACAGCTTCGGCGCCGCGCTGAACCTGGTGGCCTCCGGTGCGATCGACACCGCCGCGCTGCTCACCGACACCTTGCCGCTGGAGGAGTTCCCCGCGGCGCTCGACCTGATGCGCAGCGGTGCCGGGCTGAAGGTCCAGGTGCTGCCGGGAGGCGTTGATGCATAGGCGAATGAGGAAGCTCGCGCTGCTCGCGTGCGCCGCGCTGCTCACGCTCACCGGCTGCGCCGGTGCCGGGGCGCTGGGCTCCGGCGGGCGGACGCTGGTGGTCGCGATCGTGTCGAACCCGCAGATGGAGGACGCGATCGCGCTGTCGGACCAGTTCGAGCGGGACAACCCCGGCATCAAGCTGAAGTTCGTGCAGCTGCCCGAGAACCAGGCGCGCGCCAAGATCACCGCCTCGACCGCCACCGAGGGCGGCGAGTTCGACGTGGTGATGATCAGCAACTACGAGACGCCGCAGTGGGCGGCCAACGGCTGGCTGGAGAACCTGCAGCCCTACATCGACGGCAGCGAGGGCTACGACCCGGGCGACTTCATCCCGAGCATCCGGGACTCGCTGTCCCACCAGGGCTCGATGTACGCGGTGCCGTTCTACGGCGAGTCATCGTTCCTGGCCTACCGCAAGGACCTGTTCGAGCAGGCCGGGCTGACCATGCCGGAACGCCCGACCTGGCAGCAGATCGCCGACTTCGCGGCGAGGCTCGACAACAAGGCCGCGGGCGTGTCCGGCATCTGCCTGCGCGGCAAGCCGGGCTGGGGCGAGAGCCTGGCGCCGTTCACCACGGTCGCGAACACCTTCGGGGCGCGCTGGTTCGACGAGAACTGGAACGCGCAGCTGACCTCGCCGGAATTCCGCTCCGCCGCCGAGTTCTACGTGAACCTGGTGCGCGAGCACGGCGAGGTCGGCGCGTCGAGCGCGGGCTTCTCCGAATGCGGCACGCGCTACGGGCAGGGCCAGGCGGCGATGTGGTACGACGCCACGGTCATGGCCGGCACCAACGAGGACGAGGAGAGCAGCAACGTCGTCGGCAAGTCCGGCTACGTCGCGGCCCCGGTCGAGCGCACCGCCAGCAGCGGCTGGCTCTACACCTGGTCGCTGGCCATGCCGAAGGTCGCCGAGGACAAGGACGCCGCCTGGCGGTTCATGCGCTGGATGACCGACAAGGAGTTCGTGCGCAACGTCGGCACCACCTTCGGCTGGAACCGGGTTCCGCCCGGCTGCCGCCTGTCGACGTACCAGATCCCCGAGTACCAGCAGGCCGCCCAGGCCTACGCGCCGGCCACTCTGGACGGGATCGACCGCGCCCAGCAGCGCAACTCGATGCTGCACCCGGTGCCGTACCCGGGAATCCAGTTCGTCGGCATCCCGGAGTTCCAGGACCTCGGCACGCGGGTCAGCCAGCAGCTGTCCGCCGCCATCGCGGGGCAGATCACGGTCGACGAGGCGCTCCAGCAGTCCCAGGAGTACGCCGAATCGGTCGGCGCGGCATACCGGGAGACCAGATGACCCAGACCGCCACGACACCCGTCGCGAAGCCCGCCCAGGTGCGCAAGCCGGTCGGCAAGTGGTCCGGCACCGCCTGGCTGCGCCGGGCCCCGCTGCTACCCGCCCTGCTGTTCACGATCCTGGTCACGCAGATCCCGTTCGTGCTCACCGTGTTCTACTCGTTCCAGTCCTGGAACCTGGTGCGGCCGGGCTCCCGCCACTTCGTCGGGCTGCGCAACTACGTCGACGTGTTCGCCGACAGCCAGTTCCGCGGCGCGATGCTGACCACGGTGCTGCTGACCGTGGTCTGCGTGCTGGTGGCGATGCTGCTCGGCCTCGGGCTGGCGCTGCTGCTGGACCGGCAGTTCGTCGGCCGCGGGGTGGTCCGCACGCTGCTCATCACGCCGTTCCTGATCCTCCCGGCGGCCGGCGCGCTGCTGTGGAAGACGACGATGTTCGACCCGACCTTCGGCCTGCTGAACTTCGTCTTCGGCGGCGACACCGACTGGCTGTCGGAGTTCCCGCTGGCCTCGGTGATGGCGCAGATCGTCTGGCAGTGGACGCCGTTCATGATGCTGCTGATCCTCGCGGGCCTGCAGTCGCAGTCCAAGGAGGTGCTCGAAGCCGCGGCGGTGGACGGCGCGGGCCGGTGGCGCATCTTCGCGTCGATCACCCTGCCGCAGCTGACCCGCTACCTGCAGCTGGCGATCCTGCTCGGCGCGATCTACATCGTGAACAGCTTCGACGCGATCTTCCTGATGACCCAGGGCGGCCCGGGCACCGCCAGCACGAACCTGCCCTACTACATCTACCAGCGCGCCTTCGAGGGCTTCGACATCGGGCAGTCCTCGGCGATGGGCGTCATCGTCGTCGTGCTGACCCTGATCGTGGCGACGTTCGCGCTGCGCTTGATGTTCCGGACCTTCGGCGTGAGCGAGGTGCGATGATGCGTGCCGGAAACCCGGTCGGCAGGTGGGCGCTGACGGCGTTCACCTGGCTGGTCGCCATCCTGTTCGTCTTCCCGCTGCTGTGGATGGTGCTCACGGCGTTCAAGCAGGAGGCCGACGCCTACACCGACCCGCCGCGGCTGGTGTTCACCCCGACGCTGGACCAGTTCGCCGGCGTCCTGGAACGCGGTTTCCTGCCGTACCTGGGCAATTCGGCGTTCGTCACGGTGGTGTCGACGCTGCTGGTGCTGCTGATGGCGGTCCCGGCGGCCTACGCGCTGTCGATCGCGGCGGTGCCGGGCACCCGGGACGCGCTCGGGTTCTTCCTGTCCACCAAGATGCTGCCGGTCGTCGCGGCGATCATCCCGCTGTACGTGATCTCGCAGAACCTGAAGCTGCTGGACAACGTCTGGGTGCTGGTCATCCTCTACACGGCGATGAACCTGCCGCTGGCGATCTGGATGATGCGCTCGTTCTTCCTGGAAGTGCCGAAGGAGATGGTGGAGGCGGGCCGCGTGGACGGCGCGAAGCTGCCGACGCTGCTGTTCAAGGTCATCCTGCCGGTGGTCGCACCGGGCATCGCGGCGACGGCGCTGATCTGCGTGATCTTCTCCTGGACGGAGTTCTTCTTCGCGGTGAACCTGACGGCGGCCCAGGCGGGCACGGTGCCGGTGTTCCTGGTCGGCTTCATCACCAGCGAGGGCCTGTACTGGGCCCAGCTGTCGGCGGCGGCCCTCCTGGCGTCGCTACCGGTGATGATCATCGGCTGGGTGGCCCAGAACCACCTGGTCCGAGGCCTCTCCATGGGAGCGGTGAAGTAACGTTGCAAGCTGGCAAGCCCCCGCCGCGGAACTGCCAGACAGAGCGCCGACGGGGGCCTTTCTGCTGTGGGGCGTGGGCCGGATCCTCACCACCACCGCAGCGAATCCCAGATCCGTTGGAAGAGTCCCTGTTGCCGCGCAGGCCGACCACGAAGACCCTGCTTCGGCGTTGTTCGCGGTGGACTGGGTAATTGGAAGCTCCGGTACTGCTGCGGCACCGGCGGCGGTGGATTGGGCATGTGCCTGTTCTCGAGCGGTCCTGGGAAGCTGGTCTGCTGTGGTGGGGTTACCGGGCGCCGAGGTGGACTCGGCCCTGCAGGGTCGGTTTTGGTGGTTTGGCCCGGGACGGGTGATACACGGGAAGCGAATCTCGGCGATGAGTACAGTCGTCCGAGCCGCTCTTCGAAGTCGTCGGCTTTGCCCCTGGTGACCTGTCGGGCAGATCCGGTTCGCATCGAGGAGGGGCGTTCTGGTGGCGCTTCGTCTCGGTGACTGTGCTGGTCACCGTTGACCGGTGCGGGACCGTGAGCTGCGGCTTCCAGCATTGCTTCGACCTGGCTGGGGCTCAACAATCGGAGCGTACGAACACTTCGCAGCTCGATCTGCGGGGTGAGGTTGCGGCTCCAACGACTCTGGAAGAGGCTGAGCAGCCCGGTGACGGCTACCCAGGTTCCGTCCAGGTCCGCGAGATCCGCGCCGAAGTTCTTGCGTAGTTCATGACCTGCCGAACCGAACGCGACAACGGTGAAGTCGCCGCGCCGGTAATCCCCGAAGTTGATGTTTATGATCTTGTGAACCTTGGTGTTTGCGACCCTACCGAATACCGTGACCTCGTCGCCGTCGCGAGCGCGAAGTGCGTCGGCATCAACTGCGTGCATTGGCACTGGTTCACTTGCGCGACGTGACGGCGTGCCCGAGGACTGGGGTGCCTTGAGAGTGCCGTCCAGAACATCCAGCAGGACATCGAAATCGGCGGCACACGCGTCCATCAGTAGCCGCGTAGACTTCGCTACAATCGGCAGCTGTCGCAGTCTGGCGAAAGCTTCAGAGCGTTCAGGGTCGGCGAAATCCGCAGCAGTGAGCAGTAGGTTCTCGCCATTGTGGAAGGCGGCCCACAGACTCGGGTCGTGCTGCAGCGCAGTCAAGGAGATGTCCAGGACCCATGCTGAGAAGACGTCGATCGTCGCGTCGAAGGAGTTGCCCCGGCCCGGATGTTGGTAATGTCGATGCCCCTGCTCAGCGGTCCCGTATTCCCGCAGGATCGGCAGATACATCCCGTCGTAATCGACGAACTGCACGTTGAGGTCGGGCTTGACCAGGATATTTCCGTGCTGGAGGTCACCGTGTGCAGCCCCAGCCGCGCGCAGGTCAGCAACCGCGTCGAGAATTCGATTCCGTACTACTGCTAGGGATTCTGGAGCGTGGAGATTGCGCTCTACCCAGTCGCCGAGTGTTTTGCCATCTATCCAAGGCATTCGGACGATCGGGTAGGTCCGCTGGTCGACATTGATGCCAACGGGAACGTAGTCGACGTCAATGAGGAAGCCGAAATGCGGATTTCTGTGGATGAAGTCAGCGATCGCGGCATATCGCTGTTGGAGGTGGTTGCCTTCCTTGTGGAAACAGCGCACGGCGAAGCTCTGCCGCTCGACTTCGATCCGGAAGGTGAGCGCAAATCCACCTGAGACGGCTTCGGGAGTACCTCTGGGGGTCATCGCGGGGCGGCCATGGCGCACCACGTCATCGCGGAACGCGAGGTGCGGCGCTTGGACGGCCTGTTGGTAGTCGAATAGAGAGGGCAGTTTCATGTCCGGACCACGCACACTGTCATGTCGTCGTTCACGCCTGCGTCACGAGTGGCTGCTACGAAGTGGGAGAATTGTTTGCGGTCGGCCAGTCGCCACGAGAGCCAGCGCGTGTCCCCGGCTTCTGCCATTTGCAAAAGGCGCTTCGCCACTGCATCCGTTGCCAGGATGAACATGTCTCCGGGCTGGTAAGACCCCCTTGCCCGCCACTGCTCGCGTCCGGCAATGGCGCCCTCGGGTCCGAAATGCAGCAGATCAGGGAACCGGTTGAAGTATTTCGATACCTGCAGGGGGCCCGTGACCAGGGGACGTGATCCGCGCAGGTGGAAAAGGCAGGAATCGCCGACCGCCCACGCGTGGTACTCGCCGCGCGAGATGCCCAGTCCGACGAAAGCCGCGGCAACTCCGCGAACCAGTTTCTCTTGCGCGAACCAGGGAAGCCCCGGGTGCCATACCTGATTCCACCACTGATGGCCGAGCTCTCGCAGCACGGCGGGGTCAAGAGGATTCCGATTCTCGTGCACGAACGCGTCAACGAGAATCCGGCTCCACACCTCGGAGCGGGCAGACGTCGATGCCCCATCGGCAACGGCGAATCGACCCGCCCCGTCATCGATGGCGAAACTGTCCTCGTTCTCGTGCTGCTCGTGACCGGCCTTCGGTGAACTTCGCGGGGTTGCGAGCCAGCGTTTTCGGCGGGTCAATTCTCCGACTCGCCTGCAGTCAGCTCCTTGAGCCCGGTCGGAGTGACCGCTCTGGTGCCGATGTCGAGGAACTCGATGACATGAGTCGCATCGGCGTTGTACATGAAGCCTCGCGAGCCGGATTTGACTTCCAAATCGAGCGAGGAGGCGGCTTCGAGCATTGTCGACGGTAGTGCGCTGGACATGTTGAACAGCCTGACGGCGTTCTCATCGGGCAGACCGTCGCTGGTGTTCGGCAGCACCGACGGGTACGCGGGATTCGCCGACATGTGCAAGTTGAACAGCAATGTTGGCCCGTCGTCCGTCCCCATCTGGCACAGGGCCCTCGCGGCAACCGTCGGATCGCCGTCGGTACTCTCGCCGTCAGTCAGGTTGATGACGATCGGGGGGAAGCTGCTGCGGTGCTCTGCGCACCACTTCGAGACGATCTCTTCGGCAACCCGAAACGCTTGAACCATTGGAGTCTTTCCGTTGTGCAGCGGGTCGATCCACACTGGCTGATTCGTCGGAACCCGCACGATCCCACCGGCCCCGTCCGGCATCTTGCGCATCACCTGGTCAATCCGCTGCGGGTCGTCGGCAACCTCGCTGATGGGAAGCAACGGGCGGTCGACGTCGGAGCCGTGCAACACCGGTCGCACTTCCAGGCCGTAACCGATGATGCCGACCTCGAAGTAGTCGTGGATCCGGCCGTCTCCCTTGCTGCACATCAGCACAGCGTTGCCCAGCAGTTTGTTGACCGCCTGTGCGAGCGCCTGAGCGATCGAGGCCTCGGTGCCTGCCCACGGCTCGGACATCGAGAACGATTGATCGATGAGCAGCAGCAGGCATGCCCTACGAGTGCGGTTGATCTCCGCCGAATACATCGTCTTCCTTTCGAGCGATCAAGAGTTGCCGTCTCCAGCGCTGTCAGTTGCAGCCCAGATCGTTTATGACTTCGTCCAAGTTACTGAAACAGCGCCAGATCGGAATCCGGACGACCCTCGCGGTGGTGGCTTCGCCCATCAGTTTCTGGACGGCACAGAGCTGCCGGAGGCTTCGCCCCAATGTCCCGGAGGACTCCGTCCGGGTGCCGCTTCGGTCGAGGAGCACGGCTACCTTCCCGGTCGGCGTGTCGATCATCAGATCCGCTCGGTGGCCGCCGATGTCGGCTCCCACCTCGGTCGGGACACCGGACACCAGAAGTCGTTGGTGCAGTCTGGCGAGCGGTTCGTCCATGTCGAGATCGGTGACGTTCCGGCGGTCGGCATCCTCCGTTTGGGCCAACAGGACTTCGAGCAGACCGTTCGTCCTTCTCCACAGGTCCGCATCACCAACGACGATCAGCCGGGAAGTGGCGCGGGTGAAGGCCACGTTCCATAGGTTCTGGTTTGCTGCCAGCCTCTTCACAGATCGTTGTGCGCTGTCTTGAGAAAGGGTGGGTGACAGCACGATCACGTCTCGCTCCCCGCCCTGGAAGGCGTGGACGGTGCCGACTTGCACCTCTGGTGCATCGCTGAGGAGTTCGCGAATTCTCTTGCGTTGCGCGGCGAACGGGCTGACCACACCGATGGATTTGGCGTTGCCCGCGGCGCGGATCTCGTTCACGACATCCGCGACCCGGCGGGCTTCGTGCTGATTGCGCCACGACTTTGCCGGGGTCTGTTCACAGATTGCGCCGAGATGCTCCCAGCGCACGGGTTTGTCGGCGCCATTCGTGAGATTCGCGGGATTGGTGAGCACTCGTAGCCTGTTGCCGTAAACGCGTTCGTTCACGGTCTTGACGATCTCCGGGTGACAGCGGTAGTGCTCGTCCAGCCAGAGAACGTCGGTGGTCGTGGCAGCGGCAGCGTGGTAGGCGGAGAACCGGCCGTGGTCGAGCTGCCGATGTTGGAGCCACTCGTCCGACAACCCGGCTTCCTCGGCGGCTCGGTCGAGGTGACCGCGGTCGAGATTGGTGATATGGCTCAACTGGTGTGGATCGCCGATGATGAGCGCACGTTTCGCGCGGAAGAGCAGCGGAAGTACCTGCGCTACCGGACATTGACTTGCTTCATCGATGATCACCAGGTCGAAAAGACCTGGCTTCGGCGGGATGCTGGGCCTGGTCGCCAACGTCGTGGTTGCCCAGGCGGGAACGAATTTCAGCAGGTGTTCGAACTTGACCCAGTGCTTGGCGTCAGGGCTGGATAGCGCAGTGGCTCGGTCAAGGATGAAAGCTTCATCGGCCCCGATCCTGGATCGTAGCGTCGATTGCAGGAGCTCCGTGCTAGCCGTCCCGTGCTTCTGCTGTGCGGTATGCAGTGCGGCCAGGACATCGTGCTCGTCGGCAAGTTCGCTCAGCTCGTGCTGTAGCCGGCGAACGTCGAGTTCGGCATCAATGAGGTCCTGCCACGCGGGCAGCAGGTCTGTCTTGATGTCGAAATGACGGCGGAGCCTCCAGCGGTCCAGGAAACCGAAGGCCGCCCAGGTCATCGCCCGGTGTGTCCGTCGCCGATATCGGTTGAGCAGGTAGTCGGAGGTAGCCGCGAACCGCGACTCGTCCAGTTGCGTAGAGTCAAGCCAGGGCAGCAGCCGGGTGCGATTGAGCAGCGCGGTGGTGAGCTTGTGCTCGGCTTCGGCGCGGCGATCCAGCTCAGCCATCTGCTTGGCGGACTCGCGTTGCCAGCCTTGCACCGCCGCACCGATGTCGCTTGTCAACGGGGCATGCTTCTGCACTGCAGCTACTAGCTCGCGCAACCGGTCGCCTACGCCGCTGCGGATCTCCTTATTTCCGGTCCGAACGAGCGAGCCGGCGGAAATCTGATTGCTTCGTTCGACCACTACGTCGACAGCGGTGTTGTTGGTGGATGCGACGAGAACCTTTTCCCCTGCGCTGATCGCTGTCGCCAGGAGACTTGTGACCAACTGGCTCTTGCCAGTGCCGGGAGGACCGGTGGCCACGGTCAGCCGCCGGCTCATCGCGGCCCTGATGATGTCTTGCTGTGCTTCGTTTGTCTTATGCGGGGTTACCAACAGGTTTGGCGCCGTGTTTAGTGCGTGGGCGCTCTCCTGAGGGCTCGCCAGACCGGCCAGTGCGGTTCGGGAGAACGTGTCGACGCTGTTGAGGAGTTCCTGCTCGTAGTCAGCCAGCAGGGCCGCGAACATTTTCGACGACGCTTCGTCGGTGTGCAGCATCGCGGCGTTGTGCGCGCCCGCACGCGGATGCCGCATCTCCAGCTCATCGAGCAGAGCAGTCGGACGGATTGCCTGCAGAGATGGGATACCGGCGTAACTGAGGTGATGCTTTACCTTTTCCACCAAGGCTTTGTGGTCGCCCTGGGGCCAATCGGCGCGGAAATTCTCGACGAACGCATCGCGTTCCTGTGGACTCCAGTCGATCCAGGTGTCCAACAACTCGGCGTTCAGCTGGACCTCTCCGTTGCGCGCGAGGCGACCGCCCGGTAGAACACTGACGTCGACGACGAACAGCGGTGCTACGTGCCACGAAGGCTTGTCAGAAGTCTTGGCGTTGGCGTTTACGGTCACCAGCGGATAGCCGTAGCACAGCCCCAGGCCGTCCTTCGTGGCGCTTCGAGCGAGAGCAGCGATCGGCCCGCTGGGTTCGAGTGCTTCGGCGTTGCCGACGAGGAGCTGCTCTCGACCTCCGCCGATGAGGGCGAACTGCTTGCCGCGGGACGAAAGCTCCGGCATCGAGGTCGTGTGCACTTCGCGCTGAACGCACGACTGGTAGTAGGTCAGCAGCCGCCGCCATTGGTCGTGATCGAATGGAGCGTCTTCGGCGGACCTGGCCATATCCGGCGCGGGAGCTCCGGGCTGGCGGCGGCCCGTCGCACGTGCAGCCGCGCGGGTGAGCTTGATCCCGCCGACGACGCCGAGACTGAAATGCGTTGGCTGCTGCCGCTTCGATCTCGGGACGACGATGTCGACGTAGCTGGCCAGGTCTTTGTGATCGATCCAGCCATCACCGTCGCCGTCGGAAGCTTCGCCTTCGAGCGCATCGACGACGGCCTGGGTGAAGACCGCCAGCATCGGCGTTCCGTCCTTGGACGGTGGTTCGAAAGCCTCACCGGCTGCTCCGGCTGCCGCGATGATGACGCTTCCCCGGCTTTCCACCTGGCGAAACATCTCACTAGCCGTTGTGCCGCCTGACCGGCTGCTGAAACCGTCTGCGTACGCTCCGCTATAACAGCAGTCGAGCAGGATCATCTTGCTGCCCGCATGGCTGTCGCGTGCGAGTCGGTGCAGCAGGTCGGCTGGGATGGCGCTGGTGGGCCGAAGTCGGCGGTCGGAATCGATGTCGGCATCGCGTGGCAGCAGGTGAAGCCGTCCGCGTGCGTCCAGACCGCCGTGGCCGGAGAAGTGCACGAGCACGACATCGTCCGGCCGCTTGCGGTGGAATAGCTCGTCGAGCGCCGCCTCAGTCTGTGCTTTCGTCCCGTCTACCACGCTCTGGACCTGGAACTCGCCGCGCGTGCTCAGGACTTCTCGTAACCGCTGGACATCTAGTCCGGGAGCTTTCAGATCATCCAAGTTGGGGCTGTCGTATCGGGAAGTGCCGATGAGCAACGCGTGCCTCATGCGTCGGTGCGCCTGTGTCGGTAGAAGGAGTCCAGCAGTTCCGCGGGATTCGCCGCTGGCGAGCCGGTGATCTCCAGCTTGTCGCCATCAATCTCCACTATGACTTTGTCCTGGTCGTTTCGTCGCAACCAAGACTGAACAAGTGAGACCAGCGCACTCAGCACAGGCTTCGACAGCGCGCCGGTGACCGCCAGGGTGCCGATTGCCAGCGCTGTGCCCGACCTGCTGCCTTGTGGGCTTTCCGGACCGCGCTTCGGCTCGGCGATCAGGTCTAGCGCACGTATTTCGTCGGCCAATTCCCTGGTAAGCCCGTTCAGCGCTTGGCTGTCGAAGCCTTCAGCTGCGAAGACGGTCAACGTGAGCGTGTCGGAAGCGGCGGTCATGAACTCCCCAGGGCGTGATTCGTCAGGCCATTCTTGAGAACTGGCACGCATACGTTACGTGGCAGCCCTGAGGGGTGGTGGAACTATTGCAACTAACACCTGAATGGAGTAGTCAGATAAGGAATATTCCGAATTTGTTTATGACAGCAGTCGGCTTCGCTGTGATCGACGGACTGCCTGCCGTGCGTCTCGCCGTGGCCGGTCGCTCCGGTCGGCAATGCGTTCTGCGCATGTACGTCAGGGCGTCAGAGGGACTTGCGGAGGGCTTCGATGAGGTTGTTGGCCCTGGCGTCTCCGTGGCCGATCATTCTGTTGGCCACGTAGGCGAAGCCCACTCCGGATTCTTCGTCGCCGAATGCGAACTGGCCTCCCGCTCCGTCGTTGCCGAAGCTGGTTTCTCCCAGCATCGGGCGGAAGGACTGCGAGTCGAGCAGGAAGCCCGAGCCCCAGCGCGTTCCGGCGTCGAAGCCCAGCCAGCCCTGGCCGGACGACACCTCTCGGACCGCGTCCGCCACGGTGGCCGGTGTGAGCAGCCGCCGGCCGCCGTCGATGCCGGTCACCGCCGCCGCGTACAGGCCGGCGAGGCCGCTGGCCGACGCCGTCGCGCCCGCGCCGGGCAGCTCCATGCCCAGCAATGCCGGGTCGTTCCAGCCGTGCGGTACGTCGACGCCGGGGAAGACCAGTGCGCCGTTCATCGTCACGATGCGGGTGAGCAGGTGCTCGGGTCCCGGCATCTCGGGGCGTCCTGCGGCCTCCACGAGCCGTGCGCGGCCGTCGAACTCTTCGGCGGGCAGGCCGATCCAGGCCCGCAGGCTGAGCGGGTCGCCCACCGCCTGGCGGAAGTACGTGCCCGGGGTGCGGCCGGTGATGCGGCGGATGACCTCGCCGATGAGGAAGCCGAACACGTGGCCGTGGTACTCGTACGCCGTTCCCGGCTCCCACAGTGGCGGCTGTTCCTCGATGGCGCGGATCACCGGTTTCCAGGCCGCGATCTCGTCGAAGGCGAGCTCGTCGTCCAGCGCCGGGATGCCCGCCCGGTGCCCGAGGACCATGCGGCAGGTGATGGCCTCCTTGCCGTGCCGCGCGAACTCCGGCCAGTACCGCGCCACCGGGGCGTCGAGATCGAGGCGTCCCTCCTGCGCGAGGAGGTGCGCGCAGAGGCTCACGATCCCCTTCGCGCAGGAGAACACCGGCACGGCGGTGTCCTGCGCCCACGGCCGGCCGGTGCGCTCGTCGGCGAACCCGCCCCACAGTTCCGCGACCTTGCGCCCGCCGACGAACACCGTGACCGCCGCGCCGAGTTCGGGGAATTCGGTGAAGTTCCGCGAAAACGCGTCGGCGACGGCTCCGAAGCGCTCGTCGGCCCAACCGCTGTGCTCCACCGCTGCCATCCTCTCGTCCTGGTGCCGCACGCATGCGACCGGACCACGGTATGGCATCGGGTGATCTTGAGGCGAACCATTTACCGAGCCGCCGGCGGGCGCTGGATCGCGAAAGCGAGGACGAACGGCCGAGATGTCCGATTCGGACAGTCCACCGGTAGAACCCGTTGACCGACGACACCTCTCGGTCCCGGTTGCGGATGGTCCAGCGGGCGGCTTTCGATCGGACCGGCGGCATGGCCGACCCGCGCGAACGGCCGAAGCCACCAACGTTCCACATCCGGCTTCCCCTCCCGAACTCACCCGGTGCTCGCGCAGCCGCCGGGCCGGGCGGTATCAATGGGTGGGTGAGCGAAGGTGGCGCGATCCGGGTGGCGGTGCTGGGGCCGATTCGGGCCTACGTCGATGGATCGCCGATCGGCATTCCCGGTGCCCGGGCCCGCCTCCTGCTGGCCCGGCTGGCGCTGGCCCGCGGTCGGCTGGTGCCCGCCGAGATGCTGATCGACGACCTGTGGGGCGCGGATTCGCTCGCAGACCCGGCCAATACCTTGCAGGCGCTGGTATCGCGGTTGCGCAAGGTCGTGGGCGCCGCGGCGGTGGAGCTGACGAGCGGGGGCTACCTGCTCAGGGCAGACGTGGATGCATCGCGGTTCGAGGAGCTGGCCGCGCGGGGCCGCCGGGAACTGGCCGCCGACCACCCCGCCGCCGCCATCACCAGCCTCGGCACGGCGTTGGGCCTGTGGACCGGCCCGGCGCTGAGCGACCTGCCGGACGCCCCGTTCGTCCGCACGGCGACCGCGCGGCTGGAGGAGATGCGGCTGGCGGCCGCCGAGGATCGCTTCGAGGCGGCGCTGGGTCTGGGACGTCACGGCGAGGTGCTGGCCGAGTTGGAGGCGTCGGCCGGGGAACATCCACTGCGGGAGCGGCTGGCCGCGCTGCGGATCCGTGCGCTTCACGAGGTGGGGCAACAGTCGGAGGCGCTCGCCGCGTACGAGAAGGTTCGCGGCGCACTCGCCGAGCATCTCGGTGTCGATCCCGGGGCCGAACTGCGGCAGATCCACCTGGCCATGCTGCGCGGCGAACTCGACCCGCTGGTGGCGCGCCCGAAACTCGTGCCTGGCCGGCTGCCCGCGCAGCTCACCAGCTTCACCGGGCGGGACGCGGAGCTGCGTTTGCTCGCCGGACAACTCGCGGCCGCCCGGCTGGTGACGATCGTCGGGCCGGGCGGCGTGGGGAAGACCCGGCTGGCCATCGAGACGGCGACCCGGCACCCGGCCCACGATCAGGGCCGGGTGTGGTTCGCGCCGCTGGCCGGTGCGGCGGGCCAGGTCGCCGAGGCCGTGCTGGGAGTGCTCAGTGCCGCCGGCGCGCGTCTCGGCGGGGCACGGCAGGGGATGCTCGATCAACTGGTGGAGCTGATCGGCCCCGAGCCGGCGGTGCTGGTGCTGGACAACTGCGAGCACCTGGTGGCCGCCGCCGCGGAGTTCGCCGACCGGCTTCTGGAACGGCTGCCGCGACTGACGATCCTGGCCACCAGCCGGGAACCACTGGCGATCACCGGCGAGTCGCTGTGCCGGCTCGGCCCGCTGGAACTGCCGACGGGGACCGCCACGGCGGGTGACTCGGCCGCGGTGCGGCTGTTCGTCGATCGGGCGCAGGCCGTCCGGCCCGGCTTCGCGCTGGACGAGTCGACGGTGGGGCTGGTCGTCGATGTATGCCGACGGCTGGACGGCCTGCCGCTCGCCCTGGAACTGGCCGCTGCCCGGCTGCGCTCGATGACCGCCGAGCAGATCGCGCACCGGCTCGATGACCGGTTCCGGCTGCTCACCTCGGGCAGCCGGACGGCGTTGCCGCGGCACCGGACGCTGCTCGCGGTGGTCGAGTGGAGCTGGGAGCTGCTGACCGAGCAGGAGCGGGTGCTTGCCGGACGGCTCTCGGTCTTTCCCGGCGGGGCGACGGTGCCCGCTCTGGAGGCCATCTGCGCGGACGGGACGCTGCCCGCCGACGACGTCGTCTACGTGCTCGGTTCGCTGGTGGAGAAGTCCCTGGTGCAGTGGGACGGGCGGCGGTACCGGATGCTGGAGACCATCCGCGCGTACGCGAGCGAGCGGCTGGGCGAGCGGAAACCCGTCTCCGACCGGTTCATGCGATATTTCCTGGCGCTGGCCGAGGAGCACGAGCCTCGCCTGAGGTCCCGGGAGCAGCTCGCCTCATTGCGGTGGTTCGACGCCGAGTACGACAACCTGCTGTCCGCGTTGCGTGCGGCCATCGACGACGGCATCGCGGACACGGCGGCGCGGCTGGTCGGCTCGCTGGTGTGGTACTGGCAAACATTGCGCTTCGACGCCCGGGCGGACGGGTTCGTGGCCGAGGTGCTCCGCTTCGGCGATGCCCTCCCCGGCCACAGCCGGGCAGCCCTCACCGCGCTGTACCAGCTGAACAGGAGTGATGGAACGGCCGCCGACCCCGAGCGGGTGCGCTCGGTCATCGAGGACTGCATCAGCACCGGCGCATTCGAGCACCACCCGATGCTGTTGATGGTGACGGCCCCGATGGCCTACTTCATGGGGCACGTCGAGCTGGCCGAGAGCCTGCTGCACGGCGCCGAAGATCATCCGGACCGGGGGGTGACGGCCATCGCGGCCTGGGCGCGGTCCGTCTTCCGGAACGACCAGGGTGACTGGTCGGGCGCGGCTGCGGAGCGGACACGGGCGCTGCGCGGGTTCGAGGAGGTGGGCGAGCGGCTCGGCCTGGCGTTCATCCTGGCCAGGGTGGCGCAGGACCACGCCCTGCAGGGAGAGCACGACCAGGCGATCGCCGCCCTGGAGCGGTGCGTCACGCTCGCGGCCGAGGTCGGCTGGGCGGAGGAGATCTCGTACCGGGCCCAGCTGGGGGCCCAGCGATTGCGCGCGGGCGACCTGGGCGGGGCTCGGCGGGAGCTGGACATCGCCCTGCGGCAGGCGGTCGAGCGCGGCCAACCGCACCTGCGGATCGAGCCGCTGGTGGGCCTGGCCGACCTGCACCGCCGCGCGGGCGAACCGGACCGCGCCGAGCAGACGCTCCGCCACGTGGAGTCGATCGCTCACGGTCAGCCCAGTGCCGAGCAGGCCGCCGCGATGCTCATCACCCCGGTCCGGATGGCCGGTCGGCTCGACACCGGGCAGCCTGCGACGGCGCGGGAGCTGCTGCCCTGGGTGGTGGCGGTGGCGGAATCGGCCGTGCGAGATCTGGCGGCACCGGGCGCGGAACTGCTGGCCCGGTTGCTGGCGCAGGAGGGGGACGCGGCCGGGGCGGCGACCGCGCTCGGCATGAGCCAGGTCATCCGCGGGACGTTCGACCGGGGCGATCCGGAGCTGCGCGAGCTGATCGACGATCTCACCGCACGGCTCGGCGCAACGGCCTACGCGCAGGCGTTCGACCGGGGAGCCGGGATGCCGCGAGCCGAGGCGCTTGGCCGGCTGGGCTCGCTCTGACAGCCTCCATCAGTCGCCTTTCAGCACGCCGTCAGCGCGTCTGGGCAGGGTGGATCTCACGTGATCAACCCGCTCAGGAAGGCATCACCATGGCAGGCAGCACGCACGAGAAGGTGCAGGAGGCGCTGGAACGGGTGGTGGCCGAGGGCAGCGCCCCCGGAGCCGTCGCCGAAATCCGGGACGCCAACGGCACCTGGTTCGGCTCGGCCGGGGTCGCCGACCTCGAGACCGGCCGCCGCCGCGACCCGGGCGACCGGTTCCACACCGGCAGCGTCAGCAAGGCGTTCATCGCCAGCGCGCTGCTGACGCTGGAGGCCGAAGGAAGGCTGAGCCTCGACGACACCGTGGACGCCTGGCTGCCCGGTGTGGTGAGCGGCAACGGCAACGACGGCCGCAAGATGACCATCAGGCAACTGCTCTCCAACACCAGCGGTCTGGGGATGACCGGCCTGAGTCCCGAGATCGTGCGCAGGTACCACACGCGGTCCGGGTTCGCCGAGAACCGCTACCACGTCTGGACCATGGACGAGATCCTGCGACTCCAGATGTCCATCCCGCCGGTGTCCGCGCCGGGCGAGGGCTTCGCCTATTCCAATGGCGGGTTCCAGATCGCCGGCGCGATCATCGAGAAGGCGACCGGTCGAAGCTATGTGGACGAGATCGGCCGGACGGTCATCCGGCCGCTCGGGCTGGCCGACACTTACGCCCAAACCCTGGATGAGTGGCGATTCCGGGGCCAGCACTGCAAGGCGTACTCGAAGGGACTGTTCATCAGGGACGATGTCGACCCGGACAGCCTCACGGCGGAGAATTACGCGTCCCTCCTGGAAGGCACCGATGGCGATCCGGCGGACATCACGGACCGGACCTACTTCGAGGGAGCCGCCGGTTGCGTCGTCTCGACCACCGGCGACCTGCTCCGGGTCGCGGAAGCGCTGATCACCGGCTCCCTGCTGCCGCCGGCGCAGCATCGTGCGATGTGGACCACCGGCCCCACCACGAACTGGATTCCCAACGCCCGGTATGGCCTCGGGGTGTCGCAGTGGCCGCTGGCCGACGGCCGCCTGCTGCACGTCCTGTCCGGCATGACGGGAGGTACCGCCTGCGTCGCCCTGGGCACTCCCGACGGTGAGCTCGTCGTCTCCATGCACGTCAACGGCGACTGGAACTGGTACCTGGCCTGCTACCAGGTCGCCGAGGCGGCGTTCGGCTCTCCCTTCCTCGTGGCTCAATAGCGCACCAGGCAGTTCGCCATCGCCGGCGATTGCCCTGCCGCAACCGGATTCGGGATATCCCATGTGGACAGACGCGCCACGAGAAGCCATGCGCGGCGACTTCGTGATCCGCCCGCGCGTGGCCTCAGATCCCACGAAAGGAACGAAATTCCCATGACCACCGACCTCCGCCGGCCCGCGCTGGCGGCGACCGCGGTGCGCAAGGCGTACGGCGACCACGTGGTGCTGGACGGCATCGACCTCGACATCCCCGCGGGAACTGTCTTCGCGTTGCTCGGCCCGAACGGCGCCGGCAAGACCACCATGGTGCAGATCCTGTCCACGCTCATCCGCGCCGACGCGGGGGAGATGCGGGTCGCCGGCCACGACGTGGTCCGGGATCCGGACGCGGTCCGTGCCGCGATCGGTGTCACCGGCCAGTTCTCGGCGGTGGACGGCTTCCTCACCGGCGAGGAGAACCTCCGGCTGATGGCCGACCTGAACCACCTGCCCCGCCAGGAACGGCGGCGGTGCGTCGCGGACCTGCTGCAGCGGTTCGATCTGGTGGATGCGGCCAAGAAGCCCGCGGTGACGTATTCCGGCGGGATGGGCCGCCGCCTGGACCTCGCGATGACGCTGGTCGGCCGGCCGCAGGTGATCTTCCTCGACGAGCCGACCACCGGACTGGACCCGCGCAGCAGGCGGACCATGTGGGAGATCATCCGCGGGCTGGTGACCGACGAGGGCGTCACGATCTTCCTCACCACCCAGTACCTGGAGGAGGCCGACCGGCTCGCCGACCGGATCGCCGTTCTGCACCGAGGAAAACTGGTCGCCCAAGGCACGGCGGAGGAGCTCAAGCGACAGGTCGGCGGCGGCCACGTCACGCTGCGGTTCACCGATCCGCACGACTACGACCGCGCGTCCCGGACGCTGGAGGTGTTGTCCCGCAACGATGAGACGCTCACCTTGCAGATCTCCAGTCAGGGCGACGTCCGGTCGCTGCGCGCGCTGCTCGACCGGCTCGACCGCGCTTCGCTCGAAGTGGACGAATTCCAGGTCCACACCCCCGATCTCGATGACGTCTTCTTCGCCCTGACGGGCAACCCGGCCGCGGAACAGGAGCCCACCCGATGAGTACCGCCTCCAGTGGCGTTTCCGCCGCCTTCGCCGACTCGGCGACCATGTTCCGCCGCCAGCTGCGGCACATGCTGCGCTATCCGACGCTCACCCTGACGGCCGCCGGGGTTCCGGTGATCTTCCTGCTGCTGTTCGTCTACGTTCTCGGCGGCATGCTCGGCAGTGGCCTTGGCGGGCCGTCGGGCGGCCGGGATGCCTACGTGAACTACGTCGTGCCCGGCATCATCCTGATGACCGCGGCCACCGCGGCCCAGGGCACGGCGATCTCGGTGGCCATCGACATGACCGGGGGCATCGTCGCCCGGTTCCGCACCATGGCCATCGCCCGGGTCTCGGTGCTCACCGGTCACGTGCTGGGCAGCCTGGCCCAGACCCTGCTGAGCATGGCCATCGTCACCGGCGCCGCACTGCTGGTGGGCTTCGAGCCCACCGCGGGCTTCGGCGAATGGCTCGGCGCGGTCGGTGTGCTCGTGATGATCATCTTCGCGCTCACGTGGCTGTCGGCCGCCTTGGCGATGGTGGCCAAGAGCGTCGCCACCGCGAGCAACATGCTGACGCCGCTGATGATCCTGCCGATGATCGGCAGCGGGTTCGTCCCCACCGACTCGATGCCGGCCGGATTGCGCTGGTTCGCCGAATACCAGCCGTTCACCCCGTTCATCGAGACCCTGCGCGGGCTGCTGATGGGCACCCCGATCGGCAACAGCGCGATCCTCGCCATCGGCTGGTGCGCCGTGATCGCCCTGGGCGGCTACCTGTGGGCGAAGAAGCTCTACAACCGCGAACTCGCCCGATGAGCAGCTTCGTCCGGCGAAAGTGATCGGCGCATCGGGTGATCTTGGCGCGGACCATTCGGCCGAGCCGCCGGCGGCCGGGCGCCGGGCTTCGAAAGTGAGGACGAAGGTCCTGGCGAGCGGCGGCCGGGTCCGGGCATGCTGGCTTTGGTCGCCGCACCCGGACAACGTCGCCCGCCGCGGCGTTTTCGCTTGCTCGCGAGGAGGTTGATGATGAACGACATTCGGATCGACGAGCCGACGCGGTTTTGGTCGGTCCCCGCCACGGCGGGGCAGCAGGTGCCGGCGCCGCGCGCGCCCGAGGCGCACAGCGGGCTCGCCCGGCTCGTGATCAGCCGCGGGCCCGACGCGGGCACCGGGTTCACGATCGGCATGCCGCGCACCACGATCGGGCGCGGCCGCGACTGCGACATCGTGGTCGACGACGTCACCGTCTCGCACGTGCACGCCGAGCTGCGCGAGGAAGGCGGCCGGTGGGTGCTCGTCGACGGCGGCTCGCTCAACGGCACCTACCTCAACCGGCTGCCGGTGGAGGCCGCCGTGCTGGCCGACGGTGACGAGATCTGGGTCGGCAAGGTCCGCTTCACCTTCCGCACCGACGCCTGAGGCCGGCGAAGAGCACCGGGCAGCGACCCGGGTGCGCTCGTAGCCTGGAAGGGTGGATGACACCCGGTCCGGGACGACGACGGTGTTCCTGGTCGACGACCACGAGGTCGTGCGGGTCGGACTGGCCGACCTGCTCAGCGCCGAGCCAGACCTCGAAGTCGTGGGCCAGGCCGCCACGGCCGGCGAGGCGGAGGCCCGCATCCCCGCCCTGCGGCCGGACGTGGCCGTGCTCGACGTGCGGCTCCCGGACGGCAACGGCATCGAGCTCTGCCGGGAGCTGCGGTCCCGGCTGCCCGGGCTGAACTGCCTGATGCTGACCTCGTTCTCGGACGAGCAGGCCATGCTGGACGCGATGCTGGCCGGGGCCGCCGGCTACGTGGTCAAGAACATCAAGGGGATGGAGCTGGCGTCGGCGGTGCGCACGGTCGGATCGGGCCGGTCGCTGCTCGGCGAGCAGGGCACCGCGGAGCTGGTGAACAAGCTGCGCGCCAAGCTGGACAGCGCCGCGGCGCTGCCCGACCTGACGCCCCAGGAGCGCATCCTGCTCGACCTCATCCGCCAGGGCCTGACCAACCGGCAGATCGCCGACCGGATGTACCTGGCGGAGAAGACGGTCAAGAACTACGTGTCCCGGCTGCTGTCCAAGCTGGGCCTGCAGCGCCGGACCCAGGCGGCGGTCCTGGCCACCCAGCTGCACCACCGGCCGAAGCGGGTCTGAGGCCCGTCAGCTGCGGGCGGGCGCGTCGTCGACCACGTCCTCAAGGGAGCGTCGCGGCGTCGCGGGCACCGGCGACCCGTAGCCGATGCGCAGCACGGCCTGCGGCCACAGGCCGCCGCCGATGAGTTCGCGCAGCTCCTTGCGGGTGGTGGGCACCTCGACGATCTGGGAGAGGAACGAGCTCGACAACCCGGCGGCGGTGGCGGCCAGCAGCACGCGCTGCATCGCCATCCCGGCGTGCAGCTGCGCGGACACCCCGTCCTGGAACGAGCCGAGCACGCAGATCAGCGGCTCGGGCTCGAAGTCCTTGCCGGCCACGCGGGCGTTCGCCTGCCCGCTGCTGTAATCGCGCAGCACCCATTCGTCCTGCGGCTCCGGGATCGGGCCGCTGCTCCTCGCGGGCACCCCGTCGGGCGTCGTCGGGCCGCGGCCGGTCCAGTGCTGCAGCTCCGCCACGAACTCCGCATCCGCGAGCTGTGCGTCGTGCGCCTGCTGGGCCAGCGCCTGCAGCTTCGGCAGCTGTTCGCGCTCCGGGATCGCCAGCCACGCCCGCTCCGCCTCCGCGGCCTGCCGCAGCTGGCTGTGCAGCGACATCGGGACCGGGGTGGGCAGGAACGGCTTGCGGTTGGTGCGGCGTCGCGGGATCGCAGCCGCGAGCTCGATGTCGGTGGGAGTCGCCGGGCGTCGCCTGGCCGGGCGGACGATCGCGAGCAGATCCGATGCGCAGCGGTGCGGCAGCACGTTCACGTCCGGTTGCACGCCGGCCGCCCGGATCGCCAGCCGCAGGTTCAGCAGCGCCGCGCCGCAGGCGAGCAGGAGCTCGCGGTCCTCGGGGTCGGCCACCGGCACGGCGCGCGACCGGTCCGCGTGCAGCGCGATGGCGTCGGCCGTGCAGTGGAATCGCCAGGGCTGGCTGTTGTGCAGCGATGGTGCGGAAGTGGCCTCGATCAGCGCCTCCCGGACCTGGTCGGCCGTCAGGCACCCCACTGCGCCGATAGGCGTGTTCATCGGGTCTCCCTCCGGTCGCGTGCTGCCAGCGTGCCGGTGGCGGGTGCGGCGAACCAGAGTCGATCGTCACCACTCGGCACCCGGTGCGAATCGGTCGGACGTGCCACAGTAGACGCGTGAGCAGGGCGGACGCGGCGAACCCCGGCGAACCGCAGGACCCGTCGAGGTCGGTCGCGGATGCGTTCTCCCGATTGCGGCTGAGGGAGCTGTTGAACCAGGTCCAGGAGCGCATCGAGGAGATCATCGGGCTGCGCGAGCGGATGGACGGCCTGCTGTCGGCCGTGCTCGGGATCTCGTCGGAACTCGAACTCGACGCGGCGTTGCGGCGCATCGTGCACGCCGCCATGGAACTCGTCGACGCCCGCTACGGCGCCATCGGCGTGCTGGGCCCCGGCGGGGAGCTGTCGCAGTTCGTGTACGAGGGCATCGACGAGCCGACGCGGGAGCGCATCGGCTCGCTGCCCACGGGACACGGCGTGCTCGGCGTGGTCATCGAGGCGGACAAGCCGCTGCGGCTGACCGAAATCTCCGACCACCCGGCCTCGATCGGCTTCCCGCCGCACCACCCACCGATGCGCGGCTTCCTCGGCGTACCGATCCGCGCCCGGCAGGAGACGTTCGGGCGGCTGTACCTGACGGAGAAGCGCGGCGGTGGGGAGTTCACCGAGGACGACGAGGCCGTCATGCAGGCGCTGGCCGGCGCGGCGGGCATCGCGGTCGACAACGCCCGGCTGTTCGAGGAGGTCCGCCGCCGGGAGCGCTGGCTGGACGCCACCGGCGAGATCACCGCGGGACTGCTGGCGGGCACCGATCCCATCGACGCGCTGCAGATGATCGCCGAGCGGGCGGCGGAGCTCACCGCCGCCGACTACGCCCTGGTCGCGGTGCCCGCGGCCGGCGAGGACGCGGCGGAGGTGGCCGACCTCGTCATCACCGTGTCCGTCGGGCTGGACATCGAGGGCCTGGCGCACCGGACGATCCCGGTCAGCGGTTCCACCACCGGGCAGGTGTTCCGGGAGCGGTTGCCGCGCAACGTCTCGAACCTCGTCTTCGACATCACCGAGGGCAATGCCGTGCAGTTCGGCCCCGCGCTCGCGGTTCCGATGCGGGCCGACGAGACCACGTCCGGCGTGCTGCTCACCGCGCGCGAGACCGGGGCGCCGGGGTTCGACGAGAACCAGCTGCAGGTGGTGTCCTCGTTCGCCGACCAGGCGGCGCTGGCCCTGCAGCGCGCCGAAGCGCAGGCCGCCCGCCGGGAGCTCGACGTGCTGGCCGACCGCGACCGCATCGCGCGCGACCTGCACGACCACGTCATCCAGCGGTTGTTCGCCATCGGCATGGCGATGCAGGGCACGCAGCGCCGCGCGAAGGTGCCGATCGTGGCCGCCCGGCTGACCGAGCACATCGACCAGCTGCACGAGGTGATCGAGGACCTCCGCGCCAGCATCTTCGACCTGCAGGCCACCGGCGAGAGCGCGCTGCGGTTCCGCGCGCGGGTGCAGCGCGTCGTCACCGACGTGGTCGGCGACAGCCCGATCCGCATCACCGTGCGGATGGCGGGCCCGCTCGACGTGCTGCCGCCGAAGCTGGCCGAGAACGCCGAAGCGGTCGTGCTGGAGGCGGTGAGCAACACGATCCGGCATGCGCGGGCATCGGAGCTGTCGGTCGCGATCGCCCTGGACGACGCCCTGTCGATCGAGGTGACCGACAACGGCATCGGCATCCCGGACGACGTCACGCCCAGCGGCCTGCGCAACCTCGCGGAGCGCGCGGACCAACTGGGCGGGCAGTGCACCGTTCAGCCGCTACCGACGGGCGGAACCAGCGTGCGCTGGAGCGCCCCCCTGCGCTGATCGCCGTCGCTCCCGCGCTGCGGTGCCACCATGTGCCACAGTGGCGCGCATCGTGCCCTTGATTCCTGCATGGTGGTCGGAGCCTCGAAGTCCCGATCCAGGGTTCGTGTTTCAGAGGGGGGCGCGGGCAGGTGGCCGTCCGGGGCGCAGGGCGCCGGTTTCGCGCGAAACCGGCGCCACGCCCCGGGGGTGGGAGGCAGCATTTGGGCAAAAAACAACCCCCTTCTGCGACCGAGCCCTCTGACACCCACAACAGGTCCCCGCCTTTCCTCCCT
>NZ_JBWKKH010000004.1:341213-351082 GCF_056431645.1 Saccharopolyspora sp. NPDC045839
GGTCCTTTCTTGGACGACACACCTGCCCGCGGGAGGGGGGGTGGGTTTTTGTTTCCCCGAAAAACCGCCACCGTGTCAGGCGCCGGGCGCCTCCGGGATGAGCCCGGGTGCAGCCGTTCTGAAGCGACCTCTTGGGCAAATTCGGGACCGTTTCGGCTCCTTTTCGGTCGGGTCGAACCGCGCGTTCAGCTGACCTCATGCGCCGTCGACGGCAGCTGCTGACGGCAGATCGGGCCAAAGTGGCTTGCTTTGGTGCCATAGTGATGCCATAGTGGTGCCATCGATTGCGCGCCGATCTGGATCGACGCGTTGCTACGGCGAAAGGAGGGGGCATGGCTGGGCGATCCGCCATCGCGGTCCGCGGGCTGCGGAAGTCGTTCGGGGACAAGGTCGTGCTCGACGGCATCGACCTGGACATCACGCAGGGCAGCATCTACTCGCTGCTGGGCCCCAACGGCGCGGGCAAGACCACCACCGTGCAGATCCTGTCCACGCTCATCCGCGCCGACGCCGGGCACATCCGCGTCGCCGGGCACGACCTGGCCGACGATCCCGACGCGGTGCGCGCCGCGATCGGCGTCACCGGCCAGTTCTCGGCGGTCGACAACCTGCTCACCGCCGAGGAGAACCTGCTCCTGATGGCCGATCTGCACCACCTGCGCCGACCCGTCGGCCGGCGTCGGGCCGCGGAGCTGCTCGAGCGGTTCGACCTGGTCGAGGCGGGCCGGAAGCCGGCCGCGACCTACTCCGGCGGCATGCGGCGGCGGCTCGACCTCGCGATGACGCTGGTCGGCGATCCGCGCGTCATCTTCCTCGACGAGCCGACCACCGGGCTGGACCCGCGCAGCCGCCGGACCATGTGGCAGATCATCCGCGACCTGGTGGCCGGCGGCGTCACGATCTTCCTGACCACGCAGTACCTGGAGGAGGCGGATCAGCTCGCCGACCGGATCGCCGTGCTCGACCACGGGCGGCTGGTCGCCGAAGGCACCGCGGCCGAACTCAAGCGCCGGATCCCGGGCGGCCACGTCAGCCTGCGGTTCGCCGGCACCGCCGAGCTCGCCGCGGCGGCCCGGAACTTCCGCGACGTCGCCCGCGACGACGAAGCGCTCACCCTGCAGATCCCCAACGACGGCAGCATTCCGGCGCTGCGCGGCCTGCTGGACCGCCTCGACGCCGGGTCGATCAAGCCCGACGCGCTGTCCGTGCACACCCCCGATCTCGACGACGTCTTCCTCGCCCTCACCGGCCGCCCCGACAACGAGAAGGAGCCGCTTCGATGAGCACCCTTTCCCACGCCGCGAGCGATTCGATGACGATGCTGCGCCGGAACCTGCTGCACGCGCTGCGCTATCCGGGCATGTCGTTGTCGGTGATCGGCATGCCGATCGTGATGATGCTGCTGTTCGTCTACGTCCTCGGCGGCGTGCTGGGCGCCGGGCTCGGGGTCGCGGCAGGGGGCGCCGGGTACATCGACTACGTCGCGCCCGGGATCATCCTGATGGCCGCGACGTCCGGGTCCGTGGCGGCGTCGGTGTCGGTCTGCGTGGACATGACCGAGGGCATCATCAACCGGTTCCGCACCATGGCGATCTCCCGGTCGTCGGTGCTGACCGGGCACGTGGTCGGCAGCGTGATCCAGACGATGATCAGCGTCGTGCTGGTCGTGCTCGTCGCGCTGCTGCTGGGTTTCCGGCCCACCGGCGGACCGCTGGCGTGGCTCGGGGCCCTCGGCCTGCTCGCGCTGCTGGCGCTCGCGCTCACCTGGGTGTCGGTCGCGTTGGGCCTGGTCGCCAGGAGCGCCGAGACGGCGAGCAACGTCGGCCTGCCGTTGACGTTCCTGCCGTTCCTCGGCAGCGCGTTCGTGCCCACCGAGTCGATGCCGGCCGGGTTGCGCTGGTTCGCCGAGAACCAGCCCTTCACCCCGATCATCGAGACGGTGCGCGGACTGCTGATGGGCACCCCGGTCGGCGCGAACGCGGTGCTCGCCGTGGCCTGGTCGGTCGCGATCGCGCTCGCCGGCTACCTGTGGGCGCGGGCGGCGTTCCGCCGCGATACCACCCGCTGATCAGGGGTTTTGATTCTTTGAAGCGGCGCAGCCGCTTAGCCCATCCTCGCAACTCGCACCGCCGCGGGTTCTCAGACGTCCCCCTTCCGTCGGGGTTCTTGGCGAGGACAGCCCCGATGCCGCGTATTGGTCATACGTAAGTCGGGGCTCCCACAGTCCAGGCACCGTCTGTAACTCCCGCAGGGGGCCGCCACCCGCACTGCCACGCAGAACGAGCCTGGAAATAGGCCTCGATCAGGCCGGGACCAGGCCGCGGATGTCGGCGAGGAGTTCGAGCGAGCGGCGCCAGGCCCCGCGGTCGGGCGCCGCGGACACGACGATCAGCTCGTCGGCCTGGGACCGCTCGGCGAACCGGTCCAGGTAGTCGTCGACCTCGGCGGGCGTGCCGACCGCCGTGTACTTGGCCATCTGCAGGATCTGTTGCCCGGCCGGGGAAGCGAGGATGGCGTCCGCCTCGTCCGGGGTGAATTCCCTGCCCTGGCCGAGCATTCGGGCCACCCGGTAGCGCTTCGCCGCCTGGAAGTGCTCCTCGGCCTCGTCGGTGGTGTCCGCCGCGATCACGTTGACCCCGGCGATCACGTACGGCTCGGCGAGCTGCGCGGACGGCTGGAACTCCTGCCGGTACAGCGAAACGGCGGCTTCCAGCGCGTCGGGCGCGAAGTGCGAGGCGAACGAGTAGGGCAGGCCGAGCAGCGCCGCGAGCCTGGCGCCGAACAGGGAGGAGCCGAGGATGTACAGCGGCACGTTGGTCCCCGCGCCCGGCGTCGCGTTGATCCCGGGGATCCGGGTCTCGCCCGACAGGTATCCCTGCAGTTCCAGCACGTCCTGCGGGAACGACTCGGCCGAGGACGGGTCGCGGCGCAGCGCCCGCATCGTCTTCTGGTCGCTGCCCGGGGCCCGGCCGAGGCCGAGGTCGATCCGCCCCGGGAACAGCGTTTCGAGGGTGCCGAACTGCTCGGCGATGGTCAGCGGCGCGTGGTTGGGCAGCATGATGCCGCCGGCGCCGAGCCGGATGGTCTTGGTGTGCGCGGCCACGTGGCCGATCAGCACGCTGGTGGCCGACGACGCGATCGACGACATGTTGTGGTGCTCGGCGTACCAGATCCGCCGGTAGCCCAGCGATTCGGCGCGTTGCGCCAGGTCGACGCTGGCGGTGAAGCTGTCGGCGGCCGTCTCGCCCGGGCCGATGTGTGCCAGATCGAGAATGGAGAGGGCAACGGCCACGGCGGCATCAGCCTTTCATCGCGTGCGACAGGCGCGAGGCAGCCGCCCCGCGCGGCAGGGATAACGGAACAGCCGCCCCGGTTATTCCGCGATCGCCGGGCAGTGGGGCTCGTCACGCCTTGCGCAGTGCCGCATCCTCGCCGGCGGTGTGGGGTGAACGGCCCGTTCGCCTCGATAGGCGAGGTGAACGGGCCGTTCGCGCCAACTGCCCGGAGGTCAGCGGGTGAGGCCGGCCTTCTTGGAGCAGACGGGCCAGGCCTTCGGGCCCTGCTTCTTGAGGACCTTCTCGGCGACCGCGATCTGCTGTTCGCGGGTCGCCTGGGAGGCCTTGGGGGCGTAGGCCTTGCCGCCGAACGCGGCCCAGGTGGACGGGGTGAACTGCAGGCCGCCGTAGTAGCCGTTGCCGGTGTTGGCCTTCCAGTTGCCGGAGCTCTCGCACTTCGCCACGGCGTCCCACGTGGACGCCGATGCGGCGCTGGCGGGGATGGCCGTGGCCAGGGGGGCTGCGGCGATCAGGCCGGCGAGCGCCACTCGGGCGGCGATGCGGGCGGCCGTGCGCTTCGGGGTACGCGTCATGGGCGGTCTCCTGCTGCGCCTGCGAGCGGGCACGTTCGTGCCGCGGGCGGGCGTGCGGGGGCGCCGCCGGAACCCGGTTCGGGGTGCTCGCCCCTGCCCAGTCGTTCGTTCGGGGGTGGGAAGCCGCGCGGGGCAGGGTTCGGCGCTGCGAGCTTCCGCGTCGGTTCGGGGATCCGACTGGCGGACACGCTACGTAGTCGACCCTGGTGGGCCAACCTCGAAATCCCGCAGTCATCGCAGCGGGAAGCGCCACAAGATCCCGATGATCTAGCGTTCGTGCTGGTGAATGACGAAATATCCGCCGACTACAGTTAGTGATGTTCAGTCTGACATTCACTCGTGTGGGTTACATGGGGTCGGCGTGGGCGTCCGGCGGTTCGGGCGACGCCCCTGGACGCCGGCCGCCGGCATCCGGTAGATCTGGCCTTCCGCCGCCGAGAGGGAACGATCGTCCTCGGCGAGCAGCAGACCTTCGGCGACGGCTCGAAGCGCTGGGCGTGCCGCGCCTTCGACAGCGAGAACCACCCGAAGTCGGGCGTTTACGGGGCCGAGGGCGACGATGTGGTCAACGAGATCGATGCGCTCAAGGTCGGCACCGACTACGCCGACGTCGCGCCCTGACTGCTGCTTTCGTCGGTATCTACCGGTCGCGCGGCTGGCTAGGTTCTTCGCATGAAAATGCGTTGGTTCGCCGGGATGCTCGGCATCATGCTCACCGCGGTCACGATGGGCGCTGCGGAGGCCCAGCCGCAGCAGTGGTCGAGTCCGCGCACGATGTGCGAGTACATCCCGACGCCGGAGAACCCGGCCGCGCGACCGGTCCGGCCGCCGCATCCCGCGGCAAAGAACGAGGGCACGGTCCGCGCCACGATCCGGACCAACCACGGAGATGTGGTCGTCGAGCTCGACCGCGCGAACGCGCCGTGCGCGGTGCACAACCTCGTGCACCTGGCCCGCAAGGACTTCTACGACGACTCCCGCTGCTGGCGGCTGACCAACTCGGCGAGGCTCGGCGTGCTGCAGTGCGGCGACATCTACTCGGTGGAGAAGGGCGGCCCGGGCTACCGCTTCGCCGACGAGGTCACCGGCGCCGAGACCTACCCGCGCGGCACCGTCGCGATGGGCAACCAGGGGCCGGGCACCAACGGCAGCCAGTTCTTCATCGTGCACTCGCACGCCAACATCAAGCCCGCGTACACGGTGCTGGGCCGGGTCGTGGAGGGCATGGACGTGCTCGACGAGATCGTCGCGGGCGGCATCATCCCGGGCGAGGGCGGCGACCAGGACGGCGAACCGGCCCTGCCGGTGGAGATCGAGAACATCAAGATCCGCCGGTGACACCGGCCGAACCGGGGCCGAACCACGTGGTCAGGGCCTCGCGGAGGCTGCGTCGTTCCTGGGCGTCCGGTTGCGCCGAACTCGACGCCCAGGCGACGTAGCCGTCCGGCCGCAGCAGCATCGCGGTCGGCGAGGTCCCGGCGCGGCCGCTGACCACCTCCACCCGGTCGCTCCAGCCGGCGAGGTCTCCGGACAGCCCGGCGCCTTCGGTCATGTCCAGCAGGAGCGGCCGGGCGTTCGCGGTCAGCTCGGCGAGCCGGACGCTGCCGGTACCGGTGTCGATCAGCAGGTCGGGCGCCCACCGGCCGATCAGCGGGTGCGTGGCGCTGGTGCCCATCTCGTAGCGGATGTCCGCGCCCGCCATCATGTCCGCGATGTGCTTGATGTTGCGCGGCTCGTGGAGGAGCTCGCCGAAGAGCTCCCGCAGCGCGGTGGTCTCGCCACCGGGCGCGAGCAGCGCCGACTGGGCCTGGGTGTGCATGACCACTCGCCGGGCCACCGGCCGCCGCTCGGCCTCGTAGCTGTCGAGCAAGCCGGGTGGCGCCCAGCCCTGCAGCTCGGCGGCGAGCTTCCAGCCCAGGTTCGCGGTGTCCTGCAGGCCCAGGTTCAGGCCGGGGCCGCCGATCGCCGAATGCACGTGGGCGGCATCGCCGACCAGCAGCACCCGCCGGTCCCGGTACCGGTCCGCAAGCCGGGTGTTGCCGCCCGTCAACCGGCGCGTGAGGTGCGGGCCGTCGCCTTCCGGCGGCTCCAGCGGCAGGTCCACCCCGAGCACCCGGCGTGCGCTCGCGCGCAGTTCGTCCAGCGTCAGCGCGGTTTCGTCCGCCCCGGCAGAGCCCCACTCCATTGTGGACACGGCCGTTCGGCCGTCGAGGAAAGGCGCGTACGCCAGCACTCCTCGCTCGGTGCGGTGGTGCATGAACGGGGGGATGACGCCGTAGCCGGGGACGTCCAGGCCGCCCGTCGCCGGATCGACCAGCGAGCTCGGAATGCTGACGTGCGCCAGGCGTGAGACGACGTTCTCCTTGGTGACGCCGGAGAAACCGATGCCGGAGAGCTTGCGCGTCGGGCTGTGCCCGCCGTCCGCGCCGACCAGGTAGCGGGCACGCAGCCGGTAGTGGCCGTCCGGGCCGGCGACGTCGATGGCGACCGCATCGTCGTCCTGGGCCAGTCCGACGAGTTCGTGTCCCCGGCGGATTTCCACGCCGAGCTCGAGGGCGCGTTCTTCCAGGGCCCGCTCGATGCGGCGTTGCGGCATCTGCATCAGGTACATCGGGTTGTCCTCGATGGCGCTCAGGTCCAGCGGCATCGCGCCGAACACGAACACCGGAGCGGGCTGCGGCGGCTCGGAGCTCCCGCTGAAGCGCTGGTGCAGGCCCCGGCGGTCGAGCATCCGCACCACCTGCCCGACCAGGCCGTTGGCCCGCTGCGCGGTCGCGCGCTCCGGGAGGCGTTCGAGCACCAGCGGCTTCGTTCCGGCCAGGCTCAGCTCGCAGGCCAGCATCAGCCCGTTCGGGCCGGCGCCCGCGATCACGACATCGGCGGTCACGACTTTTCTCCTTGGTGTGGCGGAAAAAGGCATGGTCGATCGACCCGGCGGCGCCGGGTTTTCCGGTTGTGGGGTTGTCAGGGGACGGGCAGTCCGTTGGCGAGCTGCTGGAACGCGTCGCGCAGCAACGGAGCCATCGGGGTGGGCTCTTCGGCGCTCAGCCAGTGCTCGATGGATGCGGCGATCGCGACTCCGACCGCGCCGGCCACCAACCGCGGGTAGATGTCGCGCGCCGGGTCGGTGCCGGTGCGCTCGGCGATGGCGGCGGCGAGCTCGGCCTCGGCCGTGGCGTTGGCCCTGACGAACTCGCCCTGCAGAGCCGGTTCGGAAACCATCAGCCGAACGCCGTCGACCCACTGCCGGTCCGGTTGGTCCTCGCCGGTGCCCTGCCCCAGCGCGAAGCGGGCCATCGCGGCGTTGGTGATGGCCTCCCACAGCGGCTCGGATTCCGGCCGCGCGCGCAGTTCCACCGAGATCTGGCGGGCCCGTTCCAGGTGTCGCGCGGCGATGGCCTCGCCCTTGCCGGCGAAGTAGTTGTTGAAGGTGCGCGGGGATACGCCGACCTCGGCGGCGATGTCTTCGACGCGCACGTTGTCGAATCCCCGCTCCACGGCGAGGCGGATGGCCGCCCAGCTCAGGGCGAGGCGGGTCTCCTGCTTCTTGCGCTCCCGCAAGCCCGGCCGTTCGCTCTCCTCGGCACCCATGACGACCACGCTACTGGATTTTTGCGCACCCCGCAAAAATGCGTGCTCCGAAAAATTTTTCCACTGCGTTCGTGAGATGACGCGGCCAGGCGAGCCCAGCAGGCGGCGATTTCGCGCGAAATCGCCGTTGTCCGGCAGATGGCGTTTTCGCGCGAAACCGTCATCCGGCACGCGTGGGAGCGCCGTTTTCGCGCGAAAACGCCGCCCGGGCGAGGCTCCCGGGCGGCGGAACGGGCCTGGGTCTGCGGATCGGTCCGCAGCCCCGGAGTGGTCAGGATCGGACGGGTTCCTCGGCGGGCGCGGGTTCGGCCGCCTCGGCCCTCTTCGTCTGGTCGAACAGCGCGCCCACGCCGATGAACAGCGCCCCGGCGACGAACAGCAGCGAGACTCCCCAGGTGGCGTGCGTGGGCGACGCCGTCACCAGCGCCAGCGCTGCGAGCGGGGCGAGGCCGCCGGAGAAGGCCCCGCCGACCTCCCGGCCGGTGCCGAGGCCGGACACCCGCACCTTGGTGGGGAACTGCTGGGAGAGGAACGCGCCCTGCGCGGCCAGCATCGCGGGCACCACCACGCCGGTGGCAAGGATCAGCGCGATCCAGATGTAGAGGCTCTGCCCGGAGTCGAGCAGCCAGAAGAACGGGAACGCCAGCGCCGCCGTGGCGATCGCGCCGGTGATGATCACCTTCTTGGCGCCCACCGAGTCGCAGATGCGGCCCGCGATGGGGACGGTGAGGATCGCGCACGCGCTGGCCAGCGAGATGCCGAACGCGCCGACGTTGGCCGCGACGTCGCGGAATTCGCTGAGGTAGGACAGCGAGAACGTCTTGAAGATGTAGCTGACGCCGTTGTAGCCGATGGTGATCGCCATGACCACGGCCAGGCCGCGCCAGTCCGACTTGATCAGCGAGCGCAGCGGGTTGGTCTTCTTGCGGGTCGAGGTGTCGCGCGCGATCTTCTCGAACTCCGGCGTCTCGGGCATCTGGCGGCGCACCCAGAAGCCGAGCGCGACGAGCAGGAAGCTGGCGATGAACGGGATGCGCCAGCCCCAGTCGTAGAGGAACTCGTTGCCGAAGCTCGTCAGCACCGTCACGGTGAGCGACGAGACGAACAGCCCGATGTTGACGCCCAGCGCCGGCCACGAGCCCAGCCTGCCGCGCGACTTCTCGTCGGCGTGCTCGTAGGCCACCGCGATCGCGCTGCCCAGCTCGGCGCCCGCGCCGAGGCCCTGCAGCAGGCGCAGGACGACCAGCAGGATCGGGGCGACGATGCCCGCCGAGGAGTAGGTCGGCAGCAGGCCGATCAGCCCGGAGGAGATGCCCATCAGCAGGAACGTCGCCGAGAGCACGATCTTGCGCCCGTACTTGTCGCCGAGGATCCCGAAGACGATGCCGCCGAACGGGCGGGCGAGGAAGCCGACCGCGAAGGTCGCCATCGCCGCCAGGGTGGCGGTGGTGGGGTTGCTCGCCGGGAAGAACAGGCGCCCGAACACCAGGGCGGCCATCGAGGCGTAGAGGTAGAAGTCGAACCACTCGAGGGCGGATCCGATCACTACGGCGGGTCCGACGGCCTTGCGGGAGGACGGCTCGGGGCGTGCCGTCGCGCCATTGTGCAGCGTCATTGCTTGGGTCCCTCTTGACGGGTGGTCGTCGATGCGGGTCGATCGCGATGTGCGGGCGGTTGTTCGGATATAGGAACTGCGGCGAATCTAGGAAGTGAACCGGGTCACTGTCAAGCGGTTCGCCGCGGGTAGTCGGCCTACTCCTGATTTGTGCTGCTTTTCGTCGATCTTCGTGCGCTTCGAGGCCGCGATCCGGCGGTTGACAGACCGGGTGCCGGTCGATCATCGTGTCCCGATAGCTGGATTGGTTGTTCGTATTTAGGAACAGATCGATCGCGTGGCCGATCCGCGGCCCGGGTCGGTCGACGTGTCGCCGCTGGTACGAGCACCAGGCACGCCGGAAAGACATCCCAGGAGCTTGAATGTCAAGCCGCAGCCGAGTTGACGTGATGGGCCCAGGCGGTGGTCTCGTCGTAGAGGGTGCCGGTTTTGAGGCAGCCGTGCAGGATGCCCACGAGGCGGTTGGCGAGCTGGCGCAGGGCGGCGTTGTGGCCGCTGCCGCGGGCTCGTTGCCGGTCGTAGTAGGCGCGTGCACCCGGGGATCGCAGCAGCGCGTTGAACGCC
This sequence comes from Saccharopolyspora sp. NPDC045839, assembly GCF_056431645.1. Lineage (NCBI taxonomy): Bacteria > Bacillati > Actinomycetota > Actinomycetes > Pseudonocardiales > Pseudonocardiaceae > Saccharopolyspora > Saccharopolyspora sp. NPDC045839. The sequence goes on from NZ_JBWKKH010000004.1 coordinate 350,852, forward strand.
TGGGTCAGCAGGGCGTCGATGAGCCGGTCGTTGTGCACGAACCGGGCCAGGGCGACCTTCTTCTTGCCCGACGCGCGGGTGACCGGGGAGGTGCCGGCGTAGTTCTTGCGGGCCTTGGCGCTGGCGTAGCGGTGGGGGTCATCACCGAATTCTGCGAGCACCCGGGCGCCGAGGACCGGCCCCAGACCGGGCTGGGACAGGATGATCTCAGCGGCCGGGTGCTGCCCAAAA
>NZ_JBWKKH010000005.1:0-82666 GCF_056431645.1 Saccharopolyspora sp. NPDC045839
CCGCGCCACCGTGGGCCCGTGCTCGCGGCAGTTCACCCGCGGCGCTTCGGACTCCAGCCACACCTGGACCGTGCCCAAATCCAGCGCCCGCCACCGGCGCCGCCCGTCCCCACGGTCATACCAGCCCCGAGACCGCCCACACCGGCCGCAACGACCCCGACCGCCCTTGCGTGGGCGCACGTGCACCACCACCCGCTCAGCGGCCTCATCGAACTCCACATCCTCGATCACCGTGCGCCTGTCGACGCCCACCAGAGCACGCCATAAACTGGCCTTCGGCACGCCGTTGTCCGTTTCCTTGGTTCCTGACCTTCGACAAGCCAGAAACCTAGACGCAGCAACGGCGTGCCCCCAACTCCATGGCCAAACCAGCCACTCACACCACCCACGGAAACGTCACAAGAGCCCAAAAATGCCGGAAAATCGAGACGGCACCCTTCGGGACGATCACTCAAGATCCACACCGGGGTATAAAAAAGCCCGCTGACCTGCACTTATGTGCCATGTCAGCGGGCTCTTCCACCGTCGGGCTGACAGGATTTGAACCTGCGACCCCTTGACCCCCAGTGTAGTCCACAAGAGACAGTGACCAGCGGAAACCGGGAAACCGCAGCAAATCCTGGTACCGTACGCTGCCGTTCAGTGCAGTACAACGCGGTTCAGGACAGCACCAGCCTCCCATTCCGCTCCCACCGCTAGCGTCAAAACCGCTTTCCGAATGCCTTCCCAGCGGGTGTTCAAGACGCTGGCCGGAGTCTCCCCATACACCTATCCAACCCAACACGACGCAATCGACCTAGGACACCGCGCTTACTACCTGATCTCCTGCCTGGATCCGGCAATGATTGCGAACTTGTGCTGACGACAGCGCGAGGTGAGGCGCACATACCCGGAGAATGGCGCCAGCACCTCGCGGCTTACGCGCTTGCCACCTGACCCTAGACCCGCCGACACCGTCGGACGAGTTCTGGTACCCGTTTCGGCCGTCCAGCGAGCCGGAAACGGGGCGTGTTGGCCAGGGTCATCAGTACGATTCGTGGATCAGTCGGATTCGTGGTCGGCCGGTGCTGCAAGACCGGATGTGTTGGCGCGGAAACGGAATCGGGCGCGGGCTTCGGCGACCATTGCCGGGTCGAGCCCACGGTGAGTCTCGTCGGCGCGTCGCCAAAGCGCCACCGCTTCCGTACTGCGCTCACCGGTCGCCGCCACGTTGCCCAGACCGGTGTAGGCGCGCGCTTGCTCGTAGGGCATTGCGTTCAAGCCAGCCCGATCAGCGGCACGTTGGTAGGACGCTGCAGCCACTGCGTCGTCGCCGGCTTCGAAGCAGACCCAGCCGAGGCAGTTCAGCGCACGCACCACATCGGCTTCGAGCCCGAGTGTCTCTGCCTCCGCGAGTGCCTGCTCGGCAGCTTCGGCGGCTTCCGGAAACTGCCGGAGTGCGGTGCGGGCCAATGCAATTCCCCGCCTCGTGATCGCTGTGTTGCGACCGTTGCCGACTCGTTCGTAATGCCCGAGCACGACGCTCAGATTCTCCACCGCGGCGACGTGATCTCCGCGGTAGTGCTCGACCCAGCCGCTGTTAGCTAGCACTGTGATCTCACCATCCACATCACCCATCTCCCGGTAGAGGTCCAACGCCTCTCGGTAGCACTCTGCGGCCCCGGCAAGATCACCGCGATCGGCCAGTGCAACGCCGAGGTGCGAGGTCGTGCCGGCCAGCGCCCATCGATCTCCCAGGGCCACTGCAGCCTCTCGCGCACCGCGATGAACCGAGATCCACGGGTCCCACAACTTTTCCTCGAAAAAGAATCCGCGCAGGACGAACGCCAGATGCCAACAATGCTCGTATTCCCCGAGCCGCAGGGCCACCCGGCACAACTCCACCAGGTTCGGCCACTCCACGCGGATCCAGGCCAATGCCTGCTCGCGGTCGGTGAATCGCATTGGCTCCGGCGGCTCCAGGTGGCGCGCCCATTCGGGCTGGAAGCGCCCGGGGATCAGCAGCCGATCCGCCAGCGCCGCGGCGGCCAGCATCGCGTCGAGCAGCCGGCGAATACCGTCGGCCTTCTGCTGTTCCGCCGTTCCGGCCAGCACGGTTTCCCCGGCGAAGGCCCGGACGAGGTCGTGCAGCGCATACCGGCCTTTTACCGGCTGGTTCAGCAGGAACACGCCGTGCAAGCGCTCGGCGAAACGATCCGCCTCGCGCAGCGCCACCCCGGCTAGGGCTGCGACGGCATGCACGTCGAAATCAGCGCCCGGGTGCAGCGACAGCAGGCCAAGCATCCGGGACGCCTCGGCACCGAGGTCCCGCACTGACAGTTCCAGAGTCGCGGTCAGACTGCGCTCGCCGTCATCGAGCTGGGCGAGCCAGTCGGCCTCATCGGTCAGCCTCCGGTATAACTCGGCAAGGTCCCAGGACGCATGGTCCCGCAGCCTCGCCGCAGCGATCCGCACTGCCAGCGTCAGGTACCCGCAACGCTCGACAATCGAGTGCACCGCGGTGTCCTCCGCATCGACGTTCGCGATCGAGGCGAACAGCCGTGCGGCATCCACGTCGGACAACGGATCGAGTGAAACATGCGCGGCCCCGTCGAGCGAGGGCAGACGGTTCCGACTCGTCACCAGCACTCGGCATTTCGGCTCGGCAGGCAGCAGCGGGTGAACCTGGGCGGCACTGGCCGCGTTGTCGAAAACCAGCAGCACGCTACGCCCATGCAATCGGGACCGGTACAACGCCGCGCGATCGTCGACGTCCGCCGGGATCTCATCGCCCGGAACGTCCAGCATCCGCAGAAGTCGTTCCAGCACGTCCGCAGGATCGGCCGGCCCCCTGCCCGGAGTGCTTCCGTGCAGGTCGACGTACAAGCAGCCGTCGGCGAATGTGGACTCCAGCCGATGCGCGCACCGCACCGCGAGCTCGGTCTTGCCGACACCGCCCATTCCGGAGACAACGCACACGCCTCCGTCGGTCTCAAGCGCAGCCCTGGTCGATCGTTGCTCGGCCACTCGCCCGACGAAATGCGCGGACAACGCGGGCAAGCCGGAAGGCCGGGTGGACGGCCGGGTACGACGTCGCGCCTGGTCATCGGGCAGCAACTCGGTGAGCTCACCGATCGCGCCCAGTTCCGCTTCGCACAGCGCGGCCAGCGCGGGGCTAGGCGGGGCAGCGCCGGTCTCGACTTTGCTGAGGAATCCCTTGCTGTAATGCATGCGTCCAGCCAGTTCGGAAAGTGACAACCCCGCCCGCCGGCGCAGCTGCCGCAGTTCGGCACCGAAATTCGGACTCCTACCCACGTGCTCTCCTCCTTCGCGATTCATGCAGTGTGCCAGATAATAGAGCCGATCCGGCTATACTCTTCATTTATTCCGGCGGCCGGACGAATTCCGGGCGCCGCTTTCTCCTTGCTGTCGCAATTCGACGCTCAGCCGAAAATGACGTGCGGGATCAATGCGATCAATTCGATGAAGTGGATCTGCATCCCTCAGCGCACCCCCTCTCAACTTATTTGTGGTCTCGCGTGCCCTAGTCGGCGAATCCGCCGACTAGGGCACCGAGCCCCCACCCGCCAGCACCGCACCCGCGAGGAAGGCGACAACGACCAGCCAGAGCGACAACCTGACGAGCCTCAAAAAGGAGCATCGCACCTGCATTTCGACCCCTCCAGAACAACGCGAATCACCGGGTTCCCAACAAACCCGAAATCCGACATCAACCTTTCGACCCGACGCGATTCATCATGAGCTCGGCCCGCCATCACCGACAATGAGTTTCCCGTTTCCAACGAAACAGGAAACGATGCGACAACTTCCCGGACAGCAGGACTGGACAGCAGAAACCAAATTGGCCAATATTGAATCCGGTCGATGATCATCGGGAGGTGCAGTGGGCGGCCGAGCCAAGGACTGCGAGGAAGATCTCAAGGAGCTCCGCAAGAACCGGGGCCTGTGCCTGGCACGCACGGACCAGATCGGTGCCGCGCTGCGCGAGGCATGCGGCGTAACCGACGAGGACACTCCAGCCAGGACGGTAGACAAGGTCACCGACGCGGTGCGTCGGTATGCCGCGGCATTGGGCGGTGAACAGCGTCTGGCCACGCTCGCGGCGTTGGGGCTCCACGGACCCAGCACGCGGTTTCTGCGAGCTCGGCAGGAGTGGCTGTCTCAGGAACTGGATCGCGACTTCCGCACCGTCCGGCGGCGCATCGACGAGGGCTTCGCGGAACTGGCGTCACTTCTCACCGCCGCGAAGACGCCGGCTGCCGCCACCCCGGGTGGCGCATGGCACACCGAACGACTGCGAGTCTTGCTAGCGCTCGACCGGGAACAACCGGAGGCATTCGTGTTCCGGCGGGTAGTCGCCGACGTCCAGGAGATCGACGAGCTCGACCTAGCGGTCACACTGACCGCCTCCAACCGGTCTCCGACGTCCCGAGAAAACGATTTCTCCGTCGACGTGTTCTCGGGCGGCACGTTGGTGCACCGGAAGAAGGAGTCCAGCGAGCGGGTCGGCCTTGCGCTGCGTCTGCCGAAACCTTTGCAGCACGGCGACAAGCACGAGGTCGCGATGCGGTTCCGCGTGGCCGAGATGCTGCCGCATTACGTGTGCGTGCCGAAGAGCCCGTGCGAGGAGTTCGATCTCACCGTGCGGTTCGGCGCCCGCCTACCCCGAATGGTCGGGAGGCTGGGCAAGGTGTTCCAGAACGATGTCCTGGACGAATCCGTGACCGGCAAGCGCCTGGCCCCCGATGCCGCAGGTGAGGTACGGGTGCACTTCCGGCACCTCGACCCGGGGTTCGCTTACGGTGTCCGCTGGGAATGGTGACGTGCCGCGCCGGCTAGGAAGCTTCTTCGGCCGACCAGCCCGGAGACCCCGGCCCAGACTCGGGCAGCAGCCGGACCGGTGTCCCCAACTCCGGGGTCGAGTGCCGCGGCTGGTCGGTCAGCGTGCGGTACAACTCGTCGATTCCCCGCAGGCTCAGTTCGGTGACTACGAAGTGCGTTGCAGCGTAGGGCTGGAGGAAATCGGGAATCTCCTCGATGCGACGCCCCGGCAACACCACCGGGAGGATACGTTCGATCCAGCGCCTGCGATCACGCTGGATCAGGTCCCGCAGCAGTGCGGCCTCGGACCGGCCCCCCAGGTTCTCATCGTTGGGGCCACGCCCGTCACCCATCTTCCGGTACCCCGGCGACGCGATCACCAGCGTGTAATCGCACTCGTAAGTATAGTCGGTCGCCCACGGATACCAGTCGCGGCGCTGTACCCCAGCCCAGAAATCGGCTTTCACATCGATCGCGTACTTCCTCAGCAATTTCGCGAACTCAAGCACCTGCGCGCAGTGCTGATCACTGTCTTGGGTGTACGAGATGAAGGTGCTCGGGTCCTGCACGGTTTCCCCTTCTTGGGTCCTCGGGCTCACAAGGCGCCAATGAAACCACACCCTGGTGGACACCTGAACCACTACCACTGGACAAATGCTGGACAGATCGCCCCTTCCGTTGTTCTATTCAGAATGGATGTGGCAGCGTTCCAGCCCGGCGCCGATCATGGAACGAAGGGCGGGTGATCGTGCCGAATCCGGAACAAACCGGGCAGACGCCGCATGTGTATGTCTTCCGGGCACAGCAATCCGCTGACCATGTTGAACTCGTGCGTGCCTTCGCAACGATGCTGCGCAGCGTCGGCATCGACGCGAAAATCGAAGAATGGCGTGACGCGCAGCGTTCCGATGAGGTCGCCGACGAGATCGCACGGTTCGAGCGCGCGGACTTCATTCTGGTAGTGGCCTCACCGGAGATGCGACGCCTGATGGACAGCACCGAGCAGGGGCCCGTCGGCGACACCACCCACGTCGGTGCGGCCCTGGCGCGGGACAGGCTCGCCGGAAACCTCCCGGATGAACTCAAGAGGATGCTTCCCGTCGTGCTGCCCGATGCGACTGTGGAGGACATTCCGAGAATGCTGCGGTCGTACTCCACGAGCTTCTACCAGATCCGCGACTTCGACATGGACGACAAAGACGTCCGCAACCTGCTGCACGTGTTGCGCGAGGTGCCGCAGCACACCGAGCCGCCGCTGGGCGGCCCGTATCCGCTTGCCTCGGAATTGTGGCAACCGGATGCCGTGCAGGCGGAGGACCCTGCGGACGTGATCCTTCGTGACGGCGCGACTGTCGTCCTGGACGGGCGCATGTACCTCGTGCACGGCGAAGTCGAATCCCCTGGCGGCGAGGGTGGTCCGGTGACCCTCCGGCAGGCGCGAGCGTTGCTGATCGGTGACCCGAATGAGCGCGTGTGGTTGCGGCAGGTAGAGCGCAAGGCCGATGCACGAGATGTCGACGAAACCTTTGCGGCGTTGGAAAAGGAATCCGAACTGCTGGACAAGATCAGGACCGAGCACGCCACCATGCCCCGTCCAGCGGCGCTCGTCGGCGAAGGCCGGACACGGACTCTGGTGCTCGAATGGCCACGCCGGGACGTCCCGCCCGAGGACTTCGAGACGCTCGCCGACTACATTCCACACCCCACCGAGCTGGATTCCACCGTCGTGCGCCGGGGATTGGAGGCACTGGCCGGGCTGTGTCAGCTGTTGGACGCCCTGCACCGGCAGCAGTGCACTCATCGCGAGCTTGCCCCACACACGGTCGTCCGGATCGACGAAGACCATCTCGCACTGCGAGACCTGGGAGCCGCTGGACGACCGGCCCGCCCAGGCAGCGATAAGTCCGGTTACCAAGCACCAGAGCAGACTCTCCGCGGCCGCGCAGGGATCGGCCCCTGGACCGACGTCTTCCGGCTGGCCGCGGTCGCCTACCACCTGATCAGCGGTCGGCTTCCGGACGAGGCCATGCCGCTGCCGGTCCGCGCGGTCTGCCCCGTAGTGCCGGACCGCGCGGCCGCAGCGATCGACGCCGCGCTTCATCCCGACCCCGCCCGACGCCCCGCGATCCACGAACTGGCCGCCGAACTCCGGATGTGACACCGCATGCTTAGAGAAGTGCACCTGCCCGGCGCAATCCACCTGGTCCCCGGGGACTGCTTCAACGAGGGGCTGGTCCGCAGGCGCGACGAGCGAAACGGGCTGCCCGCCGGAGTCGACCAGATCGTCCGCGATCTCGGCGCCAGACCTGACGGTGCGGCAGCGATCGTGACCCAGGGGCAAGACCGGCCAGGTCTCCGGCTGCACACCTACGACTACGTTGTAAGCCTCACCCCGAGCAAGAAACGGGATTTCTTATGGGTCAACAAGGCCGATCCGTTCGGTTTTGGCCATCACGCCGCGCTTACCCGTTGCTTCCTGTTGTTGCGCTGCCGGTGGCGGGTAGCGGCACGGCCGCGGGAGGTTCCGCAGGATGCCTCCGTGCGCTGGGACAAGCTGTACAAGGAATGGACCCGCCTCGAGCAAGAGCTGGCCGACCTAGCCGCGGTGGCGCGCCTGAAGCCGGAACACGCGCGATATCTCGATCTACTCACGACGTTCAACGAGATCGCATGCGCCGCTGAGCAGAATCAGCCGCGACGGAGTGGATTCGCCTACCAGAAGGTGACCCCGGTCGGCGAGCCCGGCTTCACCTCTGCAAGTACATACGCCTTTCACATCGTCGACCGTAGTCCCGAGCGGCGCTCATACGTGCAGATCGGCGGTGACGGCGAACGGCGCGGGCAGGTGCTGCGGGTCGCCGATGGTGCGGCGACCGTGCGATTCGACAAGCCGTTGGATTACGAACGTCTGCCGCAGCAGGGTGAGCTGATACCCGCCCGCATCGATGCCGTGCACGTCAAGCGCAGAGAGGCCGTCGAAGCGCTGCGCTCGCGCCGGACCCAGCACCGCTCGGTGCTCGACGTGCTGGTCAGTGGACAGGTTTCGCCGATCTCACCGACGCAGGCCCAAAGCGCACAGCCGCTGGACCCCGAGCAGCTGACCGCGTTCCGTAAGATGCTGCGTGTCGAGGACATGATGGTGGTCCTCGGTCCGCCGGGAACAGGCAAGACGCGGGTGATCACCGAGCTGGCCGGTGCGCTCGGACGATCCGAGCGGGGCAAGATTCTGATCACCTCGCATTCTCACAAGGCAGTGGACAACGTCCTGGCCAGGATGCCCTCCGAAGTCGTCATGCTTCGAATTGGGAACGAGATCGACGTCAGTCCCGATGTCCGCTCGAACCTGCTGGAGGTCTACGCGGCTGATCTGCGTGGCGAAGTCGTCAAGCGCAGCAAGCGCAAGGCAGAGCAGTACACCGTCCTGCCGACGGCATACCGCTGGCATACCGAGCTCGGCGCCCGCATCAAGTGGTGGCGATCGGCCCGCACCGAACGGGAATCGTGCGCCGCCGAGCTCGACCGGTGCCGCCGCGCGGCCGGTGGGCCTGCGCAGGACCGCGTCGACGAGTTGTCCGAACAGGTTCGCCGGCTGGACAAGCGCTCGGCCCGCGCCCAGGCACGGCTGGACCGGCTCACCCGCCGCGGGGAGCACATCGGAATTCGCCTCTTGCCGAGCGTATTCGGGCGCCTGCGCGACTATCAACTTGCCAACCGGCGAGAGAAGGTTGGCAAGTACTCTCGCGTTCTCGAGCAAGCACGGGACGCCTTGCGGATTGCCGCCGACGAGCTCGAAGCCTTTGTCGGCAATGTCCCCCAGGTGCAAGCGGCGCAGCGGAAAATGGATGAGGCCGACAACAACTGCGCCCGGCTGCGGGGCCAATCGCTGGATGCCATGACTGCGCTTCGCAACACGCTGCTGTCTATTGAACTCCTGCCGGAGGTGCGCGACACCGACGACGAGTCGATGCTGCAATGGCTCGACGACATGCACGACGGGTTGCAAACTCGGTTCGATCTCCTGAACGCCCGAGCAAAGCTACTGGACGACTGGCATGCAAAGGTCTCTTCCTGCCCAACCCGGCAACTGCACCCCGAGCTGATCCGCTATGCGGATGTCATCGGCGCGACCTGCATCGGATCGGCCTCGAACAAGGAGATCGCCGCGGAGGAGTTCGACCTGGTGATCGCGGACGAGGCCGGGCAGGTCAAGACCTCCGACGTGCTGATTCCGCTGATCCGTGGCAGACGCGCCGTTCTCGTGGGCGATGACATGCAGCTGCCACCGGTGGCCGAGCCCCACGTGGAGCGCGCGATCAACGGCCGGGACGAGGACGAGGCGCTGCTGGCGCTGTCCCGCAAGAGCCTGCTGGAGACGATGGTCGCCGCATTGCCCGCCGACAACATCGTGCAGTTGCGGACCCAACGCCGTATGCCCGAAGTGATCGCGGAATTCGTCTCCGACCACTTCTACCGGGCAACCCTGAGATCCGATGTGTCGCCGCCGCGTGGCGACGCGCTCTTCCGCAGCCCACTGGCGTTCGTGGACACCTCAAGTCTGCCTGTTCAAGACCGCCGCGACCGCCGGGTCCAGGGTGAGGAGGCCGGGTACCTCAACAGGGCCGAAGCACGGCTGCTGAACCGCTTGGCCGAGCACTACCAGCGCAACAACGTGGAATGGGCGCTGATCGTGCCGTACCGCGCCCAGCTGGAGCTTCTCAAGGAGATGGCCCTGGAGTGGGCACCGAACCAGGAGGCCGTGGACACCAACCTGGGCACCGTGGACGCGTTCCAGGGCGGAGAGCGCGATGTAGTGCTCTATGGGTTCACCCGCAGCAATTCCGGTGGCCGAATCGGCTTCCTCGAGGACCTGCGGCGGATGAACGTCGCTTTCACCAGGGCCAAGCAGCGGCTCGTGCTCGTCGGAGACCTCAAGACTCTGCATGACGCCGAAGACCAACAGTTCCGCGAGCTGATGGACTCACTGCACACCCGACTGCGAGTCAGCGGAGATTTGTGCACCCATCCCGAAATCATCGCGCGGCTTACCGAACTGGGATCGTGATGTCACAAGCGCAATCGCCACAGCGAGCCGATTACACGGGGATCCGTGTGCTGGAGGACGCGGCGTTCCGGCAGGGGCTCCACCCGAACCGCCTGTTCGAGCTGCTGTTGCCGGTACACGAGGTCGAGGTCCAGGCCACCACCAGAACGGGGAGGCCCTACGGCCTCATCGACAAGTTCCTGGAACGTGCCATCGCCGAAAGCCGGATCACGACGGTGCCCGGACTCGCCGGTTTCCTGGGCCTGGAGCCGGTGCTGGTGGACCGTGCGGTCCGTGTGCTGCGGAGCATCGGTCACCTGCCCGCGCACAGCAATGCGCTCGAACTCACCGATCTCGCCCGGGAATCGCTACGAGACAACACCTGTTACGAAATCCGTCGCCAGGACCGGCGGAAGCTCTACTTCGATGCCTATCGGTGCGAACCGCTGCATCGGCGCCACTACGGGGACCCCGCGGCATTCCTGAACCGGGCAGAGGCATTCGCCGCCGCGAAAGCGGACCCGCCGCGCCGACCGTTGTCCTCCCCCTACCAATTCCGCCGGGAAGCGTTGGAGAACTTGGCACGCCGCGCCGATCGCGAGGAGTTCAACCTCCCGCTCAGCGTGGAGAATCCGCGGGATGTCCGGCCGGAATATGTGTTTCTTCCGGTCCTCGTCGTGCGGGCGGTGGCACGTGGCGGCCACGTCCGCTACCTGGTCTACGGCGCGGGCTCCGGCGAACTCGACGAAGGACTCAGCGATCTGTGCACCGGCACCCCGGAGATCGCCGGAGTGCTGGAGCGCGAGACCCTCTCGGTCGCTGAGCAAGAACGGCGTATCAGGCGGTGGTTGACCAACAAAGGCATGTCCGGATACGAACCGATGCTGTCACCCGACAAATCGTGGCACGTCGACTTCGGGCCCGAGGAATTCGAGCCGATCGGTACGCGCAAGTTGAATGGCGTGGGCTCGTTCATCGATCTGAGAAGCGTGGTAGTGCGGGTTCGGTGTAAGGACGCCGATGTCCGGCGCCGTGCGTTGCTCGCGCGGGCCGAGTCAATGCTGCACCGTTGCCGGTACCGGCCCGACGAGCGCCCCACAACGCTCCGGCACCTCGGCGAACAGCTGGAATTTCCGGATCTGAATGCGAGCAAGCTGCGCGCGCTGGCTCACGAGGCCAACCGGAGCGACCTGGTGGAGCTGATCGACGAGCTTTTCGGAGAATCCGAGCCGGACACCTGACATGACCGCTGTCCAGTGGACAGTTTCTGGACAAAGAGGGTTCGCGACCACCTTTTTCATGGATATCGCGTACGCGGTGCGGCTAATGTCCGGCGGTCACAAACGCGAAGCACAACAGCTGTACGGGAAGCCCGGCACTGCTTCGCACTTACTTGGGCCGAAGGAGCAACGTGGTTTACGTCAAGCCCTACGTCAAGCGGGACGGCACCAGGGTTCGAGGACACATCCGTGGACTTCCCACGCTGAACGGACGAGGCATGGCGGGCATCGGCGGCCTGGTAGTCCTGCTCCTCGCCGGGCTCGCGCTGTGGGCATTCGGCACTTCGGGGGGTAGCACCACGGAACCAGGGCCGGCGGCATCATGGGATGCCGCCGGCTTCACGGTGCACGAGGTCAACAATTCGCGCGACACCGACTGCGGCCTGAACTCTTACGGCGCTGTACCTGAGTTCTTCACGCAGCACCCCTGCGTCGGCTTGCAGCGCAAGCTGCTAAAAGCCGAAGACGGCGAAGGCAACTCGGTGCTGATCGCGACATCACGCACGGACATGCCCACTTCGGACGAAGCCGACCTGCTCCGGCAACTTGTCGACCGGCCGGGCACCGGCAACGTAGCTGATCTGGCACGAGTAACCCCTGGATACACCAGGATCAGGTTCACCGGACGGTACTACGCGTCATCTGCCATGGGTACGACGGTTCGAATTGCGGAGGCAGAGCCGTTGGCCGGTAGTCCCGTTGCCGGAACCATGCGCAGCCTCGCGCAGTCGGCGCTTGAACACCAGTAGATCGATCAGCAGGTTTCCTGGACAGGGCGTTCCCGGTTCGATCCGGTATCAGCGCGACGGGCCACTGCGGAATCGCCCGTTCAGTCTATGGTGTCCGATTGCGAAGTGCGGCAGTCTGTTCTGCTGGCCTGCATTTGGACAGCTCTGCGCCACCGCACGAAGCGACGACCTTCAGTTTCTCTCCGACAGGGGGATCAAGCGGCATGTCCGCTGACATGGACGAACATCGGCGGCAGCTCGTGCGCGCCAAGGCCGATCAGTGGGCCAAGAGCCTGATCGAGCTCAGCTCCCGGAACACGCTGCTGAACTTCAAAAACACCAAGACGACCAGCCTCGACCTGACTAGCGGCGATCCCGCTGCGGTACGGGATTTGCTGCGCGGAAAGGCCGTGAAGCTAAGCGTGCTGTTTCAGGAATCTGGAGCGCACAAAGACGCCTGCACCCGCGCGCGGAACGTGCGGCGCGCGATGCGCACGCTCGCCGAAGAACAGGGCATCGACGTTGGCAAACTCGCGCAGGGACTGGTCCGCACCATACCGCGCGACGGCTCCGCCAGCGCTATCGGCCGACTCCGCGCTCCCCTGCTACTGCGCACGCTGCGGATCAACGCCCGCACCGTCGCCGACAGCGAGTTCGAGCTGGAGCTTGCCGACGACGCCGAGCTCAACCCGGTACTGCTGTACGCGCTGGACAAGGACTTCGGACTCCACCTCGACGTCCAGAAATTCACCGCTCGCGCCGCCGGTCTGCTGTCGGATACCGACGATCCGCTGGCCCAGCCGGAAGCCGTGCACGCCGAACTCGCCGCAGTGGCACAGGCACAGGGAGTCTCCCTCGAGCTGGAACAGGCGCTGGTGTGCGGGCTGTTCAACTACGAGAAGCAGCCGATGGTCGAGGACCTGCACGGCGCGGGTGATCTGCTCGCCGGACACGACCTGGTGGCTGCGCTGGCCGGGCACGAACCGTCGAAGCAGGCGGTCTCCGAGCGCTCGCAGCACTTCTCCGCCCCGGCAGCCGACGCGATCAAGCCGGCCGACGAGTTCCTGGTGCAGGACGCGGACTCTTCCCAACAGGAGGCGGCCGGGATTGCCCTGGCCGGGCACGACGTCCTGGTGGAAGGCCCGCCCGGCACCGGAAAGAGCCAGACCATCGCCAACATCATCGCCGGTGCCGCGGCACGCGGGATGCGCGTGCTGTTCGTGTCCGAAAAGCGCGCGGCGATCGAAGCGGTGACCACACGGCTGGCCCAAGTCGGTCTGGAAGGGCTGGTGTTCGACCTGCACCAGCAGAAGACGGACAAGAAGCACGTCGCGCGGCAACTGCACGACAACCCCCTCCCACCCCGCACAACATCACGACTCCCAAAATCCTCCCAAAAACCAGTTCACCAGCCACAATGGACGATCAACAAAAGATCCACACCACAACACAAGAAACCCGCTGACCTGCACTTACGTGCCGATCAGCGGGCTTCCGCCAAACGTCGGGCTGACAGGATTTGAACCTGCGACCCCTTGACCCCCAGTGCCGCCCACAAGCGACGGTGACCTGCGAAAACCGAGAAATCGCAGGACAAACGGTACAACTCAACGTCGTTCTGTGCAGTACAGCGCAGTTCCATCCACCACGCTCCTCCCGCTTTCCTCCCACCGCAACCGTCAAAACGACCACATGATCGTCACTTACCGGAATCGACATGTCCCCGCTTTCTTTGTGTCCCCATGGCCACCCGCTGGGACCAGGGGAAGTTCTGCTCGGCTGGGAGGCGTGTGGCGTCCTGGCACGCAGAACGGTGGGCACCGGACATAGACCGCGTGCGGTGCGCACGGACGCTGGCGAAGACGCTGAGGGAACCCTGCGTCACCCCGTACGAACCTGCTCGGGCAGACGCGGCATCATGCGACCCGCGTCACGACACAGTCGTTGAGCTCCGCGCAGGCAGAAAAGGACTCGGCGTGCCGCTCCACGACACAGCAAGGCGTTCTCGCGCCCGAGTACAGGCGACGAACAACAGGCAGCGTTGTTTGAGCACGTCACCGGCATGCAGCCTGCTGTCCACTTCCCTCGGCGTGACTTCCCTCGCGAAAGGAATCGCCCCTGCGGTCGCGCCCACCACGGCCACGCAGCGGAATTCGAGACCCTTCATTGCGTGCATGGTGGCCAGACGGATGCCTTTGTCGTTCTCTTCGGGGCGGCCCTTCACCCTCACCGCAGGCACACGCAGGCCCGTCAGCCGGTCATGCACCTTGTCGAGCAGGACGTTGAACCGCGCGCATACCGCGATCTCTTCCGGGAGGACATCGTGGTCGAGCCACTCCTGAACATGCTCCACCACCGCGGTGATCTCCGCGTGCTCGTTGTCGTAGCCGTTGCGGTCCGGTTCTTTCCCGGTGAGCAACGAGCGGTATCCGACGAGGGTGTCCACGCCGTCACCGCCGAGATCGTCGACCCGTTCCGTACTGAGGATCCCGGTGGCCCAGGTAAGAATCTCGGCAGTGCTGCGGTAGTTGATCCGCAACCGACTACTGCGTCCGGTGACGGGAATCCCGAGGGAGCGAAGCGAAATTTTCGAATCGTAGATCCGCTGGTGCGGGTCCCCGGTGATGAAAAGGTCGTCCGGGCCCTCGGCGACCGCGGCACGAACCACGCGCCACTGTGACGGATGCAGGTCCTGTGCTTCATCGACGACAACGTGGGAATACGGGCGCTTTTCGGCCCGCATCAACGAGTCAGCCGCCTGATCACAGATCAGCAGGTACGTCGTCTTTCCCGCCGCGCGCAGCTCCGCCCGGAACGCCTCGAACGCCTCCCACAAGCGCTTACGATCAACTGTGCGGATCGTCGTCGAGCCCCGTCCGCGACGTACGGCCGCAATGTACTTGGCTTCCGTTGCGACCCCCTGGGCAAGCACGACATGCCGGAATTCCTGCTCCAGGAACTGTTCGGTCCAGGGCAAGTCGAGCCGACCCCGAATCTGGCGCCAGAGTTGCCGCTCGTCGATGTCGTTGATCGGAACAGGCCCTTTGCCGGTCCGTTCACGTACGACCCGGTAGGCGTAGGAGTCCACGGTCGTCACGTCCACCCGGTCGAGTTGTTCCGGATCATCGAGCAGCAAAGCGAGATTGTCGCGCAGCATGCCTGCCAGCGCGTTCGTATAGGTGGTGAGCAGCACCCTGGTGTCCGGCGACCGGGACAGCAAGTGCTTCACACGGTGCAGCGCGACCACGGTCTTTCCCGTCCCCGGCCCGCCGGTGACCTGGGCGGGGCCGCTGTACGACGACCGGTACGCGACACGACGTTGCGACCGGTGCAAGAAAACCCGCCATGCCGCGAACGGCTTGTCGAGGATATCGGCGAGCTCGTCGCTACTGGCGACCAGGGCGATACGGTTGCGCGAGTTCGCGATCGCCGTCGCGAGGCTACCGCTGCCGGGTTCGGGGACGACCGGGCGACGTTCGGCGACGACCTGCCGGTACACCTCCTCCGGCGAGAACCCTTCGGCGAGGAACTGCAGAACTTCGAACTGGTCCTCCGGGAGGAAACTCCCGAACGCGTCCAGCTGTGTTTCGTCAGTGATCGCTCTGGCTGCACGCAACACCTGATCGTCGATCCCGAGACCGCGCAGCACGGTATCGGAATGGTGCTCGAAGAGACGACGTGGTGCGGTCGCAGCGTGCTGTTCCAGTGGCGGGGTGAGGTCTTCGATCACCTGGACGTCACGAACCTCCACCGCGTGGGTCGCGGTGTTGATCGTGTAGAGCTGCTTCGCCGCCCAGGTGTAGGCATCGTCGTGGGGTACGACCCGGACCAGTAGGAAAACGTCGCTGCCGTCATCCGGGGCGAGGACGACGCCGCGCCAGAAGTTGCTGATCCGGATGGATCGCAGCCGCCGGTCACGTGCCTTGTCGACGGACTCCAGATGTAAACCCTTGTCAGCCCGCAGTTCCGCCATGGACAGCAAGCGGAATTTCTCAATCGCCTTGTCCACCTGGGTTCTGACCTTCTTCTCCAGCTCCGCGTAGCTCTCCAGGAAGCTCCGGGCCAAGGCAAGTTGAGGCATGCTGCGTCCCTTAGTTGTTCACAAGGATCCGGGCTACGGTCTGAATATCGGCAAGCAATCCCGACGGTGGCTGGTCGAGATCGATCGTGTGCTGGTGAAGCACGACTCCCGCGTGTCTCACACGATGCGCACCATGCGGGGCGTTTCCCTTGGCATAGACAAGATGACCGTGCTGCAAGTTCAACGCCGTGCAGTAGGCCAACATTTGGTAGAGGTCCGCGTCGGGGAAGCCTTCAGGCTTCTCCACTTTGTACTTGGCATCTGCGACCGCCAGCGGCGTGCCGTCAGCTGCGTAGTGCACGAAGTCGGGAATCATGCGGATCGCCTGCGATTCGTCCAGGTAGTGTGTGGCCTGGAGCTTGCTGTACCCGCCCTGCTCGGCGAGTGCACCGCGCAGGGCGATAGTGATGAAATCCTCGAAAACGCTTGCCAGGTTGAACAGAAATCCGCGCACGGTGATCTCGCCTGGCCGATGCTCGACCGATGAGCCACGCAGCGTGAGTTCAGCGAGCCGCAATGCATGGTGGTAGCGCACGTTTAGTCGGCTCGGTTGCCAGCGTGGAAGCTGGTGACCTCGAGGTATCGGTGTCACGTCACCGAGACGCCGTTGTAGACGGGACAGCCGTCGGCGTGCATCCTCGGGAATGCCGCCGGGAAGACGTAACAGCACCCCGCAGGCGCTCCGCAGCAACCGGTTTTCAGCGATGTCGGTGGTGTGTTCGTCGTGGGTGATTTCCAGCGGGAGCCGTCGGCCGTGGTGTCCTCGGATCTGCTCGGCGTGCCGGACACGCCCACGCACGACCATTGCGGTCTCGTCGGTTTCCCGATAGCCCTTGAGCAAGCCCTGCTGCAATGCGGGCTCGGCTTCGTACAAGAAAATCCTGGCGAAGGCCGCAAGAACGTCGCGTTCCTGGTCCACCTGCACATGTTCGTTGCGCCATCCGCGAGGACTACGCCGGTAACCGAGGAGGAACAGCAGCCTGGGGATGGCAAGCTTCGGCGCGATCCGGATCGTGATCGGATCACCATCATCGGCCTGAACGGCAGCGACACCGACCTTGGATTTCGCCCGTACCAACCACTTTCCGGTATTCTTCGGATCTGGCGAGGCACTGACGACTCCGGAGCGGGCCAGCGCTCGGCCCGCGGTGTCGGCCAGTTCGATCGACAGCGCGGGAGCGTTTTCGGTCAGCTCGATGTCAGTCATTCGTCATCGGCCATTGGCGTGCGGGACCGATGTAGGGAGGCGATGCCGTACCGTTGCTCGATGTTCAGGCTTTCGCCGTAGTGGTGTTCCTCAAGCAACGGCAGGATCTTAGTGCGCCAGGTCCGTTCCAGACCTCCGTCACGGTAAACGCCTTTCTTCATCAGGTATGAGGGGCCGACCTGGAAGTCGGGGTCGCCGATGCGGGCATTGAGTGCGTCCAGCAGGTCGGCCGGTTCAGAGTCACGGCCTTCTCGTGCCAGCCAGCGGCGCAGCAGCCCACTGGTCGGCTCCGTCCGCGGGGACATTTCCATAAAGGAGAAGCGCCGCCGCATCGCCGCGTCGACCAGCGCGATGGAACGATCGGCGGTGTTCATAGTGCCGATGACGAACAGATTGGGCGGCAGCGCGAAATCCTCGCCGGAGTAGGTCAGCCGCACCGATCTATTGCGGTATTCCAGCAAGAAATACAGCTCGCCGAACACCTTCGCCAGGTTCGCCCGGTTGATCTCGTCGATGACCAGGAAATACGGGACGTGCCGGTTGCCCTCACGAGAGGCGAAGTCGGCGAGTTCGCGCAGCGGACCGGCGGCGATACGGAAGGCGACCTCACCGGTGTCCGGGTGCGGCTGTGGCCGGAAGCCCTCGAAGAAGTCCTCATAGGCATAGGACGGATGGAATTGCACGAGTTTGACGCGCTCCGTGCCGCCGGCGAGAAACTCGGCGAGCTTCAGCGCCAGATACGTTTTCCCGGTTCCGGGCGGGCCGTAGAAGATCAGCTGGCGATCGTCCCAGAGAAGGTCGCGAACCTCCCGCAACCAGGCGAGATCGTGGACCAGCAGCTCTTCGGTGAGTTCCGTGGTCGGAACGGAAAGTTCGAGTTCCCGGCGGGCGAGCACAGCCTGTTCCGCACTGCTGTCCGTAGGCGACTCGCGGACTTGTTCCTCCAGCTCTTCCACGGTCCGGCCGAGCCCTGCCACCACTCCCCCGACGGTGGTCAGATCGACGACGTCGTGCTGAATCGAGAGCTTCTGCTGCAGTTCCTCGGGCAGTTCCTCGTACGGGAAGCCGCAGGGACGCCAGGTGACCGCCCGACGGAGATTCGACCGCCCGCCATCAGAGACCAACTGCACGACATCACCGGTGACCTGACCGACGTAGAGCAGACCGTTGGAGATCGTGCACACTGTGTCATCGGGGCGCATCTTCCACAGGAACGAATGCAAGTCATCGACAAGCTGGACACGCTGGTTGTATGTGAAGGTCGAGCCGTAGCTGTCTTCCACGATCGCCCGCAGATCCACCTTGGCGACATTCGGCTCGACCTCCGGCAACTGGGTTGCGGGCAGGCTCACCAGACCGTCCGACAACCACAACCGCTGCACCAGGTCGTAACCGGCCACATTGGACCCGCGTACCAGCCAGGTCCGGGCCGAGCCGTACCAGGGGTAGTCCACGAATTCCCGCAGCGTCAGCCCATCCTCGGTCTGCCAGGCGGTGTAGGGCTCGGTGTTCTTACCGGTGACGATCACGGCTGCCTCCGAGGGCGAATTGCACGTGATGTCCTGGTTTGCTCCCAGGCAACCTGGATACGTGGTCGACTCGACGAGTCGACCATCGGCGATGAGATTCTCCCGGAACCGCTGTGCCGACGGTAAGTTCGCAGCGAAAGACGGCACCACCTCCCGCCGCACCGGCGAACCCGCGAGCACCTGGAAAAGCTGACTGCCGTTGTTGCCCTTCTCCTTGAGTAACCGGCCACGGGCAATGGGCCCGTTGTAGGGCAGCCGGATCTGGAACTCGGGGTATTCGTCAGGCATCAGGCGTTCTCCTTCGCCGGGTGGCGGGGGCCGTGGCCCGGCGGTGGCGTGAGGGTGGAGGTGTAGTTATCACCGTCGATCAGCGGGTTTTCCAGGGTGAGTCCCGCCTCGGCCATCCGGTCGTACTCGGCGAGGATAAGTTCCTTGGTGCGGTAGGTGCCGTACTTAGCCTCGTCCTTGCGTCTGACGATCGGGAATGTGTCGAGGATATAGTCGGTATCTTCGCGGGAGATTCCATAGAGGTGAAAGAACAGCGCGTCAAGCTCCGCCCGGATCACGACACGACGGTATTCGTCCCAACGGAACGGGTCGCCGAGGTCGCCGAGATCGCGAGCGAAAGGGGCCATATCGTGGGCAGTGTAAGTGAGTTCGAGGACCCGTGAGGCGATATAGGAGTCATGCTGGCTAAGATGAAACCGACTCAACACCGGAAACTGTTTAACGTAGAAGTACGTCATGGATGTCCCACCAACCTTCTGCCTCGCCACATAGTCGACACAGAAGCTCGACATGACTGCCAGCAGGTGAGTCTTATCTCGATTATTGCCAGCAAGAATAAGAGGAACTTTGTGACCTGTCGCCACCATCGGAATCGGGTACGGCGTAAAGGTTCTCTCATTTGTAACACTGGTTACATCCGAGAAACCAAGTAGCCAATCAGAGCCCAGACTGGGAATTTTTGAGGCTGAAACCCAATACGCCGGAACTCCAATGCGCGAGGGATCATCCTTCTCTTCTAAGCCGAGGTAGCTCGGCTGGTTCTGCCGCTTCCCAGCAGTAGCACTCTTCACAACGTCTGCCGCACGGTGGTCAAAGAAGTTCGCCATCATGCCTTGGTAGAGCGGCAGCATTCGCTCGTCACCCTTGGCAAAGACATTACCCGCGAGCTGCCAGCCGCCGGCCTCCAACTCCTCTCGAGTGTGGAATAGGTGCGAGTCGTTGGACATGTGGAACATCGTCATGAACGACACGCCCCATGGGTTTCTGTCGCTCTGGCCGTTTTCGTCGGGTTCTTTGATGAGAACAGGAACGCGGCCGTAGATGCCGAGGGTAATCTCGGCGTCTCGCCGGGAGCGGAACACCGGACAGGTACCGGTGTTGGGGTTGAGGAGCTGGATCTCCTCTTGCGTCAGCGCGAACGCTTTGTCGGCGTCGTTAAGTTCTGCCGGGTCGTGGAGGAAGAAGGCGAAGGTTGCTGCCGACTCACGAGCAACGTGGCCAACTAAAGACAGCGCGCAGAACTTCATACGCGAGTCTACCGCAGGAAATAGCCCGCTCCGGTTTTCGAAGTCATACAAGGCCGCCAAGGAACCGCTCCGGACCAGATCCTTGAAAAAATACTGTGTTGTGGCATCGGTGGCGATCCCAGTCGGAACAATCACACCCATGCGGCCGTGCGATCCGATCAACGCGCGGTCAGTCTCGGTGAAGAGCGCATAGGTATTGATGTCTCCTCGCCCGGTCAGCGGATAGCGGCCACCGTTGCGCAGGAAATGACTCTCGCCTTCGGCCTTGCGCTTGGCCTGCACGAACTCGCTGTACAGAGCAATTCGATCAGGGTCCTTCTTTAGCTTCGCGATCAGGCTCTTCCGTGCAGTCGCATTCCTCGCGGTTGCAATGGTTTCGTCGCGCTGCGCGAAGAACTCCTGTTCCTGCAGCTTAATCCGTTCCCACGGCGGGTTGCCGAGCACGCAGGAGAAGCCACCCGCCCAGCCGCTCTCCTCGTCCGCGCCGGTCTCTGGCACAGCGAACACATCGGGAAACTCCAAATGCCAGTGGAAAAACGCGTTCTGCTCCTTCAATCGGGCGATCTCGTCGTGTGTGTTCCCCGTCGCCGCGTCGGCTTCCGGGTCCTGGAGTTCGCGGAAGACCTTCTCCGTCACGGCCAGTGGCGCGTCGGAAGTCTTGCGCCACAGGAACGCAGCACACCACGCATCCGCCACGTGCACCGCATTCCGGTAGTCAGGTGCCTCGGTGAAGTCCTGGTACTCCGTCTGCTGGACACGTACCTCACCCAAGTTCTCCGCCGTTACCAGGGTGATTCGGCGTAAGCCGTCTGCGAATTCCATGTTGGAGAGCTTCATCCCGTCGTTCAGGTCGAACAGTCCGTACTGCCCCTCGCGCTCCTGTTTGTTCTGTTTCTCCAGGACCTTGGCGAACTTGTTGTCGTCGCCCTCGATCGGTTTGAACGCCGCGTCCGGAATGCCGCCCCGCAGGAGCGCCGGGGTCGCGCCGATCAGGGCGTTGCCGCACTTGACGTGGGCATCCAGAAAGCTCAGCGGCTTGCCCGATTCCATGGCCTCCAGCCACAGCGACACCTTGGCCAGTTCCACCGCCATCGGGTTGATGTCCACGCCGTAAATGCAGCGTGCAATAACCTCGTGTAGGGCGTGACGGACCGCACCCAGGGTGGGTTCCGGGTTGCCTTCGCGCACTGCCGCGACGCGTTTGGCGATGCGTCGGGCTGCGGCGACCAGGAAGTGTCCGGATCCGCAGGCGGGGTCGCACACTGTCAGGGACAGCAGCTCCCGGACGATCGGCTCAGTCGGGTCTACCAGCCCTGCGGCCGATGCCGCCTGTTCGGCGAGTTTGACCGAGGAATCGATTACCGGATCCAAAGTGGTGTCCAGTAGACAGTCGATCAGCGACGACGGTGTGTAGTAGGAGCCGGTGGTCTTTCGGTCGTTGCCCGCCAGTTCGACCAGCTCGAACGACCGGTCAGAGGCGCAGTACCGGGGAGTCAGTTCCAGCAGGGATTCGTAGATGGAACCCAGTTCTTCTGCGTCCAGGTGACGGTAGTCCACCGGACGGTTGCGGCGCGCGTCGGCGTCGCGGACCTGCGCCAGGTGCCGGATAGCCGCCAGTAGGTACTCGTTGGACAGCGACAACCCGCGCAGCGGCGCGTCGGCGGCGGTGTCGTCGAAGATGCCGCCAAGGCCGGGCAATGCCAGCTCCGGGCGGCCGTGCACGTCGCCGAGTGCGTCCAGCACGATCCGCAGCGCCCGATACAGGTCATCGTGCGAACTCCCCCGCCGTCGCAGGGCATGCTCCCGCAGCTTCGCGGTGGAGAAGTACCGCCGGTAGCGTTCCCGAGCCTGCTCGTGTGCCTCGCGTTCGGCCGCATCCGCCGGCCGAGGCGGGTGCAGTACGTCGCGGTCCTCGGCGACGAACACGAACAGCAGCCGGTACACCAGCCGCAGCAGGGCACTGTGCAGCGTGTTGACGTCGAGGTTCGCGCGCAGTTCGGTGTTGTCCGGGTGCCGGAGGAAACCCGTGCCCAGTGTGGTGATCGCGTGCTGCACGCCTTCCCGCAGCTGGTCCAGCGCGCGGGTGCCGGAGTTGATCGCCTCGACCCGCCACCGCTCCAGCCAGCACTTCGACGGCGGCTCCCCGTCGTCGACGGCAAACCGGGTAACGTGCAACAGTCGGTAGAGCAGCAGGAACTCGCTGAACAGCTCGCCGTCGAAGATCGCTTCCAGGTCGAACTCGACATACGAAGCGGTGGCCAGTGCGCTGGAGTCGCGCAGCAGTCGCAGCTGTCTGCCGTTGGTGACCACCGCCCACAGGTGGGATTCGGTGCGGTTGAGGCATTCCTGCACCAGTGACTGTGGCGGCACCCTTCCCGCGCCGCCTGGTCGCTTGTCCAGCGCGTGCTGCCATGCGGTGAGGTGGATCGGCACGTGGTTCCAGCGGTGGCTGACCGGGAACGTCTTCGTGTCGTCATCGGCCGGGATACCGGCCGCGCCGACCGCGGTGAGTTCACCGAAACCCAGCTCGGTGAACAGCGGGAGCAGCCACTGCGTGATCGCCAGGCCGGTGGGGTCGGCCGGGGTGTCGGATTCCGATGCGCGGGGCAGGTTTTCGCGTAACTCCGCCCAGATCGACTTGAGATAGTCCCAGTGTCGTTCGGCCTCGTCGCTGACCGAACGCCTGCCGACGATCTTATATTCGGCGGATTTGGCTCCGCTGACGTCTTTGCCTTCGGCGACGCGCGCCAGCATGTCGACCGGCAGGAGGCCGCCGATGGTGTGCACGGCCGAGAAAACCTGGTGGTGGGTGACAGCGGACATCAGGCGGCTCCTCCCGAGACCGGCAGGTACACGTAGGCGCCGAGGATGTCGGCGGGTTTCTGGGCGGTCACGCTCACGCCGCGCACGATCTCGCCCGCCGAGCGTCGGACCCTACGATGCGCGGCGAGCAGTTCCGCGGCCAGCTCGTCGCCGTAGGACTCCAGACGCGCTGTGGTGGCGTTGAGTCCGTCCAGCACGCGCCGCACGGTGCGCTCACCGAACGCGGCGTCGGTGTTCGCATCTGCCGTCAGATCCAGCAGCGCCAAGGCGTCCTCCGGTGAGAGCCACATCGCGGAAGCCGGAGGGCCCTGGAAAGCCAGCAGGCGGGCGTCTTCGGCGACGAGCTGCCGCTGGGCGGTGCGGGATGGCAGAGTGAGGTGGAAGCGGTAGCGGACCAGTAACAACGTCGTGCGGGTCGTGACCCCGCTGGTGCGAATCACGCCGCAGCGGCAGGCCGGGCGCGGGCCCTGGGCCTTGTCGTCCAGTGCCGCGTTGAGGACATATCCGGCGAGTGCCCCGACAGCCGGATCGGTGCGGACCAGGGCGACCTCGCCGCGGGCTACCGCCGCCGTGTCCCGGAAGGCGACCTTGCCGTCGGCTTCCACCGAGTCGCCGCCGAGGATCGGGGCGAGTGCGTCACGCAGGCCGGACGGGGTGCCGCTGAGGTCGGCGGTGAAATCGCCGGTGCCGTCCTCGCGCAGTACCGCGTTGAGTGAGTTCAGGGCGTGTCTGGCGAAGCCGCGGATCTCGGCGGCCCGGCCCAGCGTGTCCCGCACCGCGGCGACCTCGCGGGCCACCTCCTCTGGGTGTATCGAGCGTTGCGCGAACTTCGACTGCGACACCTTTTCCCGCTCGGCGGCCGATTTCCAGTCCGCCGCCGTCTGTTCCGCTTTGGTCTCCACTGTGTCGACCTCGAACAGGGTGGCCTGCTCGGGGTTTCGCTGGCGCAGCAGCAGCCATTCCACGATCGCGTCGGTCACGCCGGTGGAGGCCTCGTCTGGGACCGACACCGAAATCCCCAGGTCTTTCTTGATCTGGCGGTGTTTTTTGATCAGGACTTCCAGAACCTTGCCGTCGATGCCGTTGTCGCTGCCGTACAGCGTGATCACGCGGACGATGTCGCGTTTCTGGCCATACCGGTCGACGCGGCCTTCCCTCTGGTCGTGGCGGGAAGGGTTCCAGGCGAGGTCGTAGTGCACAACGGAGTCGAAGTAGTGCTGCAGGTTCACGCCTTCCGACAGGCAGTCGGTGGCCACCAGCACGCGGCGTGCCGCGGGGTTCTCGCCCGCTTCGGAGGCCAGTTCCTCGATGCGCTGTACCCGTTGCTGTGGGGACAGTTTGCCGGTCACGTCCTTGATGACAGTGCGTTTGCCGAGTTTGCCGTCGAGCTGCTCCTTGAGGTATTCGGCGGTGGGGATGTAGCGGCAGAAGACAATCGGGTGGTAGCCGTCGGCCAGCAGCGCCTTGAGGTGCTTAATCAGTGCGGTGAGCTTGTGGTCGTCTGCGGTACCGGCCAGCGCCTCCGCACGCTCGGCGAGTTCGGCCAGCCGGCTGCCGGTGCGTTCGGTTTCCGCGCCCGGCGCGACATCCAGGCCTTCCAGGGCATCGCTGTCGGCGGCATCTTTGCTCAGCGGGGCACCGAGCCGGTCGGCTTCCTCCGGGGTGGTCGCTTCGGCGGACGCCGAACGGGTCTGCAGGGTCTGCGCGGCAGCCTTCGGGGACGACACCAGGGAACGCAGCAGCGCGATGGCCGACCACCACGCGATCCGGGCCTCTCGTCGCCCGTTCGCCGCGGCCACCCGCTCGCCGGCATACGCCACCGCGTCATCCAGTAAGGCCCGGTAGTCCGGGGAGAGTTTGTAGGTTTCGTCCTTGAAATGGCGGTCGCCGGGGAATTCGGTGTCCTCGCGCAGGCTGTCGTCGGCCAGGCCGTCCTCTTTGCTGAGGAACCGCCGCACGTCGGCGCGTTTGCGGTGCACGAAGTGCTCGGCAAGCATGCGTCGTCCCGCGTTGGATTCCAGGTCCACCGACGCCAGCTCAGGGCGAATCAAGCCCAGTAGCACACGAAAGGAGCTTTCCTTGCCACTGTGTGGGGTAGCGGTCACCAGGAGCAGGTGCCGTTCGGTGTCGCTGGAGATGCGCTCCAGCAGTTCGTGCCGTAGCTGGTTCTGGGTGGAGGCGCGGCCGCCGGCAGCGACACAGGTGTGTGCCTCGTCGACAATCACCAGGTCGGGGCAGTGTCTGATGAAATCGTCGCGGTGCAGGGTGGACTTGATGAAATCAGTGGAGACCACGACATGCGGGTGCTTGTCGAACAAGGACTGGCCCAGGCTGAGATCGCGCTCTAGTTTGGACACCGTGGAGGACAGCACGAGTTCCGCGTCGATGCCGAACTTGGTGCGCAATTCCTGCTGCCATTGCTCGGCCAGTGCCGGTGAGCACAGGACCGCAAGGCCCCGCGCGCTGCCCTGGGCCAGCAGCTCACTGGCGATCAGCCCGGCCTCAACGGTCTTGCCGATGCCCACATCATCGGAAATCAGCATCCGCACGACCCGTTGCCGCAGTGCCATCATCAACGGCACCAGCTGGTAGGCGCGGGGTTCTACGGCGATTCCGGCCAGCGAACGGAACGGTCCTGCGCCGGAACGGAATCCTATCCGCAGCGCGGAGCGCAGCAGCCCGGCGGCCAGCGCGTCGCCAAGATCGTCGGCCGAGGGGCGGGCGAATTCGGCGGGCTGTACGTCCTCAAAGGACGGAAACACGGCGGCGATGTCCTCGTCCGCACCGCCCAGCGGGCGCAGCACCAGCATGTCCGCTGCGCTTTCCGGCAATACCACCCAGTCGCGCCCGCGTGCGGCGACCAGCGAACCAGCGGTGAATGCGATTGTCATCGAACCTCGTCTTGTCCTCGTCAGGCGCCCGCGATGGGCCCGAAGTAGCGCTGGAAATCGGTCACGATGGCCGCCCAGTCGGCGTCATGCGGGAACCGCACGACATCCCACCCCACGTCGATCAGGCGATCCTCGGCCTGTGCATCACGTTGGGCCACGGCGGTGTGTTCATGCACCGGACCGTCCACGAACACCGCGAGGTTCACACCAGGCAGCCGGTAGATATAGTCGGGACGAGCCAGTGCCTCCGGGATGAAGGTCTGGGCCTCATCCGGCAAGCACAGGCCGTGTTCCTTCAGGAACGTGATCAGCCTGCCCTCCAGCGCGGTGTCGGACTGCTCGGTCAGCCGCACCAGTTGCTGGGACCGTGTCTCGCCCCTGCCTGCCGTCAGTACCGTCGCCTCCGACAGCCTCACCAGCAGGCCGCTCACCGTATGGCGGTCGATCAAGGCGTGGTTGAGCTGATTGCCGTAAGTGAGCAGGCATTCGTAGCAGCCGCGAGCGCAGGGCCGATCCGGGTGCGCGCCACCGAGGTCGGTGCCATCGGGTGCGAAATGGCAGATCTCCAACGCCTGCAAGGCGGCCGCACGCAACGCCTCGGGGTCCGACTGCAGGCGCCGCAGCACGCCAGCGCCACCCTCGGCCGCCTCGGTGAACAGCATCCGATCCCGATCGCCTTCGTCCGGTGGCAGCAGTTCGCTGGTCAGTTCGGAATCCTCCAGTTCGAAGGCAGTCTCGATGCCGCGCTCCAGCGCGTACATCAGCGACAGCGCAACGGATTCCGGTAATGCCCTGGCGAGCTTGAGGACCAGCACGTTGCGGCGATCCTCCACATACGGGGTCACACGTAGCTTCCGCTGTTTCTCGGTGCCGTCCGCGCCGACTACGGGCATCTCGCTGGAATCCCCGGATGCCTCGGCCGCGACGCTCTCGGTCATCCACTCCCCGGTGACGGGATTGAGCCAGAACCCTTCCGGCTCGTCCTCGGCGGCCCGCAACCTGCCGACATTGGTGATCCGCACGGTCGCCGAATCGCCGTAGCTGACCGTGGCCAGCTCGCCCTGCTCGTCGGTGGCCGTCGCGTCCCTGCGGCCAGGCCGGGCACCATGGTCGTGGAAGCGATAGGAGGTCACCAGCCGGAAGCCGGCCCGGCGGCGCTCCTCCTCATCAGCCGAGATCCGTTCTCGCACCTGGGTGTAGACGGTGTGCAGTTGCAGGAGCTTGTTGGTCGGTGCGGGCAGCGGCTCCCCGCACATCCGGCAGCGGTCGTCGCGATCCTGCACATCGTGGTGATATCCGCAGGCCGCGCAGCGCTTCGCGCTGGTGGTCACCACATCACCGGCGGAATCCGGTGGCAGCTGGATGCGGTTGACCTGATATCGCGCGCCTTCGTGGTAGATCAGCGCGCCAGGGCCGAACTCGCGGATCGCCAGAAACCGGGGCCGCTGCAGATAATCGCCGTCGGCGCGGCGGCTCCTGGTGGTGGAAACGTACGCGGCGAGGGGCAACCGGGGGAACGAATAGCCCGGCAGGAAACCCTCACTGGCCAGGTACCGGTACGGGTTGAAGTCCGACAGGACGGATCTGCTTTCCACACTTTCATTTTTGAGCAGGTCCAGCTGTGTTTCCGCTTCTTTCCTGCGTTTCTCGGCGGCCTTGCGGTCCCGGTCGCTGATGGTATGGTCGAGGCGCCGCCGGTTCTGTTCTGCCTGATCCGCCATGGCCGCGCGCAGCAATTGACGCCACCGGTCAAAAGCCCGGTCGAACTCGCCGGCGGCACCTCGCACCGCGTCCTCGATCCACGTGTCGTGCCACCACGTCGACTGACCGAACTCATCCAAAAGTTCCGCGAACACCTCCCGCGCCGCCAGCACCGACCGACGCTGCGTGCCAGGGTCCTGAATGGCCTCGGAGACTTGACTGTGCAGCGACAGTTTCGGATCCGGCCGCCGGGCGTCTTCGTCATAGGAAACATCGATGATCTCGGGGATCGCCGTACCAAGCTTTAATCCCGACTCGGCCAGCCAGATGGCCTGCACGTGCGAACGCACCAGGTCCTCATTGGCCAGATCTAGCCGAGGCGGGGTGACCGCACCCGCGACCATCCGGTCTGAGTGACGGAAGTAGTACTGGTCGTGGCTGTTTCCGGTGGCACAGTAGGTGGTCACCAACGCGGGCTGGCCGGAACGGCCCGCACGGCCGCTGCGTTGTGCGTAATTTGCCGGTGTTGGCGGCACATTGCGCATCATCACAGCATTGAGCTCGGCGATGTCCACACCAAGCTCCATCGTCGGCGAGCAGTACAGAAGCTTCAGCGCGCCGTCGCGGAACTGCTGTTCGCGCTGTTCCCGCGTCTGCGGGTCGACCTGGGCGGTGTGTTCCCTCGCGCTCAGACTCGCCAGCGACTCCGCCTCCCGCCGGTACAGGTCGCGGAAAAACGTGTTGACCCGCGGGCCTTCTCCACTGGCATAGGTGCGGCTCAACGGATCGTGCACGCCCTGTTCACCCCGGCCCGCGCACCAGATCAGCGTGCTCGCCTTGATGCGGTATCCAGTGATCGCCGGGCCGGTCGCACGCCGGGCTCGGGCATGTTGCGGGGTCGTCTCGACCTCGGCCAGCAAACCCGCCTTGGCCAGCACCGTCAGCAGATCCGCGATGATGTGCTGTGTGTCCTCGGCTGCGAGCCCCTTGAAATGCACGCGCCGCAGGTATTTTCCGAACTTGCCCCGGCCGGACAAAAACAGCCCGGACCGGTCCATACCCGGCCGGGACGGCCGCGGATACGCCGTACCGACCTGGGGCCGGTCGGTCAGCGAAAGAACCCATGGGTCGACCAAGCGTTCCTCACTAGCCCGGCGCAGACCGTCGAAATCGTCCCGGAAGTACTGCACATCGATGGCCAGTGCGCGGCGCATCTCGTCTAGCAACGCCCGCATGATCTCCCGGCGCCGGCCTGGTTCGGCCTCCCGAAGCTCCGGCTGCGCCTTAGCCCACATGTCGTCGTTCTCGGCAAGCCAATCCAAGTCCTCATAGTGGATCTCAAGCAAGCCGGTTTGTTCCAGATTGGGCATGGTGACCCGCCACCCGCGCTGAAGATCCAGATACAGCCGGAAGGCAACGACATCGCGCAGCGTCCGGGCAGCGTTGCGTACGAGCGATGGGGCAAGGCTCGCGCTGCCGGCGAAATCGGCCACCCCGATACCTAGTTCGTTGGTGACGTGCGAAGCGAGCTCCTCGTGCCGCAGCCCATCGGAGCCCGCCTGTTTCGCCGCCCGGTACAGCGCGGCGCGCAGTTGCGTGACCTGCACGAAATCGTTGAAATGCCCAGCTTGCAGGGAGGCGTCCTGCCGGTTGTCGACAAAAGTGAGCAGCTTGCGGGCCTTCTCCCCCAGCGCTTCCGGCGGCTCCGCTCGCAGGGACCGCACGATCGACGACGACACCAGTGAGGTCGCCGAGGAACGCCCTTCCTGGGAAAACGTGGCCAGTTTCGCGAAGTCACGGCCCCTGATCTGTTCGTAGCTCACACCGCAGTGCATGCAGAACCCGAACGGGGCAGGAATGAACGCGGCCTGCAGCTCGCCACTTCCCTGGACCCCGTGGGGGTCGACAGTGATCGCCACCGGGAGTCGTCTGCGATAAGTGTCCTTGACCTGTTCATTGCCGTGACCGTCGAGTTCCAGCCAGGATTCGGGTAATCGGCGGTCTGCGATGGCCGCCTCGGTACTGCTCGGCCAGGGGCGCTCCGGTCCGATGTAGAGGTAGCCGTCGCCCTGCTTGCCACCGGTCGCGGCGGTGTCAGGTCGTGCCTCGTAAACCGTCTGACCGCCCTTGTCCCGGCGCCAGACCGTCAGGTACTCCTGTCCGCACTCCCGGCAAAACGCCAGTGGAAGCAAGAGCTTTCCGCCAGAATCCGGCTGCACGAGCTGATAAACGCGGGTGAGGTAACGAGTTTCGGGTGCCTCCAGCGTGACGTAGACGGTATCACCTTTGGACAAGAACTGGTGCAACCGAAACGCGAACAGCGGACGCCCGGTCACCGGATGCCGCGCTTGCGAACCGGCTTCGAGCGTCCCCCGGATCGCCGCCGCGCATCTTTCCGCGGAAACGCCGCTGGAATCAGCGAAGTCCGCCGCGGCATCCTCGATTTTCGCCGGACGCTGCCGGATCAGCCGTCCGGTGCCTTCCTCGGTCGCCAGGCCGAAGCGGGTTTCGATCCACTGCGCCAACGGATCGGCCATCAGCTCCCGGTAGCCACGCGGAGAGTCCGCCTGAAGCCGGTCAGCGGGCACCGTGTCCGGGGCCGGGTCGGTGGCGCGCACCAGGGTTTCGCCGATGACATGCTCCGGGTGCACCGTCGTGCCGAACAAGGTCGTCGCCACATCCGCCACGACCTCGCGCTGATCGGCGAACGAACCGGCGCTGGACATCGTCGCCGACGTGCCCACGCACTGCAGGCCATCGGCCTGACACGCCTGGCGGACCCGGCGGATCAGCAGCGCGACATCCGCTCCCTGCCTGCCGCGATACGTGTGCAACTCGTCGAAAACAAGGAACTCCAGCCCTGTTGCCATCCGGATCAGCGAACGCCGGTCGCCGGGCCGGGTCAGCATCAGCTCCAGCATCACGTAGTTGGTCAGCAGGATGTCCGGCGGATTGTTGCGGATCGCCCTGCGGGTTTCGTCGCTTTCCTGCCCTGTGTAGCGAGCGAACGTGACCTTCTCCCGGCCCTCGCCGTAGCCATCCTGGAGATATTTCTTGAGCTCGTTGAGCTGGCTGTTGGCCAGCGCGTTCATCGGGTATACGATGATCGCCCGCACCCGCTTGGCCGGATCCAGACCTTCCGCGGCACGGGATTTGAGCACCGAGTCGACGATCGGCACGATGTAAGATAGCGATTTCCCGGAGCCAGTTCCCGTGGTGAGCACGTAGGACTCGCCGGACTGCGCGACCTCGATCGCCTCACGCTGGTGGCGGTGGAAGGTCAGCGGTCGCCCATCGCACACCGTGCCGCCCTCTGTCTTCCCGGTCTGGAAGATGTGCGCGCACTCGTCGTGCAACACGCCTTCCTCGGCCAGTTCGAGGACTGTGCCGCCGGAGGCGAACAACGGGTTCAACGACAGCCAAG
Organism: Saccharopolyspora sp. NPDC045839; assembly: GCF_056431645.1. NCBI lineage: Bacteria > Bacillati > Actinomycetota > Actinomycetes > Pseudonocardiales > Pseudonocardiaceae > Saccharopolyspora > Saccharopolyspora sp. NPDC045839. The sequence continues at coordinate 31,062 of NZ_JBWKKH010000005.1, forward strand.
GGGCCGGCCACTGCGACTTCGCATCGAGGTCGTCCTTGACGAACGCCGCGATGCGGTCATCGCGGATGGTCGTCCCGCCCTCGGTGAACGCCCGGTAATCCTCGACAAGCTGGTGATGCACCTTGAAGACATCCATGCCGGACGCGGCGGGCGGCCTGGTGGTGTCCATGGCTGCCGAGTCGTCATCCGGCTCGACCAGGCCGGCCACCGGTGTGAAGGCTTCCCAGCCAGGAAGCGGCTGCGCGCCCTCGGCCAACGGCACCAGTGCATCGCGGACCGCGATCGCATCAACGGGCCGATCGGCCGGATCTTTGCGCAGCAGATCCCCGATCAACCGCACCAAGTCCTTTGGAACGTCGGAGCGCAACCTAAGCAGCGGCGGCGGATTCTCATCCCGGTGCTTGCGCCCGAGCTCGTGTGCGGACTCGCTGTGAAACGGCGGCACACCGGCGAGCAGCTCAAACAACACGCAACCGAGGGCGTACAGATCCGCCGCTGGCCCCACCGCCGATCCCTCGAACTGCTCAGGCGCCATATAGCGAGCGGTGCCCACGGTGACGCCGGAGCTTGTGATCTGCGGACCGGTGTCGTCGACGATCCGCCCCATACCGAAGTCGAGCACCTTGACCACACCATCGCGCAACACCATCACGTTGGACGGCTTGAGATCCCGGTGAACCACTTTCACGTCGTGCGCGGCGGCCAGCCCGGCGGCGATCTGCGCGCCTAACCCAGCCACCCAGGCAACCGGCAGCTGCGGAATCTCGGAGGCCAGGTCATGCAGCGAGCGACCATCAAGGAACTCCATCGCCAGATACGGCAACCCCGAGTCGTCCACACCGCCGGCGACGATGCGCGGCAGATTGCGGTGGTCCAGTCGACGCATAATCTGCAGCTCGCGGCCGAAGCGTTCGGCGAGCTTGGCGTCCAGACCATCGAGCCACGCACCGGTGCGCGAACGGAGAATCAGCTTCACCGCGACGACGCGGTCAGTGTCGGCGGTATCCCTGTCGATGTCCGCAGCGCGGTGAACCTCGCCCATGTTGCCCTTGCCGATGGGCCCAAGCAGCCGAAACCGGCCAGCGACGATCTCCGGTTCCGCCGACACGTCGTCCCCCTCCAACGCTACGACCGACACGATCGGTTCACCGTGCACCGATACAGTGAACGACTCGATCGCGCACAGTACACCAAGTTTTATTCGCAACACACAAAGAGTGCGGCTTACGTCCGGCCAAAGCAATGAACGGTTTGGGCTACCCGTTGGCGTTGGTCATATTGGGTGAAACTTTGTCAAATTGCTGACCCGGATGCCGCTCAACCACTCGAGCCACGGGGATGGGACTCTTCACGGCGTTCGACCCAAGTGGCAGGGCGGGCGCCGGAAACGGGTAACGCCGATTACCTATTCTTGCGGCATCCCAGTAGGCGAACCCGAAGCCGCCTCCCGGTAGCTGTACGTGCCGAGAAATACGTCCGTGCGGGTCAACAGCTTTCGGCACATGACCAGTCACCGTCCGACATGATCACGTCTTGTGCTGATCCGCTTCGCCTACCTCGCTGTCACCCACGCCTTCGCCACGCTACGACTCTTGCCGATGACTGACCACGAGAAGGACGTCGAGATCCTGGCCCTACGCCATCAACTCACCGTCCTGCAGCGACAACTCGGCGACCAACGCCACGACTGCGGCAGGACAGAGCATTCTTCGCAGCGCTCCTCCACAGTGCTGCAGTGACATCGTGACTTGGTGAAACACCGCCACGCCCGCGCCAGCATGAACCGAGGACCGGGGCCGTCCACGCACTCTCGCCTCGATCCAATGCCTCGTCCTGCACCTAACAGCCGAGAACCCTCCTGGGGATACAGGCGAATCCACGGCGAACTCGCCCTCCTCGGTATCAAGATCGTTCCCTCGACGGTCTGGGAAATCCTCAAAATCAGTGGCGTCGATCCGTCTCCGCAACGGACGACCATCACCTGGGCCAGCTTCCTACGCTCCCAAGCCGAGGCCATCCTGGCCATGGACTTCATCACGCCAACCGACGCGTCCACATCCTCGGAACCACCGCGCACCCACAAATGCCTGGGTGACACAAGCCATCCGCAACCTGCTCATGGACCTCGAGGACGCCGGAAACCTCGCGCAGGTCAGGGTCCTCATCCGTGACCGCGACCCTCTCGGCGGGGGGTCATCCACGAATACCAACATGCCGCCTGAACTGCATGGACGTAGTTTTCGGCACGCACACCGGTATTCACCACCGAACCCGACCGGAGCTCCGCGGTCGCCACCGGATCTGAAGCGATGGCGCACGGCGGCGGCGACGGCCGAAGCGGCCACCGTCCCATCGGGACGTCGGCGCCGCAGGGCGCAGGCTGCGTCCGCCTTCCCTCCCGCGTAATGTCACCGAACGAACCGTCAGGGCCCGCGATCGGCGTGCAGCCGGTCGCCACGACTCCCCAGCACGACCCGCGTACCGAGGAGCTGGACCCGGTGGGTTGGACGCGACGAAGTGGACAGGATGTCCGCGCGGGGACTTCGTGGCCCACCACGCCGATTCAGCCGAACTGACACCCCGACGAACTGCGCCGGAGGAATCGCTCAACGGCGCATGTCTTGCGAATGGATTCCCACGAGACGCCGCTGAAGACGGCCCAATCGGACCGTCCTCAGCACACGCCAGGTCGTTCCCTATCCCGCGTCAACGATTCCCTGCGGGGAGCCACCCGTCGGAACAGCGCAGGTCGACGGACTGGTAACCGTCGTACCAGCCAACAGCCGAGCGGGTTCCTCAATGTCGACAACTTCGAAGGACTCCGCTTCGAGTGCGCCCAGCTCGTCAGAAAGCATGGGGAATCTCCAATCGATTTATGGTGGATTCCTATTTAGGCTACCGGGCCTCACATCAGGGTGTCAATGTTCCCGCGAAGTGCAATTGACCCAACGCAACGCATAGCAAAAACCGCTGGACACATGGGCGTCACATCGCCACCATGCGCAGGAGGCCCTCCATCTCGGCCAACGCGGCCTTGTTGCCGAGTCGGAGGTATACCCCCGTTACGTTCAGCACCACCTCGTCCACACCGGCGATGACGAATTCCGCCAAACGGTCGAGTATTTCGGTCCGATCGCCGAACACGAAAGCGCCACCCTCGACGAGCCCGGCAGCACCCTTCCGCGGTTCATCGGGATCTGTGTCGATTCCGGCACGGCGCAGCATCTCGGTGTAGTGCGGCAATGCCAGGTGCACGCCATTGCTCGCTAATGCCAACTCCACCGCATCACGGGCGTCGCCTGCCAACGCCACCGGCACCATCGCGACGACCCGTGGTGCCGTACGATCGGCCGCTGCCGCTCCCGCGCGCAGCTCGGGCAGCAGAACTTCGCGGATGTAGGAGGCGGGGGTCAGCCAGGTGATCGCGACATCAGCCAGTTCACCGGCCAATCGCGCCATTCTCGGACGGAGCACACCGAGGCCGAGTTGGATCTCCGGATGCACGACGTGAGGGAGTACGGCCCGGCAGTGGAAATACTCGCCGGCAACGTCGGAACTACCCGTCCGGATCAGCTGCCGTACGATCGTCAGGTACTCGCGGGTCGCCGTCAACGGGCTCCGGTACGGCGCTCCGAGCACGGCCCGTTGCACGTCCGCCGCCCCCGGCCCAAACCCCGCCACGACCGAGTGGCCGAGCAGCACGGCCGCCGACTGCGCTTGCAGCGCGGCTTCGTAGGGGTGCCGGTACGGCATCACCGAGACGCCGGTCCCCACCGGAGTGCGAAAGCCGTTGGCCGCGGCGAACACGAACGCCTGGTACGGGTCGCCCACCGGTGTTTGCCCCAGCCACAGGCGTCCACCCGACCGCTGGGCCAGCGCTGCGTACGGCAGGACCTGATTCGGGCGCAGCGGCCACTGCGGCAGAAGCGCCGAGTAGGAGGTCATCGCCCACCCCTTCCCGATTCTCCGTCCCATGTGCACACCTGGCCGCGCCCTCGCTCAGCCGGGAAAGCACTCCTCGATCGCTCGGCGCAACACGTACGACAGGTAGTTCTCCGAAGCCACCGAAACACCGAGCCGGTTGTTCGTCATGTGGACATAACTCCGCGCGAGGTGCGAGAGCGCGCGCTCCCCGTCACCGCCCGCCGACGACTGGACGCCGTGCCCTGTTGCCGGGCAGCTCAGCAACCCGTCGTCGGCCGCGCACGCCAGGCGGTCCCGCAGATCGGCGCTGTGCCGCAACCAGTCCCGCACGAACTCCGGCAGGTTTCCCGACTGACCGTCAGCGACTGCGGCGTGGATCAGGTACACCCGCGACCTCAGCCGAGCCGACATGTCCTGATAGGCCTGCTCGTACCGCTCGTACTCGGAACCGAACATCCCCTCCCACGACTTCAGGTAGTCCGCGAAGAAGTTCGCGGTGCGCTCCGGGCTGCCCATGAACGCGTACGCCATCGCCAGCATCAGCTGGGTGGCGAGCCCGAGCAGCACGCTGCGAACGTGCACGTTGTTCGATCGGAGCAGCTCCACAACCACGTCGCTCGACCGTTCCGCATGCCATTCCGCGAGTTCCAACCCGCGAGGTCCGCCGTAGCGTTCCACCTCGGGCACATACTCGAAGTAGTCGAGCGTGTTGTACTCGTTCTGCGGCATGCGGCCATCGGCACCGTATCGCCGCACCCACTGCTCCGGCGAGAATTCCAGCAGGAACCGCTGTTGGTACTGATCGTCACTCAGGTCCCGTTCGGGCGCGTAGACCGACGGCTCGCGGTCGAGAAACCCGCGGACTTCGGTTTCGACGATCTCGCACACCTCGGCCAGCCTTTCGAAGTCGGGGCGGACCCGCAGGCGCAGATGCGAGCCTTCCAGCCAGTGGCGCACGAAGAAGTAGCCCGAGATCAGCCCGTCCCGGCGCAGCCTCGTCGCCAACTGCGCGACGCACTGGGTCAACAAAGGCGTGCGATCGTACGCGTAGTAGATGTGCGCCGAGAGCCAGTCGCCCGGCTTCAGCTCACTCGGCGAGCAGCGGTCGCAATTCAGTGGAGTCGTGCCCATCACGCCGTTCCCTTCCGCATCCCGGTGACCTCGATGCACAGCTCTCCGACGTAGCCGTTCTCGCCGTCGGTCAGCCACGATTCGTCCTGCACCGGAAGCATTTCCGTCATCCACACCGGGTCAGTCGCCGTGCGGACGTCGTGGGCGAACGACATCATGGACAGCACGCTGTCCGCACTGACGTACTGGGGTTTTTCGGCGACTCGGGCTCGTGACCCGCCGACCCGCGTCGGCACGGAGTAGAACAGCTGCGGCGGCAACCGGTGCTCGCGCCACCACCGGCGCCAGTCCAACAACCAGTCCGCGAGCTCGCGGTCCCACTCGGGCAGCCCTTCGGGCGGCACCGACCACCCGCGCCGTTGCAGGACGACGTTGTGGTAACGAACCCGAGGGTGTTCCTCCAGCCCACCGGTTCGGCGGCGCGTCGTCCATTGCCGGAAGTTCAGGTTCGGCATCATCGTGCAGGACAGCGCGAGCAACGTGCGCTGCACCTCCGGGAGCGCCACCGGCATCAGTGAACCGAGGTACACGGGGATGACGCGCAGCCCCAAACGCCTCGAGTGCAGCCGCAGCTCGTCGACATCCGGATCATCGACCAAGACCAGGTCGTCGATCGGCAGCTGCTCCTCGGGTGGACGGAAGCTGATCTCGGCGGGCCCGACGACCTGGTACGGCGTCAGCGGGGCGTGCCAGCTCAAATTGGACGCGTCGTAGCCGCCGGTGAGCTCCGCGAACACCGCCGAATCGGGCTGCAGCCCCTCGGCGTGCTCACGCAACCGGTCGGCCACCCGGTGGCCGGTCGCACGCTCCAGCGGGTAGCTGAACCTGCCGATCGGCATGCCCAAACCGGTGTAGGCGAAGTTCAGCGCGGCGAGCCAATCATCGTCGCGCCGGGCCAGCTGCAGGAAGTAGCTCGCCGGCAGCACGCTGGGCATCACGTCCGCAAGCGACTCGCGGACGCGGTTCAGCAGATCGTCGTCGACGCACACCTCGGAGTTCCCGTCCGACAGATCCCGGCACCGCGCACCCAGTTCCGCGGCGAATGCGCCACGTGCGCTCCGCAGGGAGGCCAGCTCGTGATGGGAGAACGGACTGGTGCCATCCGCATCGGCGACGTCGCGTTTCCGGTAGGACGCCATCCAGCTCGAACACCGTCGTTGGAACTCATGGGCGAACCCCGTGATGTCGTCGCAACGACCACCACGCCCGTGCCGATCGCGAAAATATCCCTTGGCCAGGACGCGGTCCAGGACCAGCGGATCGAATGCCGGTAGCACGGTGGTGAGGCGTTCGAGTTGGGGCAGCAGCTCCGCTTTCCACCAGTCGTTTCCGGCGGTGGCGACTTCGGTCGAGACGCTGTCCTCGTAGAACACCGTGCGGAGCTCGCCCGGTCTCGCCCGGCCCAGTTCGCGTTGCGCCTGGCGGGCGTGGTCGTTCGCCTCCGCCGCGAGCTCGGTGCGCTGCGCCGAGGTCGCCGATTCGTACTGCTTGGCGCACGCCGCGAGGCGCTCGATCCGCTCGCGCAGTTCGGCGGCCCGTGCCGAACGCAGCTTCCCGATGCGGTGGGCGAAGTCCTTGGCGGGGTCGGGCGAGCACGGATCGAGCCGCAGCTCGGCCGAGACGAGCAGCCCCAGTTCGAGCAGTCGATCGGCGTATGCCGCGAGCCGATCTCGCGGACGTCCCGCCGGATCCGCCAGGTGCAACCGCTCCGTCAACGCCGCCAGTGTGATCCCGGTTTCCTGCGGGACGATTCCGATGATCTCGTCCAGCACCTCACCGCGGGGCACCGAGAACTCGACCTCCTCCAGCAGCCCCACGGTGGGGGCAGTGGGATCGGAGTTGTACCCGTACTGCCGGCGGACATAACCAATCCTGGCGCCGTCGACCCGCCACCCCGGCGTGAGCCGCACCGGTAAGGCCCGGCGAAGCTCGTCCGACAGCATCATGGCCTGGGTGACGGAACCGAGTCCCACGAGGTTGAACGCCACGCTGTTCTGGAATTCCGTTGCATCGACGTCCAGGGCGAGGACCTCGCCTCCGTCGACGAAGCGGCCGAGGCAGACCCTCGTGAAGGTGCTGAACGGGCTCGTCTTGAACGCCGATCGGTACACGTAGTTCACCAGGGAGCGTTCGGCGCCGCGCAGCCGCTTGGGCAACGGCTCGTCGACCGACGCGTCGAGATACCGCGGGAGCACACGTTCCAGCAGCGGCGCACCGAGTTGGATCCCTTGTCGCAGTCGCGGGTCACCACCGATTCGGCGAAGATGCTGCCGAGCCCTACGGAGGTCCTCGCACACCACATCAGTTCCACCGGTCAGCACACGTTCGTATTCCTCGCGAAGCGAAACCCAGGAGCTCAACTGGTTCCGGACACCGGACTCCAGCATGTCAGCCACGTCCACGACGCGATCCCGGGCGGGAAGCCGCAGGTTGTGCACATCTCGTCGCAGGGCCAGCAATCGACGGCGCCGGCCTGCTCCGTCCGCTCCGGCAACCGCGGAACCCAGCGCCTCGGCCAAATCAGCCTTGGTGCTCTCCAAGCGCTGTTCCAAGTCGAGGACGTGGTCCAGCCATTCGGTTGAACGCGACGAGTTCAGCGGTTCGACGTCCTGGGTGGACAATCCGGCTACCCGGACGAGGAAGTAGGGCGACGGTGTGAACGCGTAGGGCGGTGAGCTTGCCGGCATCAGAGGTTCACCTCGCTGGCACGGTCGGGGCCGATCAGCGAGCTGGACAGGTCGGCTTCACCTGCCCGTTCGTGGCCGACCATCAGAAGCAACATCGGCCAGCTGTCGGTTCCGGACAGCCCGATGCCGGATGCCAGTGCCGCGTTGTCGAACCCGAGGACCGCACCGCAGCCAACGCCCAGTGCCGCGGCGGCCAGGTAGATGTTCTGCGCCACTGCGCCGATTTCGGCGTTCAGCAACCGGTAGGCACGCGCTCCGCCTGCCTCGATGAACGGGTGCGGGCGCGCCACGATCGCCAGCAACGCGGCGGCTTGCTCGAGGTTGTAGTTGGACAAGGCGTAGTACTGCTGGAAACCCGATGCGGCTCCCCGCCCGCACAGCGAGTGGTCGGCCGCGATGTAGTCGTACACACCGGGTGGGATGGTGTCCACGTGCTGGGCGACGGTGACGATCCGAGTCATCCGAGAACCGGGCGAACGAAGCTCCGGGTGCAGCTCCAGATGCCGATCGGCCACCGCGAGCAGCGCGGCCAGGTGGGTGTGGCGCAACGGCGGGCTCGCGGCGAACCGCCCGAAGCTGGACTTCCTGTTTTGGAGCACGGCCGCCAGATCGACGTCGAGCCGCTCGTGGTCGACACCCGGCAACGCGAGCCTGGCCGCAGCCTGAGGTGTTGACTCCACCGCAGCTGCGTCGAGGACTTTCGACTCCGGTGCCCGCTCTTCGATCAAGGCCGCGCGATGAACCCGCTCCACCCTGGGCCAGCGAACCACGCTCTTCGACCGCTCCACTTCGGGCGCGCGTACTTCAGGCGCGCTCTTCGGCGCCTGTTGCTCGGGTTCGACCGGCATCGGCACCACGGCGAACACGCTCTCCGCTGCCGGATCCAGTCCGAGCAGCTTGTCGAGTGCTGTTTCCGCGAACCACATCCGCGGTCGCAGCGCCACCCCGTTGGCCGCTGCGAGGGAGTGCCAAGTCGCCAGCAGGCAGCCCACGTCCATCGTGACGGAGTGGTAGCAGAAGTCGGCGTATTTGAACGAGTTCTTCCACAACTTGACAGTCACGAGCAGGTACTCGCCCGCGTCCGCGGAACGGTCGGCGACCGCTTCCCACACCTGATGGGTCGCGTCACCGAGCGCTATCCGATTCATCGCGTGGTGCGGTGGCGAGTAGTGGTAGATCCCCGGCAGGCCGGAGCCGCTCGTCCCGCGGACCCAGTAGATCTCGCACGGGTACAGCCCACCACCTGCCGCGCTGCCGCGTGCCCAGACCGCGCTGGGATAAGGGATTTGCCCGTACTGCTGCGGATTTCCCGTGATCCTCAGCCGACGGCCGACCAGCCCGTAGGAGTACTGCAGCATGGTCGACAGCAGACCGGTGGTCCAGCTCCCCGGCACGTCGGAGGGCTCGGTGAAGAGCGCCCTGCCCAACGAGCCGAGCCGGTGCGACCGCGGAGCCGGCAATGCGAACCGTGGAGCGCGGTCGTACACCTTGTGCTGCCACGGATGGTCCCCCCAGTCCGGTTCGAACCCGTCCGGGAACATCGGCGCGCGGTGCAGCACGTCATCCAGGTACTGGGCGACGACGCTCACGAACCCTCCTCGCTGTCAGGCTCTCGACTACATGAAGGGGTGGGGCACGCGGTGCAGGTCCGCCGGATCGAGGTCGGTGTCGCGCCAACCCGCCTTCCGGAACGCCTCGACCATGCGCGGCATCCGGAGCGCGCGCTGCGTGGACCACCCGAAATCGATGGGGATCAGGCCAGGCACGAGGACGCGAACGGTGTTGATGCCAAGCCGTTCTCCTTCCGGTGTGGTCTGGTCGACGGCGATCACGTCGAAGCCCGCTGCTGCGAGGTGGTCGAGGCAGAACCGGATGTCGGCGGTCAGGTCCGAATTCCGCGGCCGCGTCGCGTGCCAGTCGGCGTAGACCTCGTCGATCGGCCGCCGCACCTCGTTCGAGAGGAGGAAGTCAGCGTGCCGCGACATCTCCGGCAGCCCGAACAGCGCGGCGTGGTCCGCCAGTCCGGTCACCCCTGAGAAGTCCTGCGCCATGGCGCGAATCCGGTCCTGCGCGGCCGCGGTGCGTTCGGAGAGGTCCGCGACGGACGAGGCGACCTCGCGCAACGCCGAGGCCAGGGCGCGTTCCGGGTCGAGATGCGCGGCAGCCGAGATGCTCAGCGCCCCGAGCCGCGCGTGGTCTCGATGCCGCGCCACCGCGACGACCACGGGCAGGTCCAGGTCGATCCGGGCGTCGAAGGTGCGAACTTCGTAGCCGCGGCGGCGAACCCGCTCCAGCAGGCACCGGGTCGCCACGTCCCGGCAGGTATCCGGGTCGATCTCGGGTAGCGGCGCCGCCCCGTACCAGGCCAACAAGAAGGCATCTCGTTCCGCGACCTCGAAGATGCCATGCAGGATCGCTTCTTCCAGGCAGCTCCCGCTGGCGCAGCCGTTCGAGGACTCCTTGACGAAGACGGCGTCGGAGCCGTCGGCCCGGTAGTAGGCAAGCTGCTTGGGAACGAGTACCGGGCGTTCGCCGGTCAGGGAATACCCCCACACCCAGTGGATCTCCAGGTCGGGCCGGTACGGGACGAAAACCTCCCGCGATCCGTGGTGCCAATCTTCGTCGTACAGGCCGCACCGCGCCGGGTCGATCGCCGTGTCCGCCACGTTGGTGTAGCAGTCGTGCACCGCGGTCGGCACGTCACCGCACGCCAAGCCCGCATACCGCTCCACCCCTTCGCACAGGGCGAGGGCAGAACTGTTCTCGTAGCTGTCGGCGTGCCCGCTCCAGTGCACGGGGAACAGATCCCGCGCGTCGCGGACCAGGAAGTGGCCCGTGGCAGGCGCGGTCGTGGTGTGCGAGTGGTCCGGTCGGACCGCCCGGCCCAGCATTCCGCACGCCGGGTTGACCAGCGCGTTCCGGTTTCGCAGCAGATCGCTGGCCGCCACGATCCGGTCGGCGTCGTTCGCCGGTTTCGGCCTGCTCCGCAGCTCGATAACCGATGGACCCGGCTTCGGCGCAGCGGAACACCGGGGGCACGACGGGTCGGCCAGCAGCTCGTGCCGCCGGACCTCGAGCGTGTCGGCCTTGATCTCGTAGACCTCCGACATCTGCAGGCTCTTCGCAACGGACCGCGCGAGCTGCTCGCACATTGCGGAGATCGTTTCCACCAGGAACGGCGTGAGGTACGGGTTCGGTCCGACGGCGTGCACCTCGCGATCGGCCTCCAGAACGTCGCGGAACTCGGCGCTGCGGAGTCTCTGCCACCGGAGCGCGAAGCACTGCCCGCACGGCCCGCCCGTTCCGCGCGGACGGACCACCGGGCCGACGAACACCTCTGCCGGTGTCAGCGAAACCGCTGTGTAGCCTCCCTCTTCGTCCGGCGGCTTCACCATCACCTGGATCGCACCGGAATAGCCGAGGAGCCGGACATGCGGGCGAACCGCGCTCGACGACAGCACCTCCAGCAACGCTGTCTCCAGCCATGCTCGATCTCGTTCGGGATCGTGCGCCTGTCCGGTCAGCATCGGCGCTCTTGATCGCCCAGCAGGACTCGGACGGTCACCAACCCGACATCCCGGATGTCGGGCGGCGTGGTGTCTACGGCGATGGCGTCGAGCCCCTGCACGCGGAGCCGGTCCAGGATCTCCGGCTGCGTTGTCGAATCGCGGGCCGGAGCGGCTTGCGAAGCGACGGCCAGGTCGCGAATGTCGAGATCTGGCAACACCGGATTCCCTCGGTCGACAGGCGGGCCGGATTTCTCGCCGAGGGTTCCTACGACGTCGCGCAACCCCGCAACGACGGCGTCTATTCGCGAGTACCCGACGTCAAGTGTCCACATCGGACGATCGTTCTCGTCGTCGGCCACCACGACGCATGCGAAGGCTGGGGCGGAACCCGGCAGGTCGAGCACGCGGATCGTACGCGGGAACTGGCGAGCAACGCGCACCAGGAAACCCAGGTCGTCATCGTCGCCGCTGAGCTCGACTTCCCCGGCGGGCTGCTCGCCGCGAAGGGCAGCACGCAGGCCGGCGAAACCCAGGGCTGACAAGAGGCCCGCCGCCGCCGCTTCGTCGAACGAGGCACCGCAGGCAGCACCCGCCGATGTCCGCTCGACCGACATCGCGTGATTGCGCCGGCTCAGCGGATACGCCGCCGCGACCGGCAGCCAGCACGATCTGCCGTCCACCATCGACTGCCCCGGCACCCGTCGGCCGTCGCCTTCCGACGAGAATCCACTGTAGATGGATAATTGGCGTGCGGAGATGCATTCGAATTGTTCCGCCGAAGGGACGAAGTCCGTTCTCCCCCGGCCCGCAACTTCTTCGGCGTAACAGCTCACGGCTATCCGGATGGCCCGATCACGTGCGCTTTCCAGCGTGTCGAGGTCGAACGCCGTGATCTCCCGGTGCCCAGTGTTGGGGCCGTCCACGGACGTGAGCACGACACGTCCGGTCCGCACGGGCGACTGCGCCAGCGCCGCGTCCCGGTAGCAACTCAGGATTCCGCCGTGCTCACCGAACAGCGCGTCGATGTTCGGGTCCGTCGATTCGACGGATTCCTTGCCCTCCCGTCCCGGATCGCAGGATCGGCAGAGCGGGTGCGGCAGCAGGACTTCGCGCTCGGATTCCGCAGTGTCCAGGTTCTGGACGGTGATCGCGCGCTCGGTCTCCGGCCGGAAGACACCGGTGCGGAGCCGGAAAACGTCGAAGGCCAGCATCGAACCCAACATCCGGGCGAGGTGGGGTGGGCAGCTCTCCGCACCGCATCGCCCGCCGAGCGCTGCTGCGCGCCATAGCTCAACACTGTCCGCGGGCGATCGTGCACTGGACTGCCGCAGGAGCGCGCACCGCCAACACGGCTCCGCGCCTGGCCTCACCCAGGGACCGGCCACGGCTCGAGTGCCGAGGACCAGCAGCGGCAGCAGCATCGGACCGCCACCGAGCGCGATCTCGTTGATGCGCAGGAGCTCCCGGACGTCAGCCCCGGCACCGATGATCAGATCGTACTCAGCGAGCTCGTCGGGATCGAGTTCGTCCTGCGACCTTTCCCGCACGGCACAGGAACATCCGCTCTCTCGCAGCTGCTCGGCCTCTGCGGTGAGCTCGCCCAGCGCACCGGTGCTGGGCCCGCAAGGGCCGATGTCGACGTGCGCCGCGCCGTTGCGCAGCAGGCCCACACCCGTTGCGGATACGAGGCCCGCGGCACCGATGAGGAGGATCCGGGACTCGCGAAAGGCGTTGAAATTCGCTTCCCCCGGGTGCGCGAAATGCGCCACGTAGTCGATCTGCCGCCCGAACGCCGCCCGCACCTCGGGAGATATCTGCGCGGCATCCGCGGCCCGCTCATCGTGCACGTAACCGCGCTCGGCGAGCACCTTGATCAGGTTGACGAGCGTCGTCCGGTGACGGTCGGGAAGATCGGACGACAGTTGCTCAACCGTGTGCTCACCGGTCAACCGCGGCGCCAGCAACGCCATCCAGCGATACACCGAGCGGCCCTTGAGGACGAACTGGTCACCCGGTCGTTGCAGGTAGATCCCATCGTCGGATTCGGCGAAGATGACATCTTGCCGCAGCCGCGGTCGCAGACCGGACCATGCATCCCCTCTGGACGATTCCGCGCTGCCCGCCTCCGGTGTCGATTCCTCGTTCATCCGGCGACTCCCCAGTCGAGCAGTTGATCTTCACCCGCCTGGGGCAGTCTAACGTGGACGTCAACAAAAGCAACCATTGCGAGCGGTTCGACGCCGCGGCCCGCAGCCGGCCGACGCGACCCTTGAGCGGGTTGCGGACCTGAACCGCGCGGAGCGACGCCGGTCGAGCGTCCGGCGGCTGGCTGCGGTCTTCACTCGTGCTCGGTCACCTTTCCCTACCGCGAATTGCCCTGAGATCGCGCTCGGCCTTGGCCAGGAGCTCCTGCATGGCGAGTGTCGCGGCCTCCGGGTCTTGACCGGCCACTGCGCGAAACACCGCGCGGTGGCTCGGTACCGGGTCGTCCCGGCGGTACCGGTGCACCAGCAGATCGCGCTCGACCATCCCGGGGTTCCATCAACATCTGGATCCGCACGAACATCTCGTTGCCGATGGCGGCGAGCAGCGCGGTGGAAGTCGAGATCGGCGTGCGCCGATGCCTCCGCGTCCACCCCCGCGTTCGCCATCGCCTCCAATGCCCTCTCCAGCGCGTCGAGGTCGTCGGCGCTACGGCGCCGTGCCACCTGTGGGGTTCCAGAAGTTGGCACGCGGGTCCGACCTGCGGCTATCGCTGCGCTCGCCGGGCAGGGCGTGATCGCGAACCGTGTCCCTGCGTCTGGTTTATCTGATCTTCATACGGCTTGTGGGCTGGCTGGTGTTGCTCGGCCGCTCGTCGGCGTCGAACTGCTGGTGCTGCGTCACGAGGTGGCCGTGCTGCGCAGAACCAACCCGAAACCCCGGATGGACTGGGCCGACCGGACGGTCTTCGCCGCGCCAATACGGCTATTGCCGAAGGTGCTGCGGGCGAACCCGTTGGTCACGCCAGGCACGGTCCTGCGCCGGCATCGTCGCCTGCTTGCCAGGAAGTGGAATATCCACACCGCATCGGCCGCCCGCCCGTCGATGACGATGTCGCCGTGTTGATCGAGCGCATGGCCAAGGAGAATCACACCTGGGGATACCAGAGGATCCAGGGTGAGCTACTCAAGCTCGGCTATCGAGTGAGCGCCTCGACGATCCACCGCGTTCTCAACCGATTGCGCATCCCTCCAGCGCCACTCCGACACACTGATACGACCTGGCGGCAGTTCCTGCGCATGCAGGCCTCGACCATGCCGACGAGCGACTTCTTTCACGTGGACTGCGCGGTCACCCTCAAACGGGTCTACGTGTTCTTCGTGATGGAGGTCGGCAGCCGTGTGTGCACCTGCTGGGCACGACCACAAACCCAGACGGGGCGTGGACCACTCAGCAGGTCCGCAACCTGCTGATGGACCTCGGCGATGACATCACCGACGTCCGATTCCTCGTCCGGGACCGAGCCGGCCAGTTCACCACGTCGTTCGATGCGGTCCTTGCTGATGTAGGTATCCGCGTCGTCAAGACTCCCCCACGCTGCCCGCGGGCGAACCGTTTTGCTGAACGGTTCGTGCGCACTGTCCGACCCGAACTCACCGACCGCCTGTTGATCTTTGGTGAACGGCACCTGCGTGCAGTGCTTACGGAGTACATCCGACACTACAACGGGCGCCGGCCGCACCGTGCCCGCGAGCTTCGGCCACCACGGCCGAGTTACCCAGTTGCAGACCTCGACAGTGAGCGGATCAAACGTCGACCGGTGCTTGGCGGTTTGATCAACGAGTACGAGCGCATAGCTTAACGTCGCAGGTCAGGCATAGGGAGCTGATTTCTGGAACCCCACAGGCTCATCACCGACGGGATACCCGAAGTCGCACAAGCACGGCGCCTGGGCCACCGCCTCGCCGACAAGGTCAGAGACGTCTACTCCCACGTCGCGCCCGAAATCGAGACACAACTCCTCAACGCCCTCCAACACCGCTGGGAGACCTCAGCAACACCACCGAACACCCCCACCCCACTTACCCCACAACACGCCGGAAAACACCGCGCGACCAGCTATCAGCACGCCCTACCGCGACCCCTTGACCAGCGGTAAAAACCCACCACCACCAGCGCCGGCAACGCCGTCACACAACCCCGCCCCCACCCGAGCGCAACCAACCCAGCCGCAACCAGCGACACCCGAACTGACCTGCGATAACAGCAAACTCGTGATCCACAAACCACAAAAGACGGATCTCACACCCGGTCAACTTGAGCCCGCCGGGGCGCGACCCCCTCCCACCCCGCACAACATCGCGACTCCCAAAATCCTCCCAAAAACCAGTTCACCAGCCACAATGGACGATCAACAAAAGATCCACGCCACAATACAAAAAGACCCGCTGACCTGCACTTATGTGCCGATCAGCGGGCTCTCTTCACGGTCGGGCTGACAGGATTTGAACCTGCGACCCCTTGACCCCCAGTCAAGTGCGCTACCAAGCTGCGCTACAGCCCGTTCTTCTGTTTTTGCCCCTCTCGGGGTGCGTCGTTAGCTTACCGCACCTCCGGATGGGCGATCATCGGGGCCCTCCGGTTGCCGTTTTTGCTGTTCAGGGCTTCGCCAGGCCGTCACCGCCGCCGTGAGCGACGTCGTCCAGGCCGCCAGGATCCGGGCTCCCTCCTCCCCCGTCGCCCCTGCCGGGTCGCCCAGGACTCCGTTGGTCGTGGCCGCCCGGAGCCCTCCGGCACGGAGCGTGTCGATCAGGTTCGGTAGCGGCGTCGTGTTGCCCCGCTCCGCTCTGGCCAGGTGCACCGCCTGCGGGCGCAGCGCCAGCATCACCGAGGTCTCGGTTCGGCCCGCGTGGGTGTCGTCCGGCCTTCCCGTCGGCGCCCAGGCGAGCACCCGGCGGCCTTCCGCTCGCAGCGTCCCCACCGCTCTGCGGACCGGTTCGGCATTGCCGCCGTGGGCCGACACCAGCACCACTCCCGCGAACGCGTCCGCTGAACGGACCAGTTCCACCAGCAGGTGCTCGACCGCTTCCTGACCGATCGACAGCGTGCCCGGGAAGCCCGCGTGCTCGCCGCTGGAGCCGTAGGTCACCGCCGGTGCCACCACGACCTGGCTCTGCTCCGCCAGCCGGGCGCAGAGCGCCTCCGCGATCTCGGTGTCGACGGTGAACGGCAGGTGCGGGCCGTGTTGTTCCGTCGCGCCGACCGGGACCGCGAGGATGCTCCGCGCGGCGATCGAGGCGACCTCCGGCCAGGTCAGGTCCATCAGGGCAGTCATCGCGACACCTGGACGCTGCTGCGGCCGCCGCGATCCGTCAGGAATGGCAGCAGCGATGCGGGGCTGCGGGTGCGCAGGGCGCCGCGCGCGACACCGCAGCCGTACGCCAGGTCGTCCGCCGTACGCGCCAGGCACCAGCGGATCGGGTCGAGCGGGGGCCTCTTGCGCGCCCAGTCGAGCAGGTTCCTGAGCAGCACCAGCGCCAGCACCGCCCGGCCGCGACGGCTGAGCAGCAGCAGCGGGATCGCCACCGGCGCCCAGGCTCGTCCGATCGCGTCGGCGAAGACTCGGCCGGCGCCGAGATTTCCCCGTGCTGCCAGGCGAATTGCCTCGTGGGTCGGGATTCCCAGCTTGCCGAGCTTTCGGGTCAGCAGGGCCGCCGCGGCGCCTACCACGGCCAGCCCTGCTCCCGATCTGCCCGCGAGGATCAACGCCCAGGCCACCGCGCTCCACAGCGATGCCCGCACCGGGGCGACCGCATCACCGTGCCGCTGCGCCAGGGGGCCCGCCGAGGTTCCGTAGTCGAATCGCTGCCGCAGCAGGGCCGTCCACCGCGGGCGCGGCGCGTGTTCGACGACGGCTGCCGGTTCGTAGCGGACCAGGTGTTCCGCGGCGATCAGGCGCCAGATCAGGTCGACGTCCTCGCCGAAGCGCATTTCCTCGTCGAAGCCGTCGAGCTCGTGCAGCGCCGACGTGCGGACCACCAGGGCCGCCGTGGGGACGTAGCTGATCCTGCTGCCTGGTTGGACCAGGCCAGGTTGGTCGCCGAGGTCGAGCGGCGACTGGGTGCTCTCGTAGCGGGCCAGCGCCGTTTTTCCCGGTGTGCTGCGGATTCTCGGTGCCACGGCCGCGACCGCCGGGTCTTCGAAGTGGCGGAGCAGCGGTTCGAGCCAGCCCGGTTCGGGGATCGTATCGGCGTCCAGGAACGCCACGAGCGGCGTGCGGGCCAGCCGCCACCCGGCGTTGCGGGCCGCCGCTGGGCCCCGGGCGGTTTCGTGGCGGATCGCGGCTCCCGGGATCGGCTGCCGGGAGCCGTCATCGACGACGATGGCGGGCGCGTCGAGCGCCGCGATCAGCCCGGACACGTCGCCGTCGCGCACCGGGATCACGACGGTCACATCGCTCGGGCCGTGCTGGGCCTGGTCGTAGCTCGGGTACATCATTCCCGCCCGGACGAGCCGCTGCGCCAAGGCCGCTCCGGCGGTCACCGGCTCGCCCGCGATCCAGCCGTCGACCATCGCCGCGCCGGCGGCGGTCAGCCGCAGCACCCGGAACGGCGATCCGCCGGCGAGCGTTCGCCCGCTGTCCCAGCGGCGCAGACCGGGGTCGGGCGCGAGTCTGGGCGTCATGCCGTGAATCCTCCGTCGGCGTGCACGACGGTTCCCGTGACGGCCGAGGCTCCTTCGCCGCACAGCCAGCACACCGCCGCCGCCACCTCGTCCGGCTCCAGCAGGCGTTCGACCAGCTGGTGCCGGCTGAACTCCTCGACGTCCGGCAGGTCGTAGTAGGCCGCGGTGGCGGTGAGCATGTCCGTGCGGGTCGATCCCGGCGAGACCGCCGTCGCCGTGATCCCGGTGCCGCGGAGGTCGGTGGCGAGGCCGCGGATCAGGCCGACCACCGCGTGCTTGGCCGCGTTGTACCCGGCGAGGTGGTAGAGGCCGCGGTGCGCCGCCGAGGAGGCCAGGGCGACGAACCGGCCGGATCGGGGTTCGGGTCGTTGCAGCAGCAGCGGGACCGCGGCGCGGGCCAGGTTCGCCACGCCGCGGACGCCGACGTCGAACAGGGCGTCCCACTCGTCGTTCGAGGTCTCCCACAGCGGCCGCCCGCCTGCCATGACGGCGGCCGCCGCCACCGCCGCGTCCAGGCCGCCGAACTCGGCTTCCGCCACCGCGACGGCTCGCCGCACCGCGGCCTCGTCGCGGACGTCGGCCACGACGTCGCGCACGGACTCCGGCCACTCCTCCGCCAGCGCCCGGAGCTGTTCCCGGGTGCCCAGCGGGTATCCGGTCCCGGGGATGTCCGCGCAGATGTCGGCGGCGACCACGCGCCAGCCGTCCGCGGCGAGCCGTCGCACGACCGCCGCGCCGATTCCACGTGCTGCGCCCGTGACCACCGCGACCCTGCTCATGGCGTCTCTCCCGTGATGTATCCGTGGCGCTTCAGGTAACCCAGCAGTTCGCCGGCCGCTTCGGCGGCCGGCAGCGGGCCGATGACCGTCGGTGGCGTGCGGTCCTGCAGCGCGCCGGTCAGTTCGAGCATCCGGTCGTGCGCCGTCGTTCCCGCCGGGGCGGTCAACTCCCGCGCTCGTGGGCGGAGCGGGCGGGCCGAGACCACGCGTCGTGGCCGCTGCGGCTCGGCCGCGATCGTGCGGATCGTCGCCTTCTGGGCCGCCAGCACGGCAGGCAGGCTCGCTCGGCGGAGGCGCACACCGGCGGCTTCGACCGAGACGACCGCGGGTGTGGGCAGCCGCAGGACCTCCCGGCTGCCGCCGTCGAGCCTGCGGTGCGCCAGCAGCGATTCGCCGTCGGTTTCGAGCTTGACGACGCCGAGCGCCTGCGCGGCACCGCGCCGGGCGGCGAGGAACGCGGGCGTCGTTCCGGTTCCGCCGTCGTCCGATCTGTCGCCGCACAGCACGAGATCCGGTTCCGCGACCGCCGTCGCGATCGCCTTGGCCGTGTCCGCTCCATTGTGGACGAGGTAGCCGGGCTCCAGCTGGTCGTCCCGCGCTACGCGGATCGCCTCGTGCGCGCCCGCCGCCAGCGCTGCGCGCAGGCCCTCCTCGGCCGCTGGGGGCCCGACGGTCACCGCCAGGACCCGGCCGTCGAGTTCTTCGGCGAGCCGGAGGCCGTGCTCCAGCGCCGCGTGTTCGGCGGCGTTGCCGCCCCGGTCTCCGGCGTCGAGCTCACCGGTGAGCGGATCCACCCGGACCCGCCGCCAGGACCAGCTCAGCGCCACGACGATCTGCGGTCCCATGTCAGCCCTTCCGGAAGACCACGCCGTGCCCGCCGTCCGGGTAGGTCCAGGTGATGGCGCCGGCGGAGTTGCAGATCTGGTAGCAGGTGCCGCATTCGAAGCACTGCTCGTAGTTGAACAGGATGCCGCCGTCGCCGGTGGGCACGAACAGCTTCGCCGGGCAGGCGTGCACGCACGCCTTGGTGGTGCACGACCGGCAGATCTCGGTGTCCACGGTGATGTGCGGGCGCTCGCCGACCTGGAAGTCGACGGTGCCCATCCGGTCCTCGAAGGACACTTCCGGGTACTGGCGCATTGTCGCTGCTTCCTACTTATTGATCAAAGTTGATCACCAGTTGGATGCTTCGCTCTCCGCTCGCAGGCTGGAGTCCGGGATCGGCAGTCTGATCCGGTCGGCGATCGGCCCGTTGCTGCACGATGCTCTTCACCCGCTGATATGCGGTGTGCGGGGCGATGTCGGGGTCACCCACTCTGTGCAGGACGTTGATCGCTGCCGCGTGGTCTGCCTGCCACACCACCCCGCACCGCGTGCAGTGAAGCCGATCCCCGGCACGGTGCCCGAGGACGCCGCAGCAGGGAGCGACTTGTGAGGTGTAGGCCGCGTTGACCAGCGTGAGCGCAGAACCTCTGCGCTCCGACACGCTCGCGAGCGCCTCAGCGGTGACCCCCTTGGTCCACGCCGCCAAGCGCCGGTTGACATTCCGGCCACGCCGAGCGTGACCGGTGAACGTTTTGGTGAGGTCTTCAGCCGCGATCAACACGGCGTTGTCTACAACAGCATGCACCGCACGAAACGTGGTGGTGCGCACTGTCCGCTGCCAGCGGCACGAACGCCGGTCCCGCTTGATGATGCCGAGGTTGTTGCGGACAATCCGGTCGGCTTTGGTGTGATCACCTGCTTCGCGAGCCTTCTCCGCTACTGACCGGATCTTCGCTCGACGTGCGTTCTTCGTCTTCCGGTGGTCCGACTCGGACACCAGGAGCACACCCAGCTCTGTGCCGTGGTGCTGTCCATCGGAATCAGTGAGCACTTCGGTGTAGCCCTTGTCCACGCCGATCTCACGGTCACCGGGCGGGCGTGCGGAGGACTTCATCGTGTCCGAGTCGATCTGGTAATGCACCTCGACACGGCCGCCGCGCAGGATCAGCCGCAGCGTCCCGAACGGTGCCACCGTGGTGTTCAGCGGAATACGCACTAGCTGGCGGCGCTGCAAACCCGGCACAGCGAGCCAGACATCGCCGTCTTCGGTCAAGGTGAACGTGCGGTACTGGTCGCTGCGCACCACGATCTGGTTGTGAGTGCGGTTGCGGCCACGCTTCCAATGTTTCCGCATCTGCCGTGACAGAAACGAATCCTCAGCCCACGCGTCGCGTTTAAGCGCGGTGTACATCCGCTTCTGTTCTGCCTGGTCCGAGGTTCGCCGACGGATCGCTTTGCGGACGGCTGCTTTCGCGGCAGCCCGGTTCGCGGTGATGTCGGCGACCGCGTCCCGAACCGTTTCCTTCCACGCATTCGCCAACACACCGAACAACTCGGCCGTACCGTCAACCATCCACTGGTCACGGATCTTGCGGTCAGACAATCCTGCGCCGTTGACCGAGCCGTAGCGCTGCCACGTCTCGCCGCGGACACGCCCCAACCGGAGAGCCTGCTCCGCGAGCTGCGCGTACTTGCCAGCGTTGAGATCCTGCGAGTATGCGATCCTGGTGACCTTCACCAGACCCTCCGGTAGCAACCGACGGTCTTGCGTCCCGTTTCGTTGAAACTCGGCTGCAGAACGTTCCACATGTCGGCATCGGTGAAGTACCAACGTCCGGCAGGGCCAGACCGAACGGTGACGCGTCCTTTTCGCTCCTGCAGGCGCGCAGTGCCAGCCGAGCGTCCTACCGTTCGCACGAATTCGCCAGTGGGGTACGTCCCGACCATCATTGCCAATGATAGTCAACAGTGAACAAGAAACACACACCAGGCCGCCTCTCCTTCAGCCGAAGACGCGGAGGCCTGCCCAGGCGTCCGCGGCGAGTTGCCGCAGCCGGACGCCGTGCTTGGCGGCCGTGCGCCGGAACAGCTTGCCGAGGCCGGATTTCGGTTCCGGGTTGCGGACGGTGAAGACCTCCTGCGCGAAGTCGCAGAGCAGCCGCGGGTACTGGCGCTGGACCCGGTCGGAGAGGACCAGGTGCGGGGCGCCCTGCAGGTTCTTGTGGTCGGTCAGCACGAAGTTGCCCTCCAGCCGCTTGCGGTAGCCGGCGAGCCGGGTGGGGTCGCCCGCTGCGATGGCTTCGGCGGCCGTGCGGCCCGCCGCCAGGCCGGAGCCGATGGCGAAGTTGACTCCTTCCAGCCAGATCCCGGCCGCCAGGCACATCGCGGCCGCGTCGCCGGCGACCAGCAGGCCGTCGGCCTGCAGCGGCGGCATGCTGCGGTAGCCGCCTTCCGGGATCAGGTGCGCGGAGTACTCCTTCAGCTCCGCGCCCCGCAGGTAGGGCGCGATCGCCGGGTGCGCTTTGAGGTCCGCGAGGACCTCCTCGGGACGCCGTCCGGAAGCAGCCAGGCCGGTCAGCGACAGCACCACGCCGATGCTGACCGTGTCGCGGTTGGTGTAGAGGAAGCCGCCGCCGGGGATGTCGCCGGTGCAGCCGAGGATCTCGAAGTCCGCGCCTTCGTCGCCGCTGAGCCCGAAGCGCTCCTCGATCGCCCTGCGCGGCAGGGAGAGGGTTTCCTTCACGCCGAGGGTCTGGTGCTCGGGGTCCGTCCGGGGCAGCAGGCCCGCCTGCTTCGCGAGGAACGAGTTGACGCCGTCGCAGGCGATCACGAGTTGCGCCCGGATGTCGCCGTCGGGCCGGTCCGTGCGGACGCCGATCACGCGCCCGGCGGCGTCGCGCAGCAGCTCGGTCGCGACCGTGGAGGTCACCAGCTGCGCACCGGCCGCCACCGCCTTGCCCGCGAGCCACGCGTCGAAGTCCGCGCGGTAGGTGGTCATGCCGTTGTACGGCGCGCTCCCCCAGTCCTCGGTGCGGAAGTCGACGGTGAGGGCCTGGGTCGGGGTCATCATCATGGTGCTGCGGCGGGTGACCCAGCGCTGCACCGGGGCCTCTTCCCACCACCGGGGCAGGACTTCGTCGAGCACCCGGCCGTAGACGACGCCGCCGTAGACGTTCTTCGCGCCGGGGAACGGCCCCCGCTCCAGGAGGATCACGCTGCGCCCGGCCCGCGCCAGCTCCAGCGCCGCGGACGCGCCGGCCGGGCCCGCCCCGACCACCACGGCATCCACTTCGGAGTGTTCAGGCATCGGCGGCTCCGTTCAGTCGGCGCGCCAGTTCGCGCAGGACCTCGGGCGCGTCGGCGACGATGCCCAGGTCGGCCAGCGCGGTCATCGGGCAGGACGGGTCGGTGTTCACGCTGATCACGTGCGCCGGGCGGCCCAGGCCGCCGACGTGCTGCGTCGCGCCGGAGACGCCGAAGGCGACGTAGAGGTCGGGGTCGACGACGACGCCCGTGGTGCCGATCTGGCGGTCGTGACCCGCCCAGCCGGCGTCGGTGATCACCCGGGTGGCACCGGCGGAGGCACCCAGGGCAGCGGCCACGCCGGTCAGGGTCCGCATCACCGCCGAGCCGTCCTCGCCGGGGCGCACCAGCCCGGCCCCGCCGCCGAGGATCCGCTTGGCTTCGGCGAGTTCGACCGTTTCGGGTTCCGGTTCCAGGATCTCGACGACCTCGGCGTCGAGCACCGCGGGCAGGATGACGGTCAGCTCGACCGGCTCCGGTGCGGGCACCGGCTGCGGCGTGCCGCGCACGCCCGGGATCAAGGTGACCACGGCCGGTTCGCCGAGCGCGACCCGGACCTCCAGCGAATCGTCCAACCTGGACAGATCGGCGTGCTCCGGCGTGCACCGGGTGGCACCGGCGAACAGGGGCCGTTCGCTCTGGAAGGCCAGGCGAGCGGCGATGTCGCGCCCGTCCGGCGAGGCCGGTAGCACCACGACGGGGACCTCGGCGATCAGCGGCGCCAGCACCGCGGCCAGCGCGCCCGGCGCGATCACCGGGACTTCCGCCGCCCAGATGCGCCGGGCCGCGGTGAAGGCGCGAGCCGCTTCCCGCGTGCCGGTGCCCACGACGAGGACCGCGCCGCCGCATTCGGCCGCGGCCTCGTCGGCGCCGCCGGGCAGCACACCGCCGCGGGCGATGACGACCGCGAGCATCTCCGGACGTCCGTTCACAGGCCCACCGCCACTCGATGTCCTTCGACGACCGCGGCGTGCGCGCGGCGCGGCGCGATGCAGTCGCCGACCCGGTGCACCGCGAACGGGGATTCCCTGAGCTCGTGCCACAACGCGTCTTCCGGAGCCTGGTGCGTCGCGCACACGACCCAGTCGAAGCGGGCTTCGGCCATTTCCCCGGTGGTGTGCTTGAGGATCTGCAGCACGACGCCGTCCGGTTCGGCCGCTGCCGACATCACGACCTCGTCGGTGGCCTGCTCGATGCCCTTCGCGTGCGCCCGGACGTTGAAGGTCTCCATGTCCAGCGTCACGCCGAGGTCTTGGCAGACCACCATGCCCGGCGTGGAGATGCGCACCCGGCAGCCCCGGTCGGCCAGGAGTTCGGCGATCGAGGACGCCTGGTGGAAGCCGAGCTCGTCGACGACCAGCACGTCGCCTTCCGGTGCCGCGCGGCCCTCCAGCACGTCGCGGACGTCGACGACCCGGTCGAGGCCGCCGGCCCAGTGCACCGGCTGGGGCCGGGCTCCGGTCGCGAGCACGACCACGTCCGGGTGCTCGTCGCGCAGCATCTCGGCGGTCGCCGCGACGCCGGTCTTGACGTCGACGCCGTGGCGTTCGCATTCCGCGCGCAGATTCCGGACCACGTCGAGGAATTCCGCGCGGCTGGGCACCGTGGCGGCGACCGCGACCTGCCCGCCGGTCGCCTGCTCCCGCTCGAACAGGGTCACGTGGTGGCCGCGTTCCGCCGCGGTCGACGCCGCTTGCAGGCCCGCCGGGCCGCCGCCGACGATCAGCACCCGCTTGCGGGCCCGGGGCAGCGGCAGCGCCACCGCCTCGCGGCCGGTCCGCGGGTTCTCGATGCAGCCCAGCCAGCGGTTCAGGCCCATCCGGCCGACGCATTCCTGGTTGCAGGACAGGCAGGTCCGGATGTCGCCGCCGTGCCCGGAGCGGGCCTTGGCCGCGAAGTCCGGGTCGGCGATCTGGCCGCGCACGACGCCGACGAGGTCGCAGTGGCCCTCCTCCAGCGCCCGTTCGGCCTGCAGCGGGTCCTTGATCCGCCCGACGCCGACCACCGGCAGGCGCACGGCCCGGCGGATCGCGTTGGAGATGAACAGCGCGTAGCCCGGCGGGATCGCCATCGACGCCTCGATCATGTAGAGCGTCGAGGTCGCCACGCCGATGGAGGTGTTGATGTAGTCGACCTTGCCGGTGGCCTCCACCATCCGCGCGACCTCGACCGCCTCGTCGATGGTGGTGCCGCCCTCGATCAGCTCGTCGCCGCACAGCCGCACGCCCAGCGCCCGCTCCGGGCCGAGCGCCTCGCGCACCGCGTCGATGATCTCCAGCAGGATGCGGGCCCGCCCGGCCAGCGATCCGCCGTAGGAGTCGGTGCGCTTGTTCGTGGCGGGGGAAAGGAAACCGCGCACGATGGACGAGTGCGAGCACTGCAGCTCGACGCCGTCGAACCCGCCCTCGGCGCAGTGCCCGGCGACGGTGCCGTAGCCGGCCACGACCTCGGCGATCTCGCGGGTGTCGATCGCCTTGGGCACCTCCCGGAACATCGGGTCCGGCACCGCGGACGGCGCCCACACCGGCAGGCGGGAGTACATCGACGACGCCTGCCCGCCGTTGTGGTTGAGCTGGGCGAAGATCGGCACGCCGTGGGCGTGGACCGCCTCGGTGATCCGCCGGTACCCGGGCACGACCGACCGGTGGAAGCCGTGGATCAGCTTCTCGTACGGCCAGTCCGTCGGGTGCGTCGAATGTTCTTCGGTGATCACCAGGCCCGCGCCGCCGGCGGCCCGGGCGGCGTAGTAGGCGGCGTGCTGCTCGCTGGGCAGGCCGTTCTCGGCGTAGTTCGTCAGGTGCGCGGAGAACACGATGCGGTTGCGCACGGTCACCGGGCCGATCCGCAGCGGGGAGAACAGGTAGCGGGTCATCGCGCGCCTCCCCCGACCAGCGCGGTGATCTCGCGCGCCGCGCGGCGGCCTTCGAGGATCGCTTCGTGGATCGTCCTGGGTGCCACGCAGTCGCCCGCCCGCGGCCATCCGGCCAGGTCGGGATTGGGCAGCCTGTGTCCACAGTGGACGACAGAGGCGCAGGGCAGGGTCCGGCGCTGGGCGGTGAAGGTGTCCTCCAGGACCACGTGGCCGGGGTGCACTTCCCGCAGCAGCGAACGCTTCTCCAGCCGCACCCCGGCGCGCTGCAGCCGGCCGTTGGCGTCCGCCAGGTCGCCGGTGAGGGCCAGCTGCGTGCCCACGACCTGGTCCTGCGTGACGATCACCGCGTCCCGCCCCTGCCCGGCCAGCAGCTCGGCGACCCCGACGCCGACGGCGTCCCCGACCGGGTCGGACACCACCACCGGCCCGTCCGGCACGGCGTGGTGTTCGAGCAGGTCGGCGACGTCGATGACCAGGCCGCCGCGGGTCTCGTACGCGCGCGGCCCCGGGACCGAGCCGATCGCCACCAGCACGTCCCGCCTGGTGCCGATCAGGTCCGCCTCGGTGACCTCGGTGCCGAGCGTGACGCGCACGCCGAGCCGTCGCACCTCTGCCTCCAGCCAGTCGACGATCCGGCGCAGCCGACCGCGCCCGCCGACCTCGGCGGCCCACAGCGCGGCGCCGCCGAGCCGGTCGTCCTTCTCGACGATCTCGACCTCGTGCCCGCCCTCGGCCAGCACCCGCGCGGCTTCCAGACCGGCCGGGCCGCCGCCGACGACCAGCACCTCCCGCCGGGTCGTGAGTGCGAAACCGGCCTCCAGCCCGGTTTCGCACTCGCGCCCACTCTCGTGCCCGCTGAACGGCTCGCCGATGCACGAGACGATCGGGTTCCGGTTGTCCCGGACGCGGCACTTCTGGTTGCACAGCACGCACGGCCGGATCCGCTCCGGATGACCGGCCCGGACCAGCTCGACCAGTCGCGGCTCGGCGATCTGGGCGCGCGTCATCTCGACGAGGTCCGCGACGCCGTCGTCCAGCGCCTGCTGCGCCTGCTCCGGTTCGACGATGCTGCCCTGCAGCGCCACCAGTGGTCGTGAGCGCTCGTTCCGGTTCTTGCTCACGACCTCGCGGACCTGCCTGCAGAGGTCGGCGTTGAAGCCGGGCTCGGTGTGCAGGTCGGGCCGCGTCGCCGACGTCCCCATCGCGGAACCGCGCACCACCACGAGGTAGTCGATCCGGTCCGCCACGGCTTCGACGATCCCGGCGGCCTGCTCCGGGGTGATTCCCGCCCAGGGCGCCAGTTCGTCGCAGGAAAGCCGCAGCCCCACCACGCGGTCGCCGACCGCGCGACGTACCGCATCCAGAACATCGCGCAGCAGCAGGGTTTTGTCCTCGCCGTAGGCGTCCGCGCGCTGGTTGGTGAGCCCCGACAGGAACTGGCGGAGCAGCGAGTACTGACCGGCTTCGATCTCGACACCGTGCATCCCGGCCCGCACGGCCGATTCCGCCGCAGCGGCGAAACCCGCGACGAGTTCGTCGATTTCGCCCCGCTCCAGCTCCATCGGCAGCTCGCGGCTGGCCACGTCCGGCACCCGGGACGGCGCCCACAGCGCGTTCTGCGAGAACGCAGAAGACCCCTGCGAGCCCGCGTGCCCGAGGCCGGCGAGCACCACCGCGCCGTACGGCCGGCAGGCGTCGGCCACAGCCGTCCAGCCTGCGCCGCACCCCGTGGCGAGTGGAGCGCGCTCGTAGGGCCAGTCGGAGGCGTGCACGCTGGCCGTCTCGGTGACGATCACGCCCGCGCCGCCGGCCGCCCGCGCCGCGTAGTAGGCCACGTGCCGGTCGGAAATGCCGCGACCACGGCCCAGATTCGTCTCGTGCGGCCCGAACAGGACCCGCGACGGCGCGGTCACCGCGCCCAGCCGGACGCCGTCGGCCAGCTTCACAACTGGCTCGCCAGAGGGCTGGAGTCGCACGGCTTGGCGGGCATCGAAGGCATGCCCAGCCGGACCTTCCGCGAGGATCGCGAGTGGTCCTGCGATGCCTTCGGCAGTCCGGAACGGTCCACAACGGACAGAGCCGCCTGCCCGTGGCCCTTCACGCACTCCGGATCGGGGCCGTCCAGCGGCAGGCCGGTGAAGAACTTCGCCGCCATGCAGCCGCCCTGGCAGGCGTCGAACGCCGAGCAAGACCGGCACGCACCCCCGGACTGCGGCTGCCGCAATTCGGTGAACAGCTCCGATTCCCGCCACACGCGGTCGAATCCGCCGGTCTCGCGGACGTTGCCCGCCTTGAACGCGTCGTGGATCGCGAACGGGCACGCGTAGACGTCGCCCACCGGGTCGATCAGGCACACGACGCGGCCCGCGCCGCACAGGTTCAGCCCCGGCAGGGGCGTGGCGCCCAGCGCGTTCAGGTGGAAGAAGGAGTCGCCGGTGAGCACCTGCTCGCCGTGCTCGACCAGCCACGAGTAGATCTCGTGCTGCTGCGCGTCGGTCGGGTGCAGCTCGTCCCACACGTCCGCCCCGCGGCCCGACGGGCGCAGCCGCGTGATCCGCAACTGGGCGCCGAACCGGTCCGCGATCGCCTTGAAGTCGTCCAGCTGCGGCACGTTCTGCCGGGTCATCACCACCGAGATCTTGAAGTCCTTCATCCCGGCGGCGGACAGGTTCTCCAGCGCGCGCATCGCCATGTCGAACGAACCCGGGCCGCGCACGGCGTCGTTCACCTCGCGCGTCGCGCCGTCCAGGGAGATCTGCACGTCCACGTAGTCGGTGGCCGCCAGCTGCGCGGCGCGCTTGCGGTCGATGCGCAGGCCGTTGGTGGAGAACTTGACGCCCACCTGGTGCTCGATGGCGTAGTCCAGCAGCTCCCAGAAGTCCGGGCGCACGGTCGGCTCGCCGCCGCCGACGTTGACGTAGAACACCTGCATCCGCTGCAGCTCGTCGATCACGGCCTTCATCTCGGCCGTGCTCAGCTCGCGCGGATCGCGCCGCCCGGACGACGAAAGGCAGTGCTCGCAGGCCAGGTTGCAGGCGTAGGTCCACTCCCAGGTCAGGCAGATCGGGGCGGCCAGCCCGCCCTTGAACTGCTCCACCAGCGAGGGAACGGGCGCCGGTTCGACAGCAGTCACCTTCGACTCCACTCGTTCGGGCAGCACCGGCGCTTTCGCGCGAAACCGGCGCCTTCGGTGCGGGGCCGCGGCGTTTTCGCGCGAAACCGCCGCCGGGCTCAGCGGGGGTGAATCATGTCGGTGGCCGCCAGCGAGGCCAGCGCCCGCCGGAACGACGCGCGGCGCGCCTCCGGGACGGCCAGCAGCGCGTCCTCGACGGTGGCGTGGTCACCGAGGCCCCGCACGAGGTCCACCAGCTCGGGAACTTTCAGGAACGACAGCTTGCGGTTGCCGAAGTGGTACGCGAGCGCCCCGAACGGCTCGGGGCGCAACGCGACCTGCGGATTCAACCGGTAGCCCTGGCTCGTGTCGAACTCCGCCGCGGTGGTCATCAGTAGACCCCGCACATCCCGTCGATCGAGACCTCTTCGACCAGCAGTTCCTCTTCGACCACCGGTTCGGCGGCGGCGGTGCCCAAATCGTGCTGTTCGTCAGCCATGCGATGCTCCTCGTCGAGCGGGCCGACCGAGGTCGGCCACCGGCCACTTGTCGGCCACCGTATTTGCACCGAGTGCATTTTGGAAGACCTGGAGACGCATCCGTTGGGGCAGAACACGATCGGCTCAATCCCGCGACCCGGCGGTCGACGGCGGGTGACCACCGCCGCCGAGCTGGAGCAGGTCGCGTTCGAGCTCTTCGACGAGCAGGGTTTCGACCAGACCACCATCACCGACATCGCGCGCGCGGCCGGCATCGCGCGCCGGACGTTCTTCCACTACTTCCCGTCGAAGAACGACATCCCGTGGGGCGACTTCGACGGCGAGCTCGACCGGATGCGCGCGGATCTCCGCGCCGCCCCGCCGGAAAGCCCGCTGATGGACGCGATCCGGCACTGCCTCGTCGAGTTCAACCGGGTCGACCCGGAGCAGGTTCCGGCGCACCGCCGCCGGATGCGGCTCATCCTCGGGGTGCCCGCGCTGCAGGCCCACTCGACGCTGCGATTCCGGGCCTGGCGCCAGGTGGTGGCGGAGTTCGTCGGCGACCGCCTGGGCGAACCCGCGGACGGCCTCGCACCGCAGGCCATCGCCCACGCGACGCTCGGCGTCGCCGTCGCGGCCTACGAACAATGGCTGGACAGCGAGGATTCCGACCTCAGCGAGTTGCTGGACGCCGCGATGCGGGAGCTGGCGGCCGGATTCGGTGCGGTAGGGCGGCCGGACGCCACGCGGTGACGCCCGGCCGCCCTGCGATCAGTGGTCGGCGTCGCCGTAGACGACCATGCCGCGCAGGTTCTTGCCGTCGCGCATGTCCTGGTAGGCGGCGTTGATGTCCTCCAGCCGGTAGGTGCTGGTGATCAGCTCGTCGAGCTTCAACGTGCCGTGCCGGTAGAGCTCCAGCAGCCGCGGGATCTGGGTGCGCGGGCTGACGCCGCCGAAGATGGCGCCCTGCACGCGCTTCTGCAGCAGCGTCAGCTCGAACAAGCTCACCGAGGCGTCGATCTGCTGGTAGTGACCCATGCCGACGACCACGACCTGGCCGCCCTTGGCCGTCATGCTCAGCGCCGGCTGCAGGTCCTCGCCCTTGACCACGCCCTTGGTCAGGATGACGGTGTTGGCGTTCTGCCCCCAGGTCAGCTCGCCGACCGGGCCCGCCGCGTCGGCCATCGACTCGAAGGCGTGCGTGGCGCCGAGTTCCAGCGCCTTCTCCCGCTTGAACGCCACCGGGTCGACCGCGATCACGTAGCGCGCCCCGGCGGCCGCCGCGCCCTGCACCGAGTTGATGCCGACGCCGCCGACGCCCACGACCACCACGGTGTCGCCGGCGCGGGTGTTGCCGACCTCGGTCGCCGAACCCCAGCCGGTGGACACGCCGCAGCCCAGCAGCGCGGCCTTGTCCAGCGGGACGTCGTCCTCGATCTTGATCACCGATGCCTGGTTGACGGTCACGTACGGGGCGAAGGTCCCGAGCAGGCACATCGGCACCATCGGCTTGCCGCGCAACAACAACCGGTGCGTGCCATCGGAAATCGCCTTGCCGGTCATCAGGCTTCCGCCCGCGTCGCAGAGGTTCTGCATCCCGCGCGCGCACGCCCGGCACGCCCCGCAACCGGGGATGAACGCCAGCACGACGTGGTCGCCCTCTTCGATGCCGGTGACGTCGGGCCCGACCTTCGTGACCACCCCGGCGCCCTCGTGCCCGCCCACCGCCGGGTAGAACGCGACCGGGCTAGCGCCGGTGCGCAGGTGCTCGTCGGAGTGGCACAGCCCCGAGGCCGCCAGCCGCACCTGCACCTCGCCGGCCACCGGGTCACCCAGGTCGATCTCCTCGATTTCCCAGTCCTCGCCGGGACCGTGCAGCACTGCAGCCTTGGTCTTCATGTCCCACTCCTCGTCGAATGGCGTTCGAGGTCACATATGGCCACCCGAGCATGGAAAATCCGGGGAACGCCGTCAAGGGGTGATCACCAGTGGGCTACCGGAGCAGAACTCGGTTGCGCCGAAAGGGGATTCCTAAGAGGCTTTTTCAGAATGCGGCGTCAGCCGCATGCGGTGTGGGACTCAGCTCGCACCGCCGCGGGTTCTCAGACGGTGCCCGCCCTTCTGGGCTACTGGGCGAGGCCAGTCCCCGATGCCGCGTATTGGTCATACGTAAGTCGGGGCTCCCACAGTCCAGGCGGCGTCTGAGGTTCCGCTACCCGCACCGCCACGCAAACCCATTCTGAAACCATTCCTAACTCGGGTTGTCGCGGACGACGAGCACCGGGCACGGCGAGTGGTGGATCAGCTTGTGGCTCGTCGAGCCCAGGTGGGCGCCCGCGACGCCGCCCCGGCCGCGCGCGCCCACCACGACGAGCTGGGCTTTCGCGGCGCGGGCGAGCAGTTCCCCGGTGGGCGATCCGCGACCGACGAACCGCCGCACCTCGACGTCGGGGAACCGCTCGGCCCAGCCCGCCAGGGCCTCGGCGACGAACCGCTGCTCGTTCTCGCTGACCTCCTCCTCGGGCAGCCGCGTCCGCAGCCATCTGAGGTCGATCCCGACCACCTCCCAGGCGTGCACGACGTGCACCGGCACCGCCCGGGACACCGCCACCGCGAAGGCGTGCGCCAGCACCTGTCCGGAGGACCGGGCATCGTCCACCCCGGCCACCACCGGGCCGGTCACCGGGAAGGTCAGCGGCTCGCCGGTGTCCGGCACGACGGCCACCGAGCAGCGCGCGTGCGCGGCGGCCTTCACCGCGACCGCCCCTGCCAGCAGGCCGGTGAACCCGCCGAACCCGCGATCCCCGACCACCAGGAGCCCGGCCTGCTCGGACTCCGCGATGAGCACCTTCTCCGCCGTGCCCCGCACGGCCGCGGCGTCGATGGGCACCAGGGGTTCCTGCTCCCGCGCGGCGTCCGTGCTCGCCGCGAGCCAGCGGGCGACCTCGTCGCGGAGGTGGTGCTCCTTCGCCCGGTGCGAATCCGCCGGCACCGGCTGCGCGGCCGCGTCCGCGTAGACGATCCGCAGGCCGACCCGCCGTCGCACCGCCTCCCGCGCCGCCCAGCGCGCGGCGTTGCGCGCGACCGCCGAGCCGTCCACGCCCACGACCACAGGTCCGCCGTCCATCTCAGCCTCCCGGTGCCTGTCGCGTCACGACACCAGGGTGGTCCAGCCCGCCTCGGCTCGCGCGTTCAGCGTCTGCCTTTGAACCTGGATTGTTCTTGTCTTTGAAGCGGCGCAGCCGCTTAGCCCGCCCTCGCAACTCGCACCGCTGCGGGTTCTCAGACGGTGCCCACCCCGTCGGGGTTCTTGGCGAGGACAGCCCCGATGCCGCGTATTGGTCATACGTAAGTCGGGGATCCCACAGTCAGGCGGCGGCCGCAATTCCCGCAGGGGGGCCGCCACCCGCACCGCCACGCAAAACGAGTTCGCCAGACAGGTACTCAGCGGGTGGGCATGCGCCCGGCGACGAACAGCTCGGTGTTGCGGTCGCCGGGCTCGCCGAGCTGCGCGAGGTCGGTGTGCGGGTCGTTGAACGACAGTTCCCGGTACAACGAGGCGAGGCCCGCCGGTGAGCGGTCGTCGTAGTCGGCCTGGTACGGGCTGTCGGCCTCGATCAGCGTGGTGAACAGCGACAGCGTGCCGTCGCCGTTGTCGACCAGCTCGATGACGCGCGCGAGCTGCGGGAAGTCCACATGGGACGCCGTGTTGATCTCCCAGAACCCGCACGCCGGATCGTCGGCGTGGTGCGGCGTGATCGCGTTGCGGTGGATGTGCCCGTTGACCCAGGCCAGCACGTTGGGGAAGCGCTTGAGCAGCCGCACCACCGCGTTGCCGCTCTTGCGGATCTCGCCGGGCCTGCGGAAGTCCGGCAGCAGCGCCGTCATCGACGCGCTGGTGTGGTGGCTGAACAGCACGAAGAGCTCGTCGGAGGCGGACTGCCGCTGCTTGCGCCCGAAGGCGTCGTAGTACTCCGAGCTGCCGCGCGTGAGCACCTCCTCCAGCCACTGGTACTGGGCGAGCCCGAGGGAGCCTTCGGCGAAGCCGGCGGTGTTCGTGCTGTCCAGGCTGATGCCGGTGACGCCGGGCGCGATCTGGAAGGTGTAGTACGGCTCGGTGTGGTCGGCGTCGAAGCCGTGGCCGACCGGCCCCGGCCCGGTGTTGGCCGGGTCCAGGTGGGCCTGGATGAACTCCTCGGTCTTGAACGGCCGGCGGCGCTCGTCGGGCGTGACGGTGCGGATGATGCCGCTGCGGGTTTCCACCGCCAGCGCCGACCGCTGCCGGTCGCCGCGCAGGAGGGCGGCGACCTCGCGGGTCTCGCGTTCGTCCCGGCCGATGATCTTGCGCGAGCCCGTGTACCAGTTGTGCAGGCCCGGGATCAGCTCGTCGGGCACCGTCCCGACGACGGCGTTGTCGTGGTTGCCGAAGACCGCGTACCACGGGATGCGCAGCCCGGGGCTGTCGAACGGCCGGAGCGCGTCCGCGAAGAACCCGTCCAGCACCGGGAAACCGCGCTCGCGGAACCGGTCCGCGACGCCGCCTTCGGGATGCCAGTACAGCGGGTCGCCGGAGTTCTGCACGCCCTCGTAGTTGCCGGGGTCGCCGGTGTTCTGCGCCAGCCGCCCGCCGTTGAGCACCGCGAAGTACCAGTCGAGCTCGGCCTGCTCGTGGTTGTCGGTGCTGTCGCCGGTGGTGATCATGAAGTCCAGCGGCCGGCCGGTGACCGGCCCGCCCGGCAGGGCGTTGACCCGCTGCACCAGGTGCGCCGCGGCCAGCGCGCCGAGCGTCTCCTGCGGACGCCACGCCCCGCCCGTCAACGGATGCACGTACTCGAACCGCGCCGGGCTCTGCGCGTCCACCAGGTGCAGGTCGGTGAACTGGACGAAGGAGGCGATGGGCACCCGGCGGTCGTCCCGGCCCGCGCGGCCCTCGACCAGGTCGGTGCGCACCACCTGCGACCAGCCCGGGCCGGCCACCAAGCGCCGGTAGCCGCTACCGGGTGCGGCGACGGCCGTGCGCTGCAGGGTCGTCCCGGCGGCGTTGACCACCCTCGGATTGGTGCCCCTGGCGAGCGCCGGGCCGGCGCCGAGCGAGCCGCTGCCGAGGACGGTTCCGGTGATGCCCGCGGCCCGGAGGAAACCGCGCCTGCTCATCGCTGCCATGTCTTGTTCCCAGTCCTTGCGTCCCTGATCAACCAACTGATCAGAAAATCTTTCATGTTTACTGGGCGCAGCACACCCCCGAGCAGGTGACGATCAGGAGAACGAAACCCGACGATTCGACCGCCGGGCCGCTCGGTCCACATCGGCCGGTCCCGGTCGTGAGCGCGAAAACCGGCTCTTACCGGCTTTTGCACGCACGACCCCGGCCCGGCTCCCCGAACAGCGGGAACCGGGCGAGCGCGGGTCGCGTCCCAACCGATGCGCGGCCGACGAGAACGATCGGGGCCGAACATCCACCCCCGGAGGAACGCCGCTCCATGCTGATCTCGGCCGCGCTCACGAGGGTCAGGTGACGGTGGAGCGGTACACCATCAGCGCCGACGATGTCGCGGTGTGCATGACGGTCACCGCCACCACCGTCGGCGAAGCAGGCCCGTCGTCGCCGTACCTGCCGCCGGCCTACTCGTACGCCCTCCCGGCCGCCGACTCGGCGATGACCATCGCGAACTCCGCCGCGTGGGTCAGGTGCGGGGCATGAGCGCAGTCGCTGATCTTCCGCGACCGCGCGCCCGGGATCACCCGCTCGACGACCTCCATCACCGGCGGGTACCACGGCAATCCCCGGTCGCCCCGCGTGATCAGCGTCGGAACGCGGATACCGGCGAGCCGGTCGACGCCGAGCACCAGCCGATCCGGATCGCGGGACTGGTCGAGCCAGGTGTCGGCGTGGGCGACGAACGTCCGCCGCAGCCGCGAATCCAGAACGTGCTCCCAGGTGCCCGGCCCGAAACCGACTTCGTCCACGAACAGCTCGGTGGCGCGCTCGGCCGCACCCTCCGCCAGCAGTTCCACGACCCGGTTCATGCGCCGTCGAACCTCGTCGAAAAGCGGCTGTGCAGCCGTCCCGGCCAACAGGCCGAACAGGGGCGGTTCGTGCACGACGAGACTGCGGCACAGCTCCGGGCGGCTCGCGGCCAGGGACAAGGCGATCGTCGCGCCGTAGGAATGCCCGACCACGTGGGCCGGAGCGTGCTCCAGTCGTTCGAGGAGCGCGGCGAGATCCGCGACGTCCTCGCCCATCCGCCCTTGCCCCGGCGGGCATTCGCTCTCGCCATGACCGCGCCGGTCGTAGCCGAGAACCCGGAACCGGCCGGCCAGGCGCGGCGCCACCGCATCCCAGCCCCGGAGGTCGTCCCAGGACCCGTGCACGAGCACGACCGGCTCCCCCGCCCCGCTGAACTCGTAGCGGAACCGCAGGCCGCCCACCGAGGTGTATCCCATGCGCCGGACCCCTTAAATCGCTAGATTTCAACTCTAGTGTTTAACTCTAGCGAAATTCCGGGGACGCGAGCAGGGGCATGGCACGACGAGTAGTACCCGGCAGCCGCCACCGGACCGCCCACAGCGGCCCCCTAGACCAGCGGGCGGCCCGCCCCGATCCGGCGCCGCAGGTCCCAGAGGATGAGGTTGAACGGGAACCGGCGCACCACCGGCGGCACCCGCCGCACGATCGCCGCCAGCACCGACATCAGCGCGTCGAACCGGCGCTGGTCCCGGCCCTTCCACGGCAGCCGCATCTCCGCGCGGAACCGCTCCGGCAGGAACCCGGTCGTCACGAACCTGTTGAAGCGGCCGAAGAGCAGCGCCAACGGGCGCGGCAGCCAGGCCAGCATCGTCACGTCGTAGAGGTAGGCGCGCACGGTGTCGTCGATCGAGATGCGCTCCAGCGACTCCGCCCAGTACTCCTCGAAGGCGGCCCGGTCCGGCGGCCACGCCTCCGCAGGCACCTGCAGGGTCGTGCCCAGCACCGCGCCCTCCCGGTAGAAGGCGTCCGCCGTGGCGGCGTCGGGCTCGCCGAAGAAGATCCGGTAGTTGTCCTCGAAGCCCTTGTACAGGCAGGCCGCGACCCACAGCTGCAGGTCCGGGTCGAAGGCGTTGTAGGCGACCGGGCTCGAATCCGTCGAGCGCACCTGCGCGTGCGCCCGGTTCACCTCGCGCCGGAACAGCTCCCTCTCCCGGTCGGTGCCCATCGCCGCGACCACCAGGTAGGCGAGGGTCGTGCGGGTCCGCTTCACCGGGTGCCGGAACAGCTGGCCGGATTCGACCCTGCTCTCCACCACGCCGTACCCCACCCCGGGGCGGGCCAGCTGCATGATCACGTTCGCGTTGCCGGCCAGCAGGCCGACACCGAGCACCGCGTCCTCGATCCGCCTGACCTTCGTCGCCGAAACAGCCACCGCCGCCACCCTCCGCACCGAGGCCCATTCTGCACACGGTCGTTCCCAGATAGGGAACAGCGGTCCCGGCGATCTGTCAAGATGAGCGGATGAGCACGTCTCCACTGCGGGTCTACGGCGGAGTGCAGGGCGATGACCGCCGGGCCGAGCGCCGGGCGCAGTTCATCGAGGCCGGACTGGACCTGCTCGGCGCGCCGGGCGACAGCCCGACCCTGACGGTGCGCGGGGCGTGCCAGCGGGCGGGCCTGGCGACGCGCTACTTCTACGAGAGCTTCGCCGACCGCGACGCGCTGGCGGCGGCGGTGTACGACCACGTCGTCGACGACCTCGCCACGACGACTCTCGACGCGGTCAGCTCGGCGGCGCCGGGCGAACGGGCCAAGGTCCGGGCGGGACTGGAGAACATCGTCCGCACGATCGCCCACGACCCGAGGCGCGGCCGGCTGCTGTTCTCGATCTCGCTCTCCAGTCCCCTGCTGGCGCAGCGCCGCCTGGACTCCTCGAGACTGTTCGCCGCACTGCTGGGCGGTCAGGCGAAGGACTTCTACGGCATCACCGGAACCCCGCACCTCGAACTCACGACGCACTTCATCGTGGGCGGCCTGGCGCAGACCCTGACGGCCTGGCTGGACGGCACCCTGGACGTCGACGAAGCCCGCCTCATCGACCACTGCACCGAGATCTTCCTGGCCATAGCAGCAGGATTCACCACCTGACCAAGGAATTTCCCAATTTTAGGCAAAATCGGAACCCACCCGCGGGCGGGCCGAGCCCCCGACTTCAGGGCCCGTTTCAGTGCGGGAGGCGGGCACGCGTGAGAGTTCACCGCCTGGACCCCAGGGCGTCGGGCGCCTTCGGACGAGCCGGCCCGGAGCGCTTCCGAGCCGGCCCCTTGGGGAAAGCGGGAGCCGGGTGGGGATTCCAATTTTAGGCAAAATTGGAATCCCCGCCCTGGCGCGTCAGGCGTGGTCGGTGGTGTCGAGGGCCGTGCGGACGATCGTGTCCGCGTCCAGGCCGTGGTAGCGGTAGACGTCCTCCAGGGAGCCCGACTGACCGAAGTTCGTGACGCCGAGGTGGGCCGCCCGGACCCGGTTGATCCCCGCCAGGAACGCCAGCGTGTGCGGGTGTCCATCTAGGACGGTCACCAGCGGCGTCGCCCGGTGTGCCGGGAAGACCTGATCCAGGATGCCCGCAGAGCCACCGGCTCCCTGGCGCGCCCGCAACGCCTCGAACAGCAGGCCCGGGCTGGTCACGCACACCACGTCCGCGCCGACACCCTGCGCTTCGAGCCGGTCGGCGGCCGCCAGCGCTTCGGGCACCAGCGCGCCCATCGCCGCCAACGTCACCTCCGGCGCCTCGTGGCGGCGCAGCGGGTACGCGCCGCCGATCGCCAGGCGGCGACGGCGCTCGCGGGCCGCCGGGTCGGCGGGCACCGCCGCGAGCGTCTGGTCGACCGGCCGGGTCGACAGGCGCAGGTAGGCGGAGCCGCCGTCGGGCCTGCCGAGGCGGGCCAGCGAGGCCAGCAGGCACCATTCGGTGTCGATGGCGAACGCCGGCTCGTAGCTGGTCAGACCCGGCTGTTCCAGGCCGATCGACGGCGTGATCACGGACTGGTGCGCGCCGCCCTCCGGCGCGAGGCTGACGCCCGAGGGCGTGCCCACCAGGATCGACTGGCCGCCCGCGTACATCCCGAACGACCACGGTTCCAGCGCGCGCCCGACGAAGCAGTCGTAGACCACGCCGATCGGCAGCAGCGGCTGGCCCCAGCGGCTCCAGGTGGCGCCGAGCTCGCCGAGCAGCCCGACCAGGTTCGTTTCGGCGATGCCGAGCTCGATGTGCTGACCGGCCGGGCGTTCCCGCCAGTGCAGGATGGTCTCGGCGTCGTCGGCGAACCAGTCGACCCGCTCCGTGGGCGACCACA
Source organism: Saccharopolyspora sp. NPDC045839 (assembly GCF_056431645.1). NCBI lineage: Bacteria > Bacillati > Actinomycetota > Actinomycetes > Pseudonocardiales > Pseudonocardiaceae > Saccharopolyspora > Saccharopolyspora sp. NPDC045839. The sequence goes on from NZ_JBWKKH010000005.1 coordinate 69,670, forward strand.
CGCCGACCTTGTTCAGCCAGCCACCGAGGTTCGTCGACGAGCTGACGTCCGGTGCCAGCGTCACGATCCGCGCCGCGGCGTCCGGCGCGCCGCGCGTCAGGTCCAGCAGCGCGCGGCCGAGCGCGGCCTGCGTGGTCGTGGTGCCGGTCGGCGTCCGCCCGATGTCCGCCGGCAGCTCCGGCGGGGACACCTGCGGGCGCTCGCGGCGGCGCAGGCGCGCGGCGGCGTCGGAGCACCGCCGACCCGCCGGGCTGCCGGTCTCGAAGCGGTGCCACGGGTCGTTCAGATCGGCGCCGACGCTCTCGGCGAGCTGCCGCATCTGCTCGGCGCTCAGCAGCGAGCCGTGGTTCTGCGGGTGGCCCTCGCTGGCCAGGCCGTATCCCTTGATGGTGTAAGCGAAGATGACGGTCGGCCGGGTGTCGTCGATGGCCCGGAACGCGCCGTCCAGCGCCGCCAGGTCGTGCCCGCCGAGGTTGCGGATCGCCGCGGCCAGCGCCTCGTCGTCCACATCGGACAGCAGCCGGGCGATCTCCCCGCCGCCGGCGCCGGGCAGCCGCTCTCGCAGCTGTTCCGGTGTGCAGCGCAGCAACCGCTGGTATTCCGGGTTGCTCATGCCGTCGATGCGCGCCCGCAGCGCGTCGCCGCCCGGCCGGGCGAACAGCTCTTCCAGCAGCCGCCCGTACTTCAGGGTGAGCACCTGCCAGCCGGCGGCGGCGAACATGCCCTGCAGGCGGTTGGCCGCGATGTTCGGCACGACCCGGTCCAGGGACTGGCGGTTGAGGTCGACGATCCAGACGACCTCGCCGAGGTCGGCGACGGTCGGGTCCATGATCGCTTCCCAGCAGGCGCCCTCGTCCAGCTCCGCATCGCCCAGCAGCGAGTACTGCCGCCCGGTGCCCGCGCCGCCGACGTGGCTGTCGACGTAGCGGCGGGCCACCGCGCCCCAGATCGGGGCGGTGGCGCCGAGTCCGACCGAGCCCGTCGAGTAGTCTGCGGGGTCGGGGTCCTTGGTGCGGCTCGGGTAGCTCTGCAGGCCGCCGAACTCGCGCAGCGTGGTCAGGTGCGCCTCGTCGAGCTCGCCGAGCAGGTAGTTGATCGCGTGCAGCACCGGCGACGCGTGCGGCTTCACCGAGACCCGGTCCGCCGCTGTCAGGTGCTCGAAGTACAGCGACGTCATGATCGACACCATCGAGGCGCAGGACGCCTGGTGCCCGCCGACCTTGAGCCCCGAGGCGTTGGGCCGCACCCGGTTGGCGTGGTCGATGATCGCGGTCGACAACCACAGCACCCGCTGCTCGACCTCGCGCAGGGATTCGGCCGTCGCCGCCTGGACCGGTGCCGCGCTGGTCATCGCGCCTCCTCGGGAAAGTTGCCACATTGCTTCGACGAGAACACCAAGAGCACAATCACTGCACAAGTCGTGGACCTGATCTTACGCATTCTGCACCGGCACGGCTCGGTGCGAGCCGACGGAGGTGAGCATTGTGCCCAGCGCTGACACGCTCGACGAGGTGGACATCCGGCTGTTGCTGGCGCTGCGGGAGGAGCCGCGCGCGACGGTGGTCGCGCTGGCCGAACGCGTCGGGCTGTCCCGCAACACGGTGCAGGCCCGGCTCGCCAAGCTGGAGCCCAGGCTCGGGTCGTTCGAGCGGCGCATCGACCCGGCCTCGCTCGGCCACCCCCTGACCGCGTTCATCACCGTGCAGGTCACCCAGCAGATGCTCGGCGAGCTGGCCGAGTCGATGGCGCAGATCCCGGAGATCGTCGAGGTCTTCGGCCTCACCGGCGCGACCGACCTGCTGGTGCGGGTGGTCGCGGTGGACGCCGACGACCTGTACCGGATCGCCGGGCAGGTCCTGGCGACGCCCGGCGTGGAGCGCACCAACTTCGCGCTGGCGATGCGCAGCCTCGTCGACTTCCGCCTGACCCCGCTGCTGCGCAAGGCCCTCGCCGAACGCGAGGGCGCGGACTGAAGCGAACGGACCGTTCACGCCACCTAACGACACGAACAGTCCATTCACCTCACCCCACCCAACTCACCGTTCCCGAGCGAACGGACCGTTCACTCCACCTAACGACGCGAACAGTCCGTTCACCTCACCCCACTGGCCCGGGCGATCTCGGCCCGGACGCCGAGGAGGCGGACCGGGCGGTCCAGTGGGAACCGGCCGAGGGCCGTCTGGGCCGCGCCGTCGATAGCCCCGGCGTCGCGGGTCGGGGCCGGGAGGGACACGCCGTGGGTGTGGGTGGCGAAGCGGGAATCCCGCACCTTCACGACGACGCGGCGGGCCAGGACGTCCTCGGCCGCGAGGTCGTCCGCCACGACGTGCGAGAGGCGGGTGATCTCCGAGCGCATCTCGGCCTCGTCGCGCAGGTCCTGCTGGAAGGTGACCTCCCGGCCGTGCGAGCGGGCCTGGTAGGGCTCGTCGGTGACCGGGGTCGAGTCGTAGCCGTGCGCGAGCGCGACGAGCCACGGCCCGATGTTGGGGCCGAATTCGCCCGCGAGGTCCGCCATCGCCGTCCTCGCCAGGTCGCCGACCGTGGCGATGCCGCGCGCGGCGAGCTTCTTCGCCGTCTTCGCGCCGACGCCCCACAGCGCTTCCGGCGGCCGGTGCGCCATCACCTCGACCCAGTTGGACATGTCCAGCCGGAACACCCCGGCCGGCTTGGCCAGCCCGGATGCCAGCTTCGCGCGGAGCTTGTTGTCGCCGATGCCCACCGAGCACGCCAGCGCGGTGCGCTCCCGCACGTGCTGCTGCACCGATCGCGCGGTCAGCCCGGCGTCCTCGGTGTCGACCAGCATGAACGCCTCGTCCCACCCGGCGACCTCCAGGATGCCGCCGATCTCCCGCAGCGCCGCCATCACGTCGGCGGACGCGGCGAGGTAGGTCTCGCGGTCGGCGGGCAGGAACACCGCCTCCGGGCAGCGGGCCGCGGCGGTGCGCAGCGGCGTGCCGGAGCGAACCCCGAACTCGCGGGCCTCGTAGGACGCCCCGGCCACGACGCCGCGCTGCTTCGGGTCACCGGAGCCGCCGACGAGCACCGGCCGCCCGCGCAGCTCGGGATGGCGCAACAGCTCCACGGCGACGATGAATTGATCGAGATCCACGTGCAGCACGACCCGTTCCACGCTGCCAGCATCGACGCGTTCCGGGATTTGCGCCAGGGCTGACCGCCGGCGCGTCACCATCCACATCGGACACCGCCGTCGCGCGCGCCGGGGTGGGTGCGCGACACTGGTGGCGTGAGCAAGCGAAGCGCCGGCATCCTGCTGTTCAAGGTCGAGGACGGATCTCCGCAGGTCCTCGTGGTGCACCCGGGCGGCCCGTTCTGGCGGAAGAAGGACGCCGGTGCCTGGTCCATCCCGAAGGGCGAGCACGAGCCCGACGAGGAGGCGCGGTCGGCGGCGGTCCGGGAATTCGCCGAGGAGACCGGCATGCCGCTGACCGACCGCGAGCTGTCGCCGCTGGGCGAGGTGAAGCAGCGCAACGGCAAGCTCGTGACCGCCTGGGCCGTCGAGGGCGACTTCGACCCGACCGCGTTGCGCAGCAACGAGTTCGAGGTGGAGTGGCCGCCGAAGTCGGGCCGCCGCCAGAGCTTCCCGGAGGTCGACCGGGCCCTGTGGTGCGATCCGGACACCGCCCGCGAGAAGCTCAACGCCGCCCAGGCCGAGTTCGTCGACCGCCTGCTCGACCTGCTGCGCACCACCGGCCGCCTGCCGCGATAACCAGTTGACTACGAGGCCACGAATCGGCAAGCTTCTCAGCAACGCGGTCGAGAGGCGCTGCGACGGGCCGTGCCCGCCACGCTTGGCCGCCGACGCGAAGGGACACAAGGGCGCCTCCTGACCGAGGAGGTGCGCTACGTTCATCGCGCCAGGCGAGATCGCCGCTCTCATCAGCTACCCGGTGAAGGGATGCGCGGGAATCGCGACGAGCGGTGCCACGCTGACCCCCGCCGGGCTCGAACACGATCGCGCGTTCATGGTCGTCGACCTCGACGGCACCTACCGGACCCAGCGCAGACATCCCCGGCTCGCGCTGGCTCAGCCCCGGGTCGACGGGGACCTGATGACCCTCTCGGCGCCGGGAACCGACCCGCTGACCGTCGCCGTGAACAGCACCGGTGCGCGCCGCCCGGTCGACCTGTTCGGCGCGCCGTACCTGGGCATCGACCAGGGCGAGGCCGTCGCGGAGTGGTTCTCCGACCTGCTCGGCGCGCCAAGCCGGCTGGTGCGGGTCCCGCCCGAGCACGACCGCGTGACCGACGGCGCGACCCCCGGGACGTCCGGCTACGCCGACAGCTGCCCCGTGCACCTGATCTCCACGGCGTCGCTGGACCTGCTCGACGAGCGGCTGGCGGAGGACGGTTCGGCGCCGCTGCCGATGAACCGGTTCCGGCCCAACATCGTGATCAGCGGCTGGGACGACCCGCACACCGAAGACCTGGCGCGCACGATCTCGATCGGCGAAGCGGCGCTGGGTTACGCCAAGCTCGCGATCCGCTGCGCCGTCACGACCGTCGACCAGGAGTCCGGTCTTCGAGCCGGCCCGCAGCCGCTGCGCACCCTCGCCCGGTACCGGCGGGCGGATGCGGGGATCGCCTTCGGCACCAAGTTCGCAGTCGTCCGACCGGGCAGGTTGTCCGTCGGCAACAAGGTCGTCGTCGAATCCTGGGGTGAAGCCGAGATCTAGCTCGTGGCCGCCGGGGAGCCGTTGCCCGCCGAGGCGAGGGCGAGGCCGGCGAGGCCGGCGGACGACACCACGCCCCGGAAGAGGGCCAGCGCTTCCGCTCGCTCGGCCTCCGGGGCGCGGTTCTCCAGCACCTGCGCGGCCGGCACTGCGAGGTCCCCCAGGGCGCGCACGCACCGGTAGTAGGCCAGGCGGTCCGGGTCGATGTCCACCGGCCCGTACCCGGCGAAGAACCACTGCTGCTCCTGCCGGCCGATCGGCGCGAACGGCAGCAGCACACCGCCGATCACGAACAGGAGATCGCGTTCGCGCGGGGCGAGGACCGCGTCGTCCCAGTCGATCAGGGACACCCCCGCACCGCGCAGCAGCAGGTTCCCCAGGTGCGGATCGCCGTGGCAGACGACCTCGGGCGCGTACTGGGCGCGGAGCTTCCGCCCCACGGCATCGGCGTGCGTCAGCAGCGCCGCGATGCGGTCCGCCGCCGAGCGCCACTCCGCGGCCAGGGAACGGACGAGGTGGTCGTCCGGAAGTTCGCCGGAAGTGCACTCGCCGTGGAGCACGCGCACCGCCGATGCCCAGCGCTCGTGCGTGTGTTCCTCGCGCGGCAGCGACTCCGGCGCCTCCGCCACCGGCATGGCGTGCACCTGCGCGAGCATTGCTCCATAAGCCTGCCAGTGCTCCGCCGTCATCCCGCCATCCAGCGCGCCCTCGTCGGACGCCCACGGCGCCAGGGACAGCCGGCGCCCCGCGCGCTCGCTCCACAACCCGCCGCTACGCGTCGGCACCGGCCCGGCGACGCCCGGCACTCCGCGCCCGGCGAGCCACGCCGACACCGCCAGCCCCGCCGTCGTGCCGCCGCCGCTCCACTTGACCGCGTACCGCTCCCCCGCCGCGGAAGTGCCGCGCCGGACCTCGGCGGCCACGTCCACACCGCTGCCTACCGGATCGATCGCCACGAGGTCGACGCCGAAGTCTTCCCGAACCCACGCCCGCAGGCGCTCAGCAGCGGCGATGTCGGACATGACCGCACCTAACCACGCGAACCCGGCGTCGCGCCAACGAATTTCGCCGATCGAGCAACGCCGCCACCGCATAATGACGAGAATGACGGTTGCGGAACTGCACGCCGAATTCGACGCCCTGCGCCCCGACGAGCTGCGGCGGCGCAGCTCCCAGAAGTGGGCCCTGGTCGATCCCGACGTCCTGCCCGCCTGGGTCGCCGAGATGGACTACCCGCTGTGCCCGGTGGCCCGCGACGTGCTGCTGGAGCTGGTCGAGCGCGCCGACTTCGGCTACCCGGTGATCGACGAGCACCTCGCGGCGTTCGCGGATTGGGTTGCGCGGGAACAGGATTGGCGCGTCGACCCCGCGCTGGTCTCGCCCGTCGCCGACGTGCTGGCGGGCTTGGAGGCGGCGGTGCGCCGCCTGACCGCGCCCGGCGACGGCGTCGTGCTGCTGACCCCGGCCTATCCCCCGTTCATGGCCCTGCTCGACCACCTCGACCGGCCGGTCCGGGAATGCCCGCTGCTCGACGCCGAGGACGGCTGGCGGATCGACTTCGACGCGGTCGCCGGCGCGCTCGCCACCGGCGCGAAGGCGGTGCTGCTGTGCCACCCGCACAACCCGACGGGCCGGATCTGGTCGCGCGACGAACTGCGGACGCTCGCGGAACTCGCCGACCGGCGCGGGGCTTTCGTGATCAGCGACGAGGTCCACGCGCCGCTGCGCGCGAGCGATCAGGACTTCGTCCCCTTCGCCGCAGTCGGCGCCCGGTCCGTCACGGTGACCAGCGCGTCCAAGGGGTGGAACGTCCCGGGGCTCAAGTCCGCGGTGCTGGTGTGCCAGGAGTCGACGAAGCACCTCCTCGACACCATCCCGCCGTACGAGAAGATGCGCGCCTCGACACCCGGGCTGGCCGTCGCGACCGCCCTGTGGCGGGACGACGGCGGGTGGCTGACGGCGGTGCGCAGCTACCTGGACCGCACGCGCGACCGGTTGCAGGAGTGGGCGGGCGAACGCTCGCGGGTCCGGGTGCACCGCGCGCAGGCGGGATTCCTGGCCTGGTTGGACGTCCGCGAGCTCGGGCCGGAACCGGCGGAGGTGCTGCTGCGGGACGCCCGGGTCCGGGTCAACTCCGGAACGAACTACGCCCCGCCCGGCTCGACGGCCGGACGGGGCTTCGTCCGCTTCAACCACGCGACCTCGCTGCCGCTGCTGGACGAGCTGCTCGCGCGGTTGGGTTCAGTGCTCGATTGACGTCTCGCGGGTCTCCCTGGAGATGATCAGCGCGATCAGCGTGACGGCGCCCATCGCCGCCAGGTAGACGCCGACCCAGCCCAGCCCGTAGGAGCTGGCCAGCCAGGTCGCGATGTACGGGGCGACCGAGGCGCCCAGCAGGCTGGCCAGGTTGTAGGACACCGAGGCGCCGGTGTAGCGGACCGCGGTCGGGAACAGCTCCGGCAGCACCGCGCCCATCGGCCCGAACGTCATGCCCATCAGGCCGAGCCCGACGATCAGGTACGACACCGTGGCCACGCCGGAGTCCGCGCCGAACCACGGGCCCATCAGCAGGCCGAACACGATGATCGCGACGGTGGTGATGATCAGCGTGGGGCGCCGCCCGAAGCGGTCGGCCAGCCAGCCGGCCAGCGGGACCGTCAGGCCGAAGAACACCACGCCGACCAGCAGCATGACCAGGAACTGCGAGCGCTCGTAGCCCAGGCCGGTCTTGGCCGTGCCGTAGGACAGCGAGAACACCGTCATCAGGTAGAACAGCACGTAGGTGGCCAGCATGATGAACGTGCCGAGCACCAGCGCCTTCAGGTCGCTGCGGAAGACCTCCGCGAACGGCACCTTCGCACGCTCGTTGCGCGCCACGACCTTCGCGAACGCCGGGGTTTCGTGCATGTTCAGCCGCACCCACAGGCCGACCACGACCAGCACCGCCGACACCAGGAACGGCACGCGCCATCCCCAGGACAGGAACGTCGCGTCGTCCATGAACTCCGACAGCAGCAGGAACAGGCCGTTGGCGAAGAAGAACCCGATCGGCGCGCCCAGCTGGGGGAAGGTGCCGAAGAAGGCCCGCTTGCCCGCGGGCGCGTTCTCGGTGGCCAGCAGCGCGGCGCCGCCCCACTCGCCGCCGAGGCCCAGGCCCTGGCCGAACCGGCACAGCGCCAGCAGCAGCGGCGCGACGACGCCGATCTGCTCGTAGCCGGGCAGCAGGCCGATCAGCACGGTCGAGATGCCCATCGTCAGCAGCGACGCGACGAGCGTGGACTTCCGGCCGATGCGGTCGCCGAAGTGCCCGAACAGCGCGGAGCCGACCGGGCGGGCGACGAAAGCGATCGCGAACGTCGCCAGCGACTGCAGGGTCGCGGCGGTGGGGTCGCCCGCCGGGAAGAACAGGTGCGGGAAGACCAGCACCGCGGCGGTCGCGTAGACGTAGAAGTCGTAGAACTCGATCGAGGTGCCTACGAGGCTGGCGAGCACGACCTGCCGGGTCGAGTTCCGCGGGGTGGGATCTCCCGATGCTCCGGAACCCCGCACTCCAGGTGCTGGGGCTTGGCCGACCGCCATGGCGCCGAAACCTTCCTCGTGACACGAATACCTATTTCCAGGCTCGTTTTGCGTGGCGGTGCGGGTAGCAGAACCTCAGGCGCCTTCTCGCTGTGGGATCCCCGACACACGTATGACCAATACGACGCGTCGGGGCTGTCCTCGCGAGAAGACCCCTGAGAACCCGCGGCGGTGCAAGCGGCGTAGGTGGGCTAAGCGGCTGCGCCGCTTCAAAACAACAACCCGCCCTAGCGCACCCACACCACCCCATTCAAAACGGCCTCTGCAGCACTCTAAACCTCAGCCGACCACTTGCCGAGACACGGCTCCCGCATAGTGGGCATCCTCACGGCCTGTAACGATCTCCGGCCGTTCCTCCGACCGGATGATCAACGTACCGAGTAACCACGCGATCACGCGGTGAATTCCTAGAATCGACTGGTTTCGCACCGAAATCGGCCACCCGCGCGGTAGCGCAGAGGGAGTTGCGTCGTGTCCGCCGAAGCTGAACGCGAGGACCTGTCCGACCGCGGCACCCCGAGCCGGTTTCGCGGCGAGGAGCTGAAGTTCGTCGGGATGCCGATCGGCGGCATCGGCTGCGGGCAGCTCTACCTGGGCGGCGACGGGCGCCTGTGGCTCTGGGACGTCGACAACCGGACGGCCCCGGCCAACATCAACGACCTGCACTTCACCCGGCCACCGCTGCCGAGCTCGCCGTTCAAGCACAGCTTCGCGGTGCGCGTCACCGACGGCGACGGCGAGCGCGCCCGCTGGCTCGACGCGCGCGGCTTCCCGGAGGTGACCTTCACCGGGCGGCCACCGGCGGCGGAGGTCGATTACGCCGATCCGGGCGAGCCGGTGCGGATCGCGCTGAACGCCTGCTCGCCGTTCGTCCCGACCGAGATCGACGACAGCTCCTACCCCGCCGTGTTCCTCGACTACACCGCGACGAACACCGGGACGACCACGACGGAGGTCGAGGTCGCCGGATTCCTGGCGAACCCCGTCTGCCTGACCAGCAGGCACACCCGGCCGCTCCGGCTGCGCTCCCGGGAGTTCGCCCTCGACGGCGTGACCGGCGTGCAGTTCACCGCCGCCGAAGGAGCGCCGGAGAACCCGGGTCGCGCGGACATCGTGCTGGAGGACTGGGAAAAGCCCGACTACGCGGGCTGGTCGGTGACCGGCGACGCGTTCGGCAGCGGCCCGGTCCGCACCCTCGACCGGCCCGGCTACCAGGGCGAGGCGGGCGCGTTCGGGATGCGGATGGCCGATTCGCACGCGAGCGCCCCCGGCGACGATGCCGGAGCGCGGGATCGCGCGACCGGGACGCTGCGCAGCGAGCCGTTCCGGATCGAGCGCAACTACCTGCGGTTCCGCCTCAGCGGCGGCAACTACCCCGGCACGTGCTGCCTCAACGTCGTCGTGGGCGGCACGATCGTCGGCACCGCCACCGGCTCGTTCAGCGACCGGCTCGCCGACCGGGTGCTGTACCTGGGGCCATGGCAGGGCGAGGACGCGGTCATCGAGATCATCGACGCCGAGACCGGGCCGTGGGGCCACGTCGGCGTCGACCAGCTCCGGCTCACCGATCACGCCCCCACCCAGCCCGCCCTGCCGGAGCTGCCGGACCACGGCAGCGTCGCCCTGGCCGTGCTCGGCGCCGACCGGGCGCGGATCTGCCCGGCGACGGAGACCTTCGAATCACCGAGCGACGTCTTCGCACTGGCGCCGGGATCATCCACAGTAGACGGACTGACCCAGCGCGGCGCCGGAGTGGTCGCGGCGGCCGTGACGCTGAGGCCGGGCGAGCAGCGGACGATCCGGTTCGCGCTGGCCTGGCACTTCCCGGTGCCGGACCGGGAAGGGCTGGCTTTTCTGGAGCACGGCCGGGAGCTGCTGCGGCACTACGCGAACCGCTTCGGCAGCGCGCAAGACGTCGTCGCGCATCTGGCTCGCGAACAGGAGCGGCTGCTCGGCGCGACGCGGGCGTGGACTCGCGCCTGGTACGAGGACTCGACGCTGCCGCACTGGTTCCTGGAGCGGGTCGCCGCGAACACCACGATCCTGTCGACGTCGACCTGCTACCGCTTCGCCGACGGCCGGTTCTACGGCTGGGAGGGCGCCTACTGCTGCGCCGGCACCTGCACGCACGTGTGGCACTACGCGCACGCGCTCGCCCGGCTGTTCCCGGTCGTGGAGCGGGACACGCGAGAACGCGTCGACCTGGGCATCGGATTCCACGCGGCGACCGGGCAGCTGAGCATGCGCGGCGAGGCCGACCGCAGCCCGGCCGTCGACGGGCAGGCCGGGACGATCCTGCGGATCTACCGCGAGCACCAGATGTCACCGGATTCCGGCTGGCTGCGGCGCGTCTGGCCGCGAACCCGGCAGGCGGTCGAGTACCTGATCGGCTCCGACGCCGAGCCCGACGGGATCCTCGACGGTGCGCAGCCCAACACCCAGGACGCCACCTGGTTCGGCCGCAACAGCTGGCTCTCCGGGCTGTACGTCGCGGCGCTGCGGGCCGGGGAGGCGATGGCCTGCGAGGTCGGCGACGACGCGTTCGCCCGGCGCTGCGCCGGACTGGCCGCCAGCGGGACCGAGGTGATCGTCCGGGACCTGTTCAACGGCGAGTACTTCGTGCACGAGCTCGACCCGGCGCACCCGGGCTCGGTCAACACCAACCGGGGCTGCTTCGCCGACCAGCTGCTCGGGCAGAGCTGGGCCGCCCAGCTCGGGTTGCCCCGCGTGCTGCCGCCCGAGCCGACCAGGTCGGCGTTGCGCAGCATCTGGCGGCACAACTTCGTGCCCCGGCCGATGGAGTACCGGGAGCACAGCCCGATCGACGGCGGGCGGATCTTCTACGACGCCGACGTCCCGGCGCTGGTGATGTGCACCTGGCCGGACGGCGGCGGCGACGAGGCCGGCGACAACTGGTCGACCAGCTACTTCAACGAGGCCTGGCACGGCATCGAGTACCAGGTGGCCGCGCACCTGATCGCCGAGGGCATGGTCGGCGAGGGCCTGGCGATCGCCCGCTCCGTGCACGACCGGTACGGCCCGCTGCGGCGCAACCCGTACAACGAGATCGAGTGCAGCGACCACTACGCGCGCTCGATGGCCAGCTTCGGCACCTACCTGAGCGCGCTCGGCTTCGAGCACCACGGTCCCAACGGGCACCTGGGCTTCGTCCCCAAGATCCGCGCCGAGGAGTTCGCGGCCGCCTTCGCGACGGCCGAGGGCTGGGGCCGCTACCGGCAGACGCGGAGCGAATCCCAGCGCACCAGCACGATCGAGCTGCACCACGGCCGCCTGGAGCTGCGGACCCTCCGCCTCGACGCGACCGCCGCCGAGCCACGAGCCACCCTCGGCTGCGCCCCGGTCGACGTGCGAGCGAGCGCCGACGAATCGGGCCCGCTGCTCCGCTTCTCCGAGACCTGCACGATCAACGCAGGTCAGCGCCTAGACGTCCACCTCTGACCGCATCGAGCCGAGTGCCCGCAGCGCCTTCGCGTACCGGTCGACCGAGTCGCGCAGCTGCTCGGCCGACCTGCCGAGGATGCCGGGGTCGCGATCGCCGGCGGCAGCGCAGAGCTCGTGCAGCGGGGTCACGATCAGCTGGAAGGCGTCCGGGGTGTTGGGCCGGATCTTCGGCGTCCAGTCGTCCGAGTCCCCCACCAGGTCCTGGTAACCCCAGTGGTTCGGCCCGTTCCGGATCAGCGTCTCGCCGAGGTAGCGAACCGCGCCCACGACGAACGGGTCCTCGGCGGCTTCGCGGACCGCCGGCCGGTCGGGGAACCGGTCGAGCACGAGCCGCCCCAGCGCGTCCAGGGAGTCGAGGGAGAAGTCGAACGGGAAGTCCTCCGGCAGGAAACCGGCACGCCACTCGTCGAGCCGATCGTCCATATCGGACAGCCAGCGGTCGAGGAATTCCCTGGCCGATTCGGTCATGAGCCGGCGGTCTTCCTGCAAGTACCACTCGACCGTGCCCGGCTCCGCCGTCGGTGCCGCCCCGCGACGCGGCCACTCCACGTCCGGCTGGTAAAAACCCAGGCCGAACTCGTCGCGAAGCGCCCTGGCCTGCTCCGGCGACGCCAGGACGTGCACATCGTCCTGACATGCCTCCACCGTCTCCCGCCGGAGTTGGTAGAACACGCGCGGATCGTCGCCGCCCGGGTTCAGGTCGATGAGCTGCGTCGCCACCGCTCCCTGGTCCGCGTAGTCATCGGACTGGTGCTCGACCGACCACCAGACGGACTCGCCGTTGCGCAGGAAGTGCAGGAACTCGTCGTCGTCCTCGTCGCGCACCAGCACCAGATCCGAGACGACCACCGCGCCACCCGTGCACGCGGTCACTTCCCGCTCCAGCAGGTACCGGTAGTAGTCCTCGACGTGGTCGACGTCTTCACCGTGCACCGAGATCGCGATGCCGAATTCCGGGAGCCAGCCGAAGATGTCGTGTTCCGCCAGCTCCTCGTCCAGATCGTTCCGCTCGCCGATGCCGGCCAGCACTTCGGCGGACTTCTCCTCCGCCACCATGCCCGAACGAACCAGCAGGCCGGCCAGCGCCCGAACCGTTCTCCTCGCCATGCCACGAGATTCTGGCACCGACCCCTGACCGTCCCCGGCCAAACGGGGCCGTGGGGGGGTTTGGGTGGTCTGTCCTCCCCCCCGAACCACAACCCCCGTCCCTCCCCCCCTCCTCCACAAACCCCCCCCCCCCCCCACACCACAAGGGACGCTTTGCT